>CAVPGG010000001.1:0-14976 GCA_963703755.1 uncultured Pseudomonadota bacterium
TGAATCATCAGGTTGCAGAGCTTGATGACGGGGGCATCGCTGTCATCGGCTGCCGCGGCCGCCGCGGCACTGGAGGTTTCCGTGAAATCGATCGCCGTGTCGGTGAATTCCGACAGCATCGAGTCGACCGACTCCGTTTCCGTCTGACCATAGTGCCGGTTGATCGCCTCGATGATCGCCTCGCGCGGCGACAGCACCGGCTGCACGTCCTTGTTCAGGATGAACTGCAGCTTCTGGATCGTGTCGAAGTCGGTCGGGTCGCTCATGATGATCTTGAGCACCCGTTCTCCTGGGCCATCGGCAGAATGACGTTTTCCCGGGCCACGGACTCGGGAACCAGCTCCACCACCGACTGCGGGATGGTCATGTCGGTCAGGTCCACGTAGGGGACCTTGTGAGGCCGCGGCCTGCAGCTTCTCCAGCCAGCCGGACGTTTCCACGACCACATCCGCGTGCACGCGGACGATGTCGCACTCCGGCGCGGCGGCAAAGCCGGCGTTCAGCGCGGCGGCCACTCCCGCGGATCTCGCGGCGAATCCGCTGGACCCGCGGATGCACCGGCAGCGTGCCCATTGCCCCATCGGTCGAGCCGTCGTCGACGACGATCACCCGCACGGCCCGCGCCGTCGTCGCGAGCAGCTGGCGCACGCAGGCGGACAGCGACGCCGCGCCGTTGTGGACGGGGACGATGATGGCGACGGCGGGAAAGCTCATGATCGGCGGCGGTGCGCTGGAGGGCGCGGCGAGTCGATGGCCGCGCGCAGGTGACCAGCCGTGCGGCGGCCCGCGCGTCATCGAGATATCGCTCGTCACGGAGAAGGTCAGCGACGCATGACAATGCATAGATCACCGAGCCAAGGCCGGTCCCGGCGCCCAGTCCGATGACGCGCCCGAGCCGCGCCGCGCTTCGGCGATGCAACGTCTTGCGCACATGCGCCAGCGCCGCCTGCGCCAGCGCCTCGGAAGGCTTGCATGCCGCGACGGCCGCATGTGCCGCCAGGAACAGCGCGATGCCGCCGTTTCCGTTGTAGAGATCGACGCCGAGCGCGACCAGTTGCCCGACCTCGGAATCGCCGAGCCAGTCCAGTCCGATCCACGCCGCGCTGCCCTCCCGTTCGATCGCGTGGCGGCGCAAGGCGTCGGCCGCGCGGTCCGCCTGCTCGATCAGGGCCTCCCGGCGCGGCGCCGGATCGGCGGCCATCCGGGCCAGATCGGCATGTCGCGGCGCCGGCCGCACGGCGCGCACCACCATGGTGGTCGTCTGCCGGATGATCTCGCTTTCCGTCGCGATCGTCGGCTCGTCCAGCGCGGCGAGGCGCGCGCGTGCACGGTCGATCCCGGGCGTCGCCGCCGTCTCGAGCCGGAGCCCGTTGCTGTCGTGGAGGGCCGCGCCGTCGCTCGGCGCCATGAAGTAGGGAACGTTCAATTCCGTGAGCGCGGCACGTTCCGCGCGTTGCAGCGGCCACAGCGGGTCGCTGTCGTCGTCCCAATCGCTGAGGCGCGCGCCAAAGTCGGCCTGCGCCGACCAGGTGACCCCGTCCGTCATGGTGCGATGGTCCTTCAGCCGCCGCAGCAGCATGTCGTAGAAGCGCGTCGGGCGGACGACCTTGCGCACGCGCGCGCCGGCAAACCCGTCGAGCAGCCGGCAAGCGCCGTCCGCCTGCGCTTGCCGCGCGAGAAACCGCGCATACGCCTCGAACCCGGCGACGAAGTCGTCGACGTGATCGCCGAACGCCGCGTATTCGCCGTCCACGCGCGGCATGTTCGGCGCGGCCCTATCGGAGTCATAGACCCGGACCGGACGCATGCCATCGGAATTCGTGTGTTCCCACCCCAGCGTCGGCTTTGGTCCGCGCTGTGCCTCGACCCCTCCGACCGAGACGATGCTCTTGTCCGGCGACCTCGCATAGGCAGGAAGCAGGCCGACGGCGACGACGGAATTCGCCACCTGCTCCATCGCGTCCGCCAGCGCCTGGTCCTCGGCCTCGCGCGCGCGGTGCTCGACCGGCGAGGGCTGCAGCATCATCTCGAGATCGATGGGCACCGGGTGGTCGCCCACCGCGACGATGTTCTCGTGATGCATGTCGGTGCCGACGAGGCCGTGCAGCAGCGCCAGCCATGCGCCGCTGCGGCGGAAGAACCGCGGCACGTCCGCGCGGCTCCCGCAGTCCGCATGCGCGACATATGCGGCCCAGCCATAGCCCTCCCGCGCGATGACGGCGGCCGCGCGCAAATCGATCGGAGCGCCGGCGCCGTTGAGGCGAACGATCAGCGCATGCAGCGCCACGTCGAGCTGGAGCGCCTTGGGCTTGTACACGACCTTGGCGCCGTCGTTGAACGCGATGATCTTCACGGTGCGGCCGCCATTGTGCGGGTCCGACAAACGGTCCTCGATGGCGACGATGCGACAGGCCGGGTCGGCGTCGAGCAGGATTCGACGGATAGCCGGCGCATCCGCGCACAGCCGCACCACGAATTCGCACGACGTCTCGATCCATTGCCGGGCCAGGACGGCAAGCAGGCGAAGCAGGACCGGCTTTTCGTGAAAAAGGCGGCGAAATCCGCCGTTCCGCATCTCTGCAATGAAGCGGTCGTAGACCGCTCGCCCGGGACGTGCGGCGCGATCGGCCGACCCCTGGGCTGCCGCCCGCGCCTTGGCAAATAGCTCGTAAAGCGCCGGCGCGAGGAGGTCCGACAGGTCCTTCAGAAGCGAGGCGCGGAGGCAGGAAAGCGCGGCCTCGTCCAGGATCGTTACCGCCTCCCCGCCCGCCTTGAGAAATTTCGCGCAGGCGCGATCGACGATCGGCTGCAACGCATCCTGGAACGCGACCGGCCCGCCGGCAGGCGCGCAAGCAGCAGGCGGCCCGGTCGATTGCAGCGCCGCGTCGATCCATGTCGCGTCCGCAACCCAGGCCGGAACCGGCACTGAGGCTCGACGCCGAACTGCCGCAAAGCGCGTCAGCGCCTCACGAAAGCCTAATCCGTCCCGCGCGAGGCGCCGCTCGAACAGCGACCAATCGCCGCTGGCCGAGGCCTTGCACCAGGCGCCGAGGCGGGTACCGGCGCGCTCTGCGTCCGACTTGCCGCCCCGCAATGGCTCGAATTCGTCGGACAGCAGCTCGTCGATCGTCGCCGCGTCGACGGCCAGCGTCTTGTGGAAGTCGTCCATTCCGATGAATGGCCCCCCAGAGGCTGAAGCGGCGTTCGAACAATTTCCGATAGCAGCCACAGGTCCCGCCACAACCTGCGCAATCGATCGAACAGCGAACTTTACACGATCTTCGATGCCTAGGTATATTCGAGACGACGCCGCGCGGCGTCGTTTGGCCAAAGTACCGAGCCAAAGTACCGAGAAGGAGCAAGCCTTGAACAACTCGACCGTGGAAACACGCGAAAGCGAGCAGGAACTCTTCTTCAACGACGTCACCGACGAGACGCTCGAGGCGGCTGCGACCGCCGCGGGCGCGGCACAGTCGCTCTGGGGGACCGTTACGGTCTCCGGCTGCACCTGCATCGAGTGACGCCTCCGTCAGGTCTTGGCGCGACGCCGTTTCATCAACCTGTCGGGCGCGCGGGCTAAGCTGGTTCGAAAGGCGGCTCGAACGATCGCAAAGCGCGGCCAGCCGGCCGCGCTTTGTGTTTTCTGGGCGACCATTCGGCGGTTGTTCGGAACCGAGGCAACATGGATCGGACGGCGGCGGCTCGGATCCGAACCGCCTGCGCGCTAAGACCGGAGATACGCGCGCAACGGCGCCGCCTTCTAATTCGCCATCGGGATGCCGAGCTTCTTGATCGTCGGCCCCCAGAACGCGACGTCATGCTCGATGCGCGCCCGGAACCCCTTGGCGTCGAGCGTGCCGGTCGTCTCGCCGTCCTTCATCGCCTGTTGAATGCGCGGCGACTTGATCGCCTCGAGCGCCGCCGCCTCGAGTTTCTTCACCATCCCGGGCGCAATACCTGCGGGCGCGAGCAGCCCGTACCAGTTGTCCATGACCATGTCGGGGTAGCCGAGCTCGACCGCGGTCGGTACGTCGGGCAGCAAGCCGAGGCGCTCGGTCCCGAGCACCGCGAGCGCGCGGACCTTCCTGGCCACGATCAGCGGCAGCAGCACCGGCGGATCGGCCGCCAGCGTATCGAGGCGGCCCGCCAGCAGGTCGGGCAAGGCGAGCGAGAAGCCGCGATAGGGAATCTGCGTGATGCTCACGTGGGCGCCGTAATTGACCAGCTCGAGCGCGAGATTCATCGTGCTGCCCGGCCCGGCCGAGCCGTAGGTGAGCTTCTTCGTCTTGGCGAGCGCAATCAGCGCCTTGAGGTCCGCGACCGGCGACTCCGGCGCCACCACCAACACCATCGGCACGTGTCCGATCATCGCGATCGGCGTAAATGATTTTGCCGGATCGTACTTCAGATCGGTGCGCAACGCCGCCGCGACGACGTGCGAGCCCTGGCTGCCGAACAGCAGCGTCCGCCCGTCGGCCGACGACCGCGACACCAGCTCGGTGGCGATCACGCCGCCGGCGCCGGCGCGATCATCGACGATGATGGTCGAGCCGAGCGGCCCCTGCATCGCGTTGGCGAGCAGCCGCGCCATCGTGTCCACCGGACCGCCGGCCGCGAACGGCACGACGAAACGGACCGTCTCGTCCGCCCGTGCGGATGAGGCGCAGGCCAGCAGCGCGAAGAGAACGGCGGCGAACAGTCGGCGCATCAGGACCTCCCCGGGGGATCGCATCAGGTGTCGCATTTCTTCGGCAGGATCGTAGCGTAGGATATCGCGCCCGCCTATCGTGGCGCGGCCCCGTGGCGCACCGCGCGAGCGCCGTGTAGCATCCCGCCGCGATCATCATCCATGCCCATGCATCCGGGAGGCAAGACGCCATGAAGGCTGTGTTCATCGAGAAATTCGGCGGCCCGGAGGTCCTGCGGTACGGCGACCGGCCCGATCCGGTTCCCGGCGCGGGCGAGGTCGTGGTCGACGTGCATGCCGCGAGCGTAAACGGCGCCGACTGGAAGGTGCGCGCCGGCGACTACAAGCAATCGACCTTCCCGCTCGGCCTCGGCCGCGATTTCGGCGGCGTGGTCTCGGCCGCGGGCGCGGGCGCCGACCTCAAGGTGGGCGACGCGGTGTTCGGCGTGCTCGACGTTGGCCATGAAGGTGCCTACGCCGAGAAACTCGTGACCAAGGCCGCGATCATCGCCAAGAAGCCCGCCAGCCTGTCGCACGTGGATGCCGCGGCGCTCGCGCTCACCGGCCTCACGGCCCTCGTCGCGGTCGAGGATACGCTCAAGCTGCAGCGCGGCGAGACCATCCTGATCCAGGGCGGCGCCGGCGGCGTCGCGGGCTTTGCGATCCAGCTCGCCAAGCACATCGGCGCCCGCGTGATCACGACGACCAGCACGCCCAACCTCGACTACGTGCGCGGCCTCGGCCCCGACGAGGTGATCGACTATCGCGTGCAGGACTTCACCCAGACCGTGAAGAACGTCGACGCCGTGTTCGACACGGTCGGCGGCGACGTGGCGACGAAATCCTTCTCGGTGATCAAGCCCGGCGGCCGCGCCGCCTTCATCGCCTCCGGCGCCAAGGCTCCCGCGTCGCCGCGCAGCGACGTCGCCTCGCTGCGCCCCGCCGTCAACCGCACGCGCCGCCACATGGAGCGCGTCGCCGACCTCTACCAGAAGGGCGCGATCCGCGTCCCGGAGATCAAGCTCTACCGCCTCGCGCAGGTCGCCGAGGCCCATCGCGTGAGCGAGGGCCGGCACTTCCGCGGGAAGCTCGTATTCGAGGTGCGGTGAACAAGGGAGACGAAAGCGTGTTCCGATTCCATCGGAACACGCTCTAGCCAGATCCCCGCACCGCTCGCCGCCGAGGTGCGCGCCGCTACCCGCGACCACCGTTTCACTGCGCCGTGATGGCGCCGTCGACCGCCCCCTGGAGATCGAGCAGCACCTGGATGTCGTTTTCATCCTGTTGGAATTGGACTTGCACCTGGTCCAACCGGGATTGCAGCTGCTGTTTGTCGTTGTTGGCGGTGGTGAGATCGGTCTGCGCCTGCTGCAGTTGAGTTTGCAGCTGCTGCTTGTCGTTGTTGGCGCTGGTGAGATCGGTCTGCGCCTGCTGCAGCTGAGTTTGCTGCTGCTGTTTGTCATTGTTGGCGTTGGTGAGATCGGTCTGCGCCTGCTGCAGCTGGGTTTGCAGCTGCTGTTTGTCGTTGTTGGCGTTGGTCAGATCGGTCTGCGCCTGCTGCAGCTGGGTTTGCAGCTGCTGTTTATCGTTGTTGGCGGTGGTGAGATCGGTCTGCGCCTGCTGCAGCTGAGCTTGCAGCGCCGCCTGCGCCTGCTGCGCCTGGTCCAACTGCGCTTGCAGTTGCGTCGTATCCTGCGGCTGGGGCTGCTGCGGCAGCAGCGGCTGCTGCGGGAGGGGCTGCTGCGGCTGGAGCAGACCTTGTTGCTGCCCCTGGTTCTGCAGCGCCTGCTGGAGCGCAACTTGCAGCGCCGCCTGGGCCTGCTGCGCCTGCTGGAGCTGAGCTTGCAGCGCCGCCTGGCCCTGCAGCGCCTGCCCGAGCTGAGCTAGCTGAGCTTGCAGCGCCACCTGGCCCTGCAGCGCCTGCTGGAGCTGAGCTTGTGCCTGCGCCAGGGCTTGCTGCGCGGCGACGCGGGCCTGCTGCGCCTGCTGGAGCTGAGCTTGCGCCTGCGCCAGGGCCGCCTGCGCGGCAGCCCGGGCCTGCTGCGCCTGCTGGAGTTGAGCTTGCAGCTGCGCCTGGGCTTGCTGCGCCTGCTGCAGCTGTGCCTGCAGTTGCGCGGCCTTTGCTGTCCCCTGGGCGACCTGGTTCTTCAGCTGCGCGATCTGCGCGTTGGCGGCGGTGAGCTCGGTCTGCAGCTTCTGCGCCTGGGCCACCTGGGTCTTCAATTGCGCGTTGGCAGCGTTGAGCTCCGCCTGCAGCTTCTGCGTCTGCGCGGCCTGATTCTTCAGTTGCGCATTGGCGGCGTTGAGCTCGGTCTGCAGCTTCTGCGCCTGCGCGGCCTGGGTCTTCAGTTGCGCGATCTGCGCGTTGGCGGCGTTGAGCTCGGTCTGCAGCTTCTGCGTCTGCGCGGCCTGATTCTTCAGTTGCGCATTGGCGGCGTTGAGCTCGGTCTGCAGCTTCTGCGCCTGCGCGGCCTGGGTCTTCAGTTGCGCGATCTGCGCGTTGGCGGCGTTGAGCTCGGTCTGCAGCTTCTGCGCCTGCGCGGCCTGGGTCTTGAGTTGCGTGATCTGCGCGTTGGCGGCGTTGAGCTCGGTCTGAAGCTTCTGCGCCTGGGCGACCTGGGTCTTCAGTTGCGTGATCTGCGCATTGGCCGCATTGAGATCGGCCTGCAGCTTCTGCGTCTGGGCAGCCTGGGTCTTCAATTGCGCGATCTGCGCATTGGCGGCGGTGAGGTCGGCCTGCAGCTTCTGCGCCTGGGCGGCCTGGGTCTTCAATTGCGCGATCTGCGCGTTGGCCGCATTGAGGTCGGCCTGCAGCTTCTGCGTCTGGCCGGCCTGGTTCTTCAGTTGCGTGATCTGCGCATTGGCCGCATTGAGATCGGCCTGCAGCTTCTGCGTCTGGCTGGCCTGGTTCTTCAGCTGCGCGATCTGCGCGTTGGCGGCGTTGAGGTCGGTCTGCAGCTTCTGCGCCTGGGCGGCCTGGTTCTTCAGTTGCGTGATCTGCGTATTGGCGGCGTTAAGTTGCGACTGCAACGACTGAACTTGTCCCAGCTGCGAGCGCAACTGCGTGACCTGCGCGTTGGCGGAGCTGAGCTGAGACTGCAACGACTGAACTTGCCCCACCTGGGAACGCAACTGCGTGACCTGCGCGTTGGCGGAGCTGAGCTGAGACTGCAACGACTGAACTTGCCCCACCTGGGAACGCAACTGCGTGACCTGCGCGTTGGCGGAGCTGAGCTGAGACTGCAACGACTGAACTTGCCCCACCTGCGAGCGCAGCTGCGTGATCTGTGCATTGGCGGAACTGAGCTGACCCTGCAGCGATTGAACTTGCCCCAGTTGCGCACGCGCCTGATTGAGCTGGGCCTGCAGCGACTGGACTTGCCCCAGCTGCGCACGCGCCTGATTGAGCTGAGCCTGCAGCGCCGGAACTTGCGCCACCTGCGCGCGCGCCTGATTAAGCTGGGCCTGCAGCGACTGGACTTGTCCCAGTTGCGCGCGCGCCTGATTGAGCTGAGCCTGCAGCGACTGAACCTGTCCGAGCTGGGAGCGCAGCTGCTGATTTTGCGCATTGAGCTGCTGGACCTGGCCGCCCAGCTGCTGGACCTGGGCGTGCGCTTGGTTGAGCGCTGCTTGCAATTGTTGGACGGTTTGCGCCTGCGCCGGAATGGGCGCTGTCGCGGCCGCCGCGCAAAGGAACGCTGCCAATGCGGCGACTGCAATACGATGCCTCATCTGAACCCTCCCTGATCGAGCGACGATCGGCGCCCCGCGGGCGTCGCGCCGCATTGAGCTATTTCAAGACGAGCTGCCGCGATCCCGATAAGGTTTTGCGGGAACGGCCGCGCTGCTTTGCTCTTTGGCGACGTTGATTTCGCGTGTAGAATGACCCTGAAGGTCAGTCGGCAAGACCACCCTCGGGACAACGCCTACCACATTGGAGATGACTATGCGCATTCTCATGACTGCATTCATCTGCGGCATTGCGGCGGCGACCGCCGGACCGGCCGCCGCCAAAGATCTGAAGCTGACACGCAACGCTATGTCCGATGTCGATTCGCTCCTCGCCTACGAGCGGGCGTGGGATAAAGACTGCAAGGCGCTGCCGAGCGTGGTCACCGTAACGGAGCAGCCGAAGAACGGCACCGTTTCGGTCGTCCAGACGACCGGCATGATCCCCGCACGCACCCTTGAAGCCGGCAGCAGCGGCGATTGCGCCGGTAAGATCGTAATCGGAAATCAGGTCAGATACAAATCGAATCCCGGGTTTCGCGGGACGGACAAGGTCTCGTACGACGTTGTGACCAATAATCAACCTGCCGGTTCAAAGGCGATCACCATCGTCGTAAAGTAGCAGCGGCTTTCGCGCTCATTAGCGATGCCCGAGATCAAGTGTCTCCACCTGACGCGAGGCGCGAGGCTTCTAAGGCACGACGCGAATGCGCGTCGCGCGCAACAGGCGATTGTAGGTTCATTGTAGATTCATTGATGTCTTAGATGACACCGCGACTCGAGCCGCGTGCTCAACGCATAGCTTCGCGCCAATCGGTCCCGGCGCTCCCATTTCGGCAGAACAAAGCCATGGAAGATAAAGGGAATGATTTCAATGGCGCCGCCGGATGGCTCCCAGCCGCACGCTCGGTCGCGCCGTTTTGGCAGAACATCCCAACTGGGATCATAGGAGTAATTTCAACGACGCGCGACTGACGACTACAAGGTATTTCGCGTTGCGTCGAGCGCATGCCTCGGGCTGCCTGCTGCCGCGGCCGCCAACTCACGCCGCGCGCGCGAGCTCGGCGATCCGCTCATCGATCGCGGCGAGATCCTCGCGCCACTCGGCGCGCTGCGGCGCATGGGCGACGAGCTCCTGCACGAGCGCGCGAGCGTCGCGGCAAGCGGCCGTCGCGCCGGCGCGGTCGCCGGCCGCCGCGAGCACGTCGGCAATCCGCGTAAGGCTCGTGGCGGCGTCGCAGCGCAGGCCGTCGTTCTCCGGATCGGCCGCAGCCAGCGCGCGACGGATCGCGAACGCCTCGCGCAAGGCCGCCAGCGCGCCGGCGTGGTCGCGTTTCTCGGCGAGCGCGTCGCCGACCGCCATCAGGCTCCAGGACACGTCGAGCCGCCGCTGCGCATTGTCCGGGTCGCGCGCTGCCAGCGCGCGCCGGATGGCAAGCGCCTCGCCGAGGCTCTCGGACGCGCCGTCGAGATCGCCGCGCGCCACGAGCGCGCCGCCGAGGCCGGTGAGGCTCCACGAGAACGTCGAGCGCCCAGGCGACGTTGTCTGGGTGCTGCGCGGCGCCGGCGGCGGATCGCCAGGCCCTCGCGGTAGAGCCGAGCGCGCCGCCGAGATTGCCCTGCGCCTCGAGGGCGCCCGCGACCGCGCTCAATGTCCACGATGCCTGGCTCGGCCGCCGCCGCGCGGGCGCACCCGCCGACCCGCCGCCCTGAATCGTCGCAATCGCACTCCTGAGCACCAGCACCTCGGCGACGCGCGCGGCCACCCGCGCGACCGCATCGCGCTTTCCCGCGTCATCTGCGTCGGCGGCCGTAAGGCGCCGTCGCAGCTCGAGCTCGGCGCGCAGGGCGTCGAGCGCCGCCGCAAGGTCGCCTTGGGCAATCAACATTTCGCCGATGCGCTGCTGCGTCAGCGCACGCGCTGCGAGCGCGGGCGGCGCGGCGTTCTCCACCTCCGTCAGCGTGGGGAGAAGATCGCCCGCCTCGCGATAGCGCGCGAGCGCGCCGGTGAGGTCGCCCTGCACGCGCAGCGCGTCGCCGCGCGCGTGCAGCGCCGCATGCGCCGCGAAGGCCGGCTCGCTGGTCATCGATGGGCCCGCCCTGCGTTCAGCGCTCCGACGGGGTGGTCTCGCGCGATTTCGCCTTGGCGGCGCGGTGGATGTGCCGGTAGGTGCCGTCGAACACGGTGGCGGTCGACGAGGTCCAGTGCGTATCCGCCGACAGCGTGTCGCGGCTCGCATGGATGCGGCGCGCCTGCAGTTCGCGCTCGGCCGCCTCCTCCTCGCTCATCGCCACGATCTCGAAGCCGGGCTCGGCCGGCACCACGATGATCTGCGCCATCGGCTCGCCGGGACGGAAGATGTGCGTGCGGCCCTCGGGCGGCGACTTGAAGACGAGGAAGTTCACCATCGGCCACCAGTGGCGCAGCAGCGCCGGCACCGCGATCGGCGTCGTGTCGGTGAAGTCGGTGTAGAAGCGCGGATGCGGCTCGGTGCGGATCGCCATGCCGTCCTCGACCTTGAGGTCGAGCCCGAGTTGGTAGGTGTAGTACTTCTCGCCGAACGTGCGGAACGGCGGCCAGGAGTCGCCGGTGCCGGGATTGGGCCCGAAATCGCCGTCGAGCACGAGCTTGCCGTCGCGCGTCGTCACATGCAGCTCGTTGTCGTAGGGATAAAAGAGCTCAATCCCGTATTGCGCGCTCTCGGTGAACGGCACGCAGTGCCACGGCTGCTCGCGCGAGCCGTCGCGGCGCGGCTCGGATTTGCCGCCCCATCCCGGGATTTCCATTTTGGTGCGCCGCGGCGCGAGCTTCGGCTTGTACAGCCGGCATTTGACCTGGTGGGTCATCGTCCTTCCCCATGCATCTTTAGTAAGGCCATCCGCTATGCGTCATCGCGGAACAGACGGAGAGGCGGACCCGTTCCTGCGCTCTCAGCGCCGAAACGGTCCGCCCTTTCTGCCGCCTGCCGATCCATCGCGCTGCGCGGCCTCGATCGCGGCCGCGCCTCAGCGTCAGTAGCTGAGGTGATGGTGGTGGTGATGATGATGGTGGTGGTGATGGTGCGGAAGGATCTGCCGGATGATGCGGCGGATGACCCGGTGATGGTGGTGGTGGTGATGGTGATGGTACCTGCGGTGATGATGGTGATAACCCGCCACCTGCGTGTCACCGTTCAGCCCGCCGACCGCCTGCCCTTGGGCCTCGCGTGCCATCGCGGCGTCAGCCGCGCGCAACGCCGCCACCGCGTTCGGAATCGGGTTGAGCAGCTCGGCGAATGAACGGGCGTTCATCAGGTCCGGGGTCGGTGTGGCGGCCGGAGTGGCCTGGGCGGCCTGATCGAGCGCCGCCAATCCTGCGATAGCGCCGATGACACCGACAATCTTCTTTTCCATGGTGCGTCCTCTGGGGTTGATACAGAAATGTTAGCGCGGTCCGGATCCGCCGGCTTGGCCCGCGCATGGTTCAAACCCGCAACGTGACGGGAGGTTCCATCGACTCGCGGTCGCTCCGCATTACGCGCCGTCGCGGCGGTGCACAAGTGCCCCGTGTCCCCGCTATTCACCGTGCCGCCCCGTTGACCCGCCCGGCGGCCCACGGTGCACTGCGCGCGCTTGCAGTCAGCCATTTGCGGTGGGGCGCATGGCGCGGTCGATCGCGATTTCGGTGACGGGCGCATTGCCTGGCGACGCGGACTGAGCGATGCGCCCGTTCATCGCCTTCATCCGCAAGCAGTCGGGCGCCGACTTTCGCGTGTCGTTTCCCGATTTTCCCGACTGCGCCTCGTCCGGACGGACGGTGGCGGAAGCGCAGCAGAACTCCGAACGCGCGCTCGCGCTGGAGTGCTGGAAGCTGCACCACGCGGGCGCGCCGGCGCCGCGGCCTTCGTTCATGCACGAAATCGATGCGACGCATACGCGCACTGACGGCCTGGTGGCGCTGATCGCGCCGCCGAGCATGCGGTCTTGACCGCGGATATGCGGCACGGCCGGGCGTCACTGCGCCTTGCGCAATGCCGCCCTCCCCGGGTCGAGCGACCCCCTTTACGGCGCGCGCGAGCCGACGTACGCCGCGATCGCCAGCATGTCGTCGACGCCGAGCCGGTCGACCACCTGCTTCATCAGCGCCGCCGAGATACCGACGCGCTCGCCGTTCTGCATGCTCCACAGCTGCCGCACGATGTAGTCCGGATGGTGGCCCGCGATCCCGGGCACGTCGCCGAGCCCTTGCAGCGTCGGCCCGTGGCAGATCGCGCAGGGCAGCGTCTTGCCGCCGCCGGTTGCGACCAGCGCCTCGCCCTTCGCGATGCTGCCTTTCGGCACATAGGCGACGAAGCCTGCGCGCGGGTCACGGTTGAGCACGATGTCCTCGTCCTCGGGGATCTCGATGATGCGGTTGCCGATCGGCTCGCTGCCGCCATCCGGATGCGCCAGCCGCTTGTTGCCTTTGCCGACGTAGGTGCGCCGCACCGTGTCGGTCTCGACCACGCGGATCCACGGCCGCGGCTTGAGGGAGGCGAAATATTCCGCCGCCGCGCGCACCTCGTCGTCGGTGATCGTCTTCGCCATGGCGATCATCGTGCCCGCGCCCTTGCGGTCGCCGCTCTTGTAGTCGGCCATCTGGCGGATGAAGTAGCCGACCGGGAGGCCCGCCAGATACGCCGACTCGTCGTGCCCGGTGCCCGTCGGCAGATGGCAGGACGCGCAGGCGCGCACGTTGCGCTCCTTGTCGCCATGCGCGACCACGGCCGGCATCGGCGGATGCAGGTTCGGGAACCAGTCGGGCGCGTTGAACAGGTCGTCGATCTGCGCGCGGGTGAGCGACAGCGTGCTGCCCGGCGCGGTCTTCGGCGTGCCGTCGTCGCGCGAGGGCGGCTGCACCTTGTCGGTCGTGGGAAACGCCCAGTCGGGGCGCTCGGCGGCAAGCGCCGTACCGAAGGCGGCGCACATCAGCAGAACCCCGGCAAGTCGCTTCACGGCGCAACCCTCCCGCGCGATGGCGCTCTGACCGGGCGCCTGCTTTCCCGATCATGAGCCGCCGGATGCGCGCTGACAATCGGGGCCCGATCGGGCCGCACGCAGGCGCTATTGGCGACGGAAAACGCATTGCCACGCTGTCGAATTAGTGGCGTCAACAGCACGCCATCGCGCGCTCCGGAATCCGATACCGCAATCCACAGTGCCTTCGCGTTGACGTGCGCGGCGACGCGCGATTCACTCGACCAAGTGATTCGCGCGTTGATCGTCGTCGCACCTCGGAAGGTTCATGCGCCCGTTCATCGCCTTCATCCGCAAGCAGCCGGGCTCAGGTTTTCACGTATCCTTCCCCGACTTGCCGGATTGCAGTTCGACCGGCCGCACGGTCGCGGAGGCGCGGCAGAACGCCGAGAGCGCGCTCGGCCTGCACTGCCAGCATCTCAATGACATCGGCACGCCGCTCCCGCCGCCGTCCTACATGCACGAGCTTGCATGGAGCCGCGAGCGCACCATGGATGGGCTGGTCGCCCTGATCCGGCCGCCCGAGGGGGCGTAGCGGGCGCGCCGGCGCCCGCTCAGAACACCGGGGTCTCGCGGTAGGTTCCCCACACGGTCTTGAGCTCCTCGACGATGTCGATCGTCACCGGCATGATGTTGCGCGTCGCGTCCCTGGCGACTGCGACGCCGTTGGCAAGCACCGGATATGGCGATCGATCCTCACACGCTGCGCAACTGGCCCATCCCGGTCATCGAGCAGACCTATACGGAGCGCGACACGATCCTGTATGCGCTCGGCCTCGGCTTGGGCTCCGACCCGCTCGACGAGCGCCAGTTGCACTATGTCTACGAGGGCGATCTCCAGGGGCATCTCAAGGTCTTGCCGTCGATGGCCGTGGTGCTGGGGTATCCGGGATTTTGGATTGCGCGATTCCCGGACCGGGGCCGACTGGCGCCAGGTCCTGCACGGCGAGCAGGGCTTCGAGATTTTCCGGCCGCTGCCGCCGAAGGGCTCGGTGGTGGGGCGATCGCGCGTGACCGGCCTGTTCGATAAGGGGGCGGACAAGGGCGCGGTCCTGCTGTCGGAGCGCGACGTGGTCGACAAGGCGACGGGCGACCTTCTTTGCCGGCTGACGTTGACCACCTTGCTGCGCGGCGATGGCGGCTTCGGCGGGCCATCGGGTCCGCTGCCGGCGCCGCATACCTTGCCGACACGGCCGGCGGATTCTCGTCTCACGCATCAGGACGCTGCCGCAGGCGGCGCTGATCTACCGCCTTTCCGGCGACTACAATCCCCTGCACGCGGACCCGGCGGTTGCCCGAAGGGCTGGCTTCGAGCGGCCGATCCTGCACGGACTCTGCACGTTCGGGGTGGTGTGTCGCGCCCTGATCGAGATGGTCTGCGACGGCGAACCATCGCGGCTGACCAAGATGCAGGTTCGTTTCAGCGCGCCGGTCTATCCCGGCGAGACCATCGTGACCGAAGCATGGAAGGATGCAGCGCACGCGATATCGTTCCGGGCCAAGGCGGCCGAGCGCGACGTCGTCGTCATCAACAACGGTCGCGCCGCGGTAGCCGGCACGTGAGG
>CAVPGG010000002.1:0-3612 GCA_963703755.1 uncultured Pseudomonadota bacterium
GACGACAGCTGGATCGTCGTCGTGCGCTACATCAAGGAAGGCTACATCAAGGACGACGACGCGAAGAACTGGGACGTCGACGGGCTGCTGCGGACGATCAAGGACAGCAACGACGAGACCAACAAGGATCGCGCCGCGCGCGGCTTCCCGCAGATCGAGGTCATCGGCTGGGTCGAGAAGCCGACCTACGATGCGGCCACCCACCGGCTGGTGTGGTCGCTGCTGAGCAAGGACCAGGGCGAGCCGGATTCGGCCGACAAGGGCGTCAACTACAACACCTATGCGCTCGGCCGCGACGGTTATTTCAGCCTCAACCTGCTGACCAACTTCTCGCGTATCGACGCCGACAAGACGGTGGCACGCAAGCTTCTCGCGGCACTTACCTACAATCCGGGCCGCCGCTACGAGGACGTCGACTTCTCGACCGACCGTATCGCGACGTACGGGATCGTGGCGCTGGTGGGCGGCATCGCGGCGAAGAAGCTCGGGCTGATCGCGCTGATCGGCGCCTTCGTGCTCAAGTTCGCCAAGGTGATCTTCCTCGGCGTCGCGGCCTTCTTCGGCGGCCTTTACAAGATCTTCGGCCGCAAGAAGACGCAAGCCTGAGCAGCAAGTCCGCGTGCGCACCCTTTTCTTCCTGCTGCTGTCCGGCCTCAAGTGGGGCAAGCTCGCCACCACGGGCGGCACCATGCTGCTCTCGCTCGCCGTCTATGCCACCATCTGGGGCTGGCGCTATGCGGCAGGCTTCGTGCTGCTGCTGCTCGTGCACGAGATGGGGCACTATCTGGCGGCGCGCCAGTGCGGGCTCAATGTCGGCGCGCCGACCTTCATCCCGTTCGTCGGCGCCTGGATCACGCTCAAGGAGCAGCCGCACGACGTCGAAATCGAGGCCTATGTGGCGATGGCGGGACCGCTGGTCGGGACGATCGCGGCGGTCGGCACGTATCTGGCGGGCCGGCAGCTCGACAGCGCCCTGCTGCTGGCGATCGCCTATGCGGGGCTGTTTCTCAACCTGTTCAACCTGCTGCCGCTCTCGCCGCTCGACGGAGGACGCATCACGGCGATCATCAGCCCGCGCATGTGGCTCATCGGCGCGCCGCTGATGCTCGCGATCACGCTCTACCGGCCGAGCCCGGTGCTGATCCTGGTCTGCATCTTCTCGCTGCCGCAGATCATGAAGGCGTGGCGCTACGATCCCGGCGCGCCGGAGAACATCGCCTATTACGGCGTGGCGGCGCAGACCAAGCTCGAATACGGCGCGGCGTATCTCGCGCTCACCGGCTTCCTCGCCGTGATGACCTACGAGCTGCACGAGATGCTGAGCGCGGTGGGGCATCCCTGAGTGCCTGTGGGCACGCCGCGCGGCGCAGTCTCAGAGATCCTTGCGATAGACGATGAAGCCGGGCCACGCGGCGACCCGGTCGTAGAGCGTACGCGCGGTCGCATTGGTCTCGTGCGTCTGCCAGTAGACGCGCGCCGAGCCGGCGCCGCGCGCGCGATCGTAGACCGCCTCGATCAGGGCCCGGCCGACGCCGCGGCCGCGCGCGGCTTGCGCCGTGAACAGATCCTGCATGTAGCAGATCGGCGCCACCAGCGTGGTGCTGCGATGGAAGAGATAATGCGCGAGGCCGATGAGCTCCTCGCCGCGCTGCGCCACCAGCGCATGCACGGGCTCGGCGGGATCGAAAAAGCGCGACCACGTTGCCTGCGTGATCTCGGCGGCGAGCGCGGTCGGACCGCTGCGGCCGTAGAACGCGTTGTAGCCGTCCCACAGCGGCAGCCAGCGGGAGTGATCGGCGCGCGCGATGGGACGAATGACGATGGCGGGATCCATCTCGGCTCTCAGGTTCGGGCGCGAACCTAACGGACCGCTATCGCTGCAACAAGCATCCGCCGCTCCCGGCACGCCGCCACTTGGCATATGCTGGCGGTTCACGTCGGTCAGGCGGCGGGTGCGCAGGCATGCACGACATTTCCCGGCGAGCCGCCCTCGGCGGCCTTGCGGCTCTCGCGCTGGCGAATGGCGCGCAAGCGCGAACGATCGAGGAGGTCCGCACCGGCGCGGATGACGGCGAGGTCGCCGCGCGCCGATATGCGGCAGACGGCGGCGGCCAGCGGCCGGCCGTGCTCGCCCTGCACGGGACCGGCGGCTTCGAGCTCGACGCGGACGGCTATGCGCGCTATGCGGACGCGCTCGCGGCGGCCGGCATCGATGCCTGGCTGGTGCATTACTACACGGCCGCCGATGCCCAGGCGCTCGATCTCACGACGAGCACGCGGGAGAGCCGCGGCGCCTACAATGCGCGACGGTTCGCGGGCTGGTCGCGCCGGGTGTCGGCGGCCGTGAGCGCCGCGCTCGCGCGGCCCGACAGCACGGGACGCGTCGGCCTGCTCGGCTTCTCGCTCGGCGGCTTCATCGCGGCGCAGACGGCGAACGACGACGCGCGCGTCGGCGCGCTCGCCGTGCTCTATGGCGGGATGCCGGACGCGAGCGTGGCGCGGGTCCGGCATCTGCCGCCCGTGCTGGAGCTGCACGGCGACGCCGACCGCACGGTGCCGACGGCGAAGGGCGCCGAGCTGGTGCGGCTGGCGCACGACGCCGGCGCGCCGGCCGAGCAGGTCACCTATCCGGGGCGCGGGCACGGGTTCGATCTCGCCGGCAAGGACCCGATGGCGGCCGATGCCATCGCGCGGGTCGTGCGGTTCTTCCGATCAACGCTCATGGCCACGTGACGGCGGGTGCGGCCCACGGCTCGAGACCATGAGGGATCGCTTGTGGAAAGTCAGAACCCGCCGGCGCTGAAGCTCATGCGCTGGGTCACGTCGTAGCCCGCCTTGCTGACCGGGTAGGCGTAGTCGACGCGGATCGGGCCGAACGGCGAGCCCCAGATCAGGCCGGCCCCGAACGAGGAGCGGATCACACGGGAATTGCCGGCGGTGAAAGACTGCGACAGCGACGGCAGGTTGCCGAGGCTGCCGCTCGACGCCCACACGCTGCCGGCGTCGGCGAACGCCACCACGCAAATGGCAACTGCAACTTTGGTACCGCGTAATCAATAACCCTAGCCTTTTGCCTAAGGCAGAAGGGGTTTCCGGGGAAGCGGCATGCGTTCCCTGACTTTTGGTTTGTTGACGTGCAGGTGCTCCCTTTTACGATTGGGTCTTCAATACGTATGACACCGGCTCGTTCGTCGGTTCTCGCCGGTACGTCGATCCGACATTGCGTGGTGGATATGCGACTACTTGTGGGGCCGCGTCAACAAAATTGACCAACAAAACATTACTGGCAACGTCTCTTTATGATATGTATCATCAAACAGACAAACCTACTATTCGTCAATGGTACAACCAGTATAATCAAGCGTACTGTTGGCTACTGGTAATTTTTCATTGAAAGAGCAAACAGTCGCACGCATTGTTGTGTGATTCGGCGTGCAGGCTTTGCTTGATGCGATTCAGGGAGTGTGTGATTTTTCGCGTCAAAAAAAGCTGCTTGAAATTGGCAGAGTTTGCGTTTGCTAGGCGCTGCTGGGAGTCGCGCGTTACGTTTGTTACGTCTTTTGAGCGCGTATCCGAATCTACGACGGTAGTTAACCAATGGCACCGCGTGGG
>CAVPGG010000003.1:0-17851 GCA_963703755.1 uncultured Pseudomonadota bacterium
CGCGTCGGCCGGCCCCATGTGCGGCCGCAGGCCGGCGAAGCGGTTCATGTTGTAGTAGACCGCGTCGTCGCGAATCCACTCGACCGGAAACTCGACCACGCCGGTCGGCGCGCCGTCGAGCAGGAGCTCGTAACAATCGTCGTCGGCCATCAGCGACGAGTTGTATTCGAGGCCCATGTCGCGGGTGATCGCGAGCGTATTGGGGCTGAAGTCCCACGACGGCGTGCGGATGCCGACCGGGCGGCGGCCGGTGATCTTCTCGAGCGTGTCGGCCGAGCGCATCTGCAGGTCGCGCTCGGCCGCGAGCGGCAGCACCGAGTTGCGCTCGTGGATCCAGCCATGGATGCCGATCTCGTGTCCCTCGGCCATCACGCGCCGCTGCTCCTCCGGGTGCAGCAGCGCCGTGACGGCGGGCACATAGAAGCTCGCCGGCACGCCATGCCGGGCGAGCACGCTGAGGATGCGCGGCACGGCCCGGCGGTTGCCGTACTGGCCCTGCGACAGCTTGCTGATCGACGTGCCGCCGTCGCGCAGATCGGTCGTCTCGTGGTCGGAGTCGAACGAGAACGCGACGGCGCAACGCGCGCCGTCCTTCCAGGCCGCGGGCTTGAACGTGCGCCCGGCGCGCACGCGATTGACGATGCGGCGCCAGTGCGCCTCGGGCCATTGCCAGGGTTCGTCGGTCCGCTCGGCCGCAGGCTCGGTGGTCTCGTTCATGGCTTGCCTCCGCGTGTCCGCCGCGCGATGTCCTGGGCGGCGACCGCCTCCTTCGCGACGAAGCGCGCGAAATCGGCCGAGCTCGATGCGACGGCGCGCAGGCCCAGCGTATCGAATGCCGTCACGATGTCCGGCGCGTGCAGCGCCCCTGCGATCTCGCCCTGCAGGCGCGCCACGATCTCGGGCGGCGCGCCGGCCGGCAGCCAGGCGCCGAACCAGTTGACCACGTTGAAGCCCGGGAAACCCTGCTCCTGCATGGTCGGCACGTCGGGCATGCCCTTCCAGCGCGCGGTGCCGGTCAGCGCGAGCGCGCGCAACCGGCCGTCCTGCACGAAAGGCAGCCCGATCTGCGGACCGATGAAGAACATGTCGATGCGGCCGCCGAGCAGGTCGGTCATGGCGGCGGACGTGCCCTTGTAGGGGACTTCCAGCATGTCGATGCTCGCGGCGGCCAGCATCACGATGGCCGGGATGTGGCTCGCGGTACCGAGGCCGGCCTGACCATAGCTGAGCTTGCCGGGCTGCGCCCGTGCCAACACCACCAGCTCCGGCACGGTCCTCACCGGCAGCGAGGGGCGCACCAGCAGCGCCTGTCCGTAGTTTTCCGCGAGCTCGGTGACGGCGGTGAAATCCCTCGCGGCGTCGTAGGGCGTATCGGGCGTGAACGCCGGAATGAGCGTGTGCGACGCCGTGGTGAGCAGCATCGTGTAGCCGTCCGCCGCGCTCTTCGCGACATGCGCCGTTCCGACCATGCCGCCCGCGCCGGGACGGTTCTCGACGATCACGGATTGCTTGAACGCGTCGCCGAGCTTCGCCGCGACCATGCGGGCGATCTGGTCGGGCGGCCCGCCCACCGGCGACGGCACGACGATATGGATCACGCGGTTCGGGTAGTCGGCCGCCGGCTGCGCCGCGAGAGGCGAGGATGAGAGAAGTGAGGCTGCGATGATGATGCCAAGGATAGTTCGAGTCCAATCCGGCAAGTCGGCTTTAGTCGACGTGCGCACCAAATATTCCAATCTCGGATAAACCCGAGATTGGTGGATGATCGGCCAATGTCGTGCAACAAGGGAGCAAGCGGCACGGCACAGGCCCTTCGAGGCTCGGCGCTGCGCGCCGAGCGCCTCAGGGTGACGGACATTGGTGAGCATGCTCGGCTGATCCACGGGACGCACCAGACCCTCACCCCGCGACCGACACGGGCGCGCGCTCGTGCGCCGAGCGCTGGATCGCTTCCAGCACCGCGACGTTGTGCACCTCTTCGCCGCCCGGCACCGCAAGCGCGCGGCCGGCCTGGACGGCGCGGGCGAAGTGCTCGAGCTCCGCGCGCTCCGTGCTGGTGGTGTCGAACGTCATCAGGTGGGGCTGCTGCTTGAGGGTCATGTTCGCCGGATCGAGCAGGCACACCTTCATCCGCCACGTGGTGAGATGCTCGACGTCGCCCACCTCCACCCAGCCCTTCGAGCCGAACACCTGCATGCGCCATGTCTCGGCGGTCGCGATCACGGTCCCGAGATAGCCGCTCGCACCGGTGCGGAAGCGAAACAGCATCGATGTCGTATCGTCGATGCCGAACGCTTGTGCGAGGCGAAAGCTCTGCGCGTAGACTTGGTCGATCGCGCCCGCGAGAAACAGCATGGCGTCGACCACATGCACGCCGCGGCCCGTCATGCCGCCGGCCGGCCCTTCGTCGCGATCCTGCCGCCAATGGTCGCGGCCGAAGCGATAGACGCTCGGCCCGCAGAAATTGCCCTCGATGTGCAGGAGCTTGCCGAGACGCCCGTCGGCGAACATGCGCGCGATCTCCTGCAGCGCCGGCTGGAAACGCCAGTTGTAGCCGACCGCGAGCGTCACCTTGTGCTCGGCACAGGCTGCGACCGCCGCGGTCAACTCCGCGGTCGTGAGCCCGAGCGGCTTCTCGACAAAGACATGCTTGCCGGCGCGCGCCGCCGCGACGATCTGCTCCGCATGCGTCGAGTGCGGCGTTGCCAGTACCACCGCATCGATCGATGGGTCCGCCAGCACGGCCGCGTAGCTCGCCTGGAGCGGAATGCCATGCTGGCGGCTGAAGGCCTCGGCCCGCGCCGGCGTGCGCGTCGCGCCGGCAACGAAGCGGATGACGTCGCTCCTGCCCTGGACGCTGTTCACCAGGTTCTGACCCCAGGTGCCCAGGCCGACGATGGCGGCGCGCACCGTGGAGGACCGGCCCGCATGGATGATCGCACTTTGTCTCTCGTTCATGTGGTTCCGGTGGCGGTGGCGGAGTTGAGGTTTGGCGCCCCGAGAAAAGACAAAATCCGGGCCGGGTTCAACCGCCATGCCGGGCGCGTCGGCATTACTTGTCGCGTGCACATGCGTGGGCGAAACAACCCCTTGCACGATCCCCAGGCGTTCACCGGACGATAACCAATCGAAAAAGATTCCGGCCCGACTTTACGTCATGTTTCCTCGGCCCCCCTAGTTTGCCCCCAGCGGTAAATCGGTCTTGGGGGACCGGGAGTTGGGGATATGTCGTTAGCAGCGACACACACCGCCGATATCGTCGCGGGCGTCCTGGTCTTGCTGGTGCTCGCCGGCCTCGGCCTGCATCACGCACGGCGCGTGCGGCGGGCGCTGCGTCGCCAGCGGTTCCAGCTCGACACCGCGCTCAACAACATGTCGCACGGCCTGTGCATGTTCGATCCGGCGGGCGTGCTGCGGGTATTCAACACCCGCTATCTCGAGGTGTTCAAGATCCCGGACGGCCTGGTCGAGACCGGCTGCACGCTGCGCGAGCTGCTGGCCCGCCTGGAGGGCGCTGGAATCATCTCGGGCGATCAGGACAGGTACGCGGCCGAGCTCATGGCCGCGATGGCGGCCGGACAGCGCACCCAGAGCCACAAGGCGCTCAAGGACGGCCGCACGGTCCTCATCACCAATCGTCCGCTGCCCGGCGGCGGCTGGGTCGGGACCCACGAGGACATCTCCGAGCGGGTGCGCGCCGAGCGGCAGGTGCAGGAGGCCAATGCCTATCTGCGCGACGTGATCGAGGCGCTTCCGGCCGGGCTCATCCTGTACGATCACGAGGATCGCTACGTCCTGTGCAACGGGCGCTTCGACGCCATGTATCCGAAGACCGCCGACCTGCGGGTGGCGGGCATGCGCTTCGAGGACATCCTGCGCGAGGGGCTCGCGCGCGGCGTCTATGCCGAATCCGAGGGGCGCGGCGAAGCCTGGCTCAAGGAACGGCTCGCCGCCCACGCCCAGCCCATCGGCGTGTACGAGCAGCGCCACGCCAACGGCCAATGGCTGCGCATCGAGGACAGCCGCACGTCCAACGGCGGCCATATCGGCATCCGCATCGACATCACCGAGCTCAAGCAGCGCGAGGAGCAGCTGCGACTGGAGAACATCAAGCTCGACGCCGCCATGCAGAACATGTCGCAGGGCCTCGTCATGTTCGACCGTGACGGCAAGCTCATCGTGTGCAATCAGAAATACGGGCAGCTCTATGCCCTACCGGACGAGCTCACGAGACCCGGCACGTCGCACGAGGCGATCCTCGCCCATAGGCTGGCAAGCGGCGTGATGGCGGAGTCGGACATCGGCGTGATCGCCGCACGCACCCGTCGGGGCGCGCCGCTTGCGCCGTCGGAGGCACTGTTCGAGCTCAAGGACGGCCGTACCGTCCTGGTGAAAATGCGGCTGCTCGACAACGGCGGCTGGGTGGCGACGCACGAGGATATCACCGACCGGCGGGAGGCCGAAGCGCAGATCGCGCACATGGCACACCACGACGCGCTCACCGGGCTTCCCAACCGCGTGCTGCTGCGCGAGCGTCTCGACGAGGCGCTCGCCCACGCCGAGCGCGGCCAGCACATCGCGGTGCTCTACCTCGATCTCGACCACTTCAAGAGCATCAACGACACGCTCGGCCACGGCATCGGCGACGAGCTCCTCAAGACGGTCGCCATACGCCTGCGCGACTGCCTGCGCGAGACCGACACGATCGCGCGGCTCGGCGGAGACGAGTTCGCGATCATCCAGACCGAGATCGCCTCGCCGTCCGACGTCGCGAGCCTCGCGGCGCGCATCCGCGACGCGCTCACCATGCCCTACGAGCTCGACGGCCACCAGGTGCCGGCCGACGTCAGCATCGGCATCTCGCTCGCGCCCGAGGACACGCTCGATCCCGACCAGCTGCTCAAGAACGCCGACATGGCGCTTTACCGCTCGAAGGCCGACGGGCGCGGCACCTATCGCTTCTTCGAGCCGCAGATGGATGAGCGCGTGCGCACCCGCCGCACGCTCGAGCTCGACCTGCGCAACGCGATGGCCAACGGCGAGTTCGAGCTCTACTTCCAGCCCGTCGTCAATCTCGCGCGCAACCAGATCAGCGCCTGCGAGACGCTGCTGCGCTGGCATCATCCCACGCGCGGCATGGTGCCGCCCGTCGAGTTCATCCCGGTCGCGGAAGAGACCGGGCTGATCAACCAGATCGGCGAGTGGGTGCTGCGCCAGGCGTGCCGCGAAGCCGCGTCCTGGCCGGCCGACATCGCGGTCGCCGTCAATCTCTCGCCGGTCCAGTTCAAGAACCAGAACCTCGCCCTGCTGATCGTCAGCGCGCTCGGCAACTCCGGCCTCGCGGCGTGCCGTCTCGAGCTCAAGATCACCGAGGCGGTGCTGCTGCAGAACAACGAGGCGACGCTCGCGACGCTGCACCGGCTGCGCGAGCTCGGCGTACGCATCGCGATGGACGACTTCGGCACCGGCTATTCGTCGCTGAGCTACCTGCGCAGCTTCCCGTTCGACAAGATCAAGATCGACCGCTCGTTCATCAACGACCTCGACGAGAGGGACGAGTCCGGCGCGATCGTGCAGGCGGTCACGAGCCTCGCCAGCCGACTGAAGATCGCCACCACCGCCGAAGGCGTCGAGACGCAGGCGCAGCTGCAGATGATTCAGGATTTGGGTTGCACCGAGATGCAGGGCTACTTCTACAGCCGGCCGGTGCCGGCGAAGGAGCTGGTGCGGTTCTTTGCCCCGGCGCGAGGGGCCGCCGGATCGGCCGCGTAAGGCGCGGCCTCGGCAACTCGACAATGACGTGGCTACGAAAGCGCGCGAACGCGCGCGTCGTCGCACGCCGCACAGCGAAATGACTCCACAATCGGATGGGCTCCATGCCGCTCGACGTGCAGGAAGAGGTTCATCGGCCGGTTGCAAATCGGACAAGGCGGTCGTTTCGAGGCCTCCGTCGCACTCCGGTCCGTCAGATCCACAATCGCCACCGACACGCCGATCACTTCGCCCGCCATGTCCCGCACCGGCTGATATGATGACTGGAGCCGTCGAACGGGGTGGGCGCCATCTTTTCGATAGTTGGTAATGCAGTCCTGGACGGGCTCTCCCGCCAGCGCGCGACGAAATCGCGGCTCGATCTGCTCGAAGATCTCCGGCACGACCTCCCCGATCCGCCGCCCAAGAAATGCGGTGACCGGCAGGTTATGCATCTCGGCCAATCGTTCGTTGACCGCAAGATAACGGAAATCCGGGTCGACGAACGCGAGCCCCACGGGCGCGCCCTCATACAATGCGCGAAGCTGCCACAGGCATTGGATTGGGAGCGCCTCGAGGCGTAGCGCGACCTGTTCGGCGATGCGTGCCATCGACGGCGGCGCGCCAAGCTCATGCGCCAGCGTCGTCATCGCGGCGACGTGCGCGGCCGGCGCCGGACGGCCGAACAGCCAGCCCTGCCCGCTGCCGTAACCCATGGAACGCAGCATCTCCAGCTGGCTTTGGCTCTCGATCCCTTCGGCAATCGACGCCAAGCCGAGGCTTTGACAGAGTCCCATGACGGCGGCCACGATCTTCCGGCTCTCGCGATGGCTCGTCATGGTGCGCACGAATGCGGCGTCGAGCTTCAGCGCGTCGAACGGCAGCATTTGCAGGTGCCGCAGGCCGGAGTAGCCGGTGCCGAAATCGTCGAGCGCAAGATGGGCGCCAGCCGCCTTCAGATCGCCGAGAACCGAGCGGGCCAAATCGAAATCGTGAATGACTGCGGCTTCGGTCACCTCGACCGTCAGCCGGTGCAGCGGAAAATCGATCTCCTCGGCGATGCGCCGCAGGCGTTCGGGCATGGCCGTGTCGCCGAGCTGCAGAGGGGATATGTTGATCGACAGCTTGAGATCGGGCGGCCACCCTGCTGCTGTCAGGCACGCTTGCCGCAGAATGTGTTCGCTCAACTTGCCGATCAGGCCGGTCTGCTCGGCGAGCGGAATGAACTCGAGCGGAGGAATAATCTGACGCTCGGGATGGACCCAGCGTGCGAGGACCTCGAACCCGATGGTACGCGTCGTCTGCAGGTCCGGAAACGACGACCGCGCCATCGCTGACTACAGCGAGGCGATACGGCTCAATTCGAAATTCGCCACGGCATATGCCAGCCGAGCGCGCGCTTTCATGGCTCGAGGCGAATTGAACCAAGCCATCGCGGATTATACCGAGACCATCAAATTGGCGCCAAAAGTGGTTGGTCCTTATGAGTACCGCGCCCAATGCTGGTACGCGAAGCGAGAGTACGATCGCGCAATTGCCGATCTTACCGAGGCGATCCGGCTCGGCCGGACCCATTTGGTGGGATTCCGCGGCTATCTCTGGCACCTGAAGGGCAATTTCGATCAGGCGATCGCCGATTATGATGAAAAGATCAAAGCTGCTCGAGGCTCGGCCAATCGACCCGTCGAGGAATTTCTCCGCGCGGATGCCAAACAGCAAAAGGCGCCTTCGAGGGATTACATCGATCCACCTGAGGATCGAGACAGGTGATCGTAGCGTCGTTCAACAAGGAACTGAGCCGGATCTCACCGCGCTCGCGTCTACCCCCCGCTCGGTTCGGCCCGGATTGTCGGATCGGAAGAACGCATGCGTCCTCGACAGCGGCGACCGCCGCCGCCTCGCGCCGAACCGGGAGATCTGGTACTGGAACTAAATCCGACAGTGACGGAATGGCGAGGACCAGCATGAAATCCTTCAGTTTTGCCCTGGCGGCTCTAGGGTTTTGTGCTCTCGCCCTGCTGGCGCGGGCGGGTGCCGACGAGAAGCGGAATTTCGCAGCGTGTACCCACTGGCGCTATGACGGCAAAGGAATGTTTTTCGCCACAAGTCGCTGCGAATTCGCGACCGAGGTCCAGTTCATGGCGCAGTCGCACCCGCAGCCGATCACGCGCCGGATCGGCTCGGGCGGAGTGTTGGAGACCGGCTTGACCAAGGCGCAAGTGGAGTCGGGCTGGTGGATGGCGACGACCTGCCCGATCAGCATCGTCACGCAAAAGCCCCTCAAGCCGAACGTCCCGTTCGTCGCGGAAAACAGGGATCGGATCAAAGCCGGCAACTATAAGTGCGTCGACGAATAGTTATTAGCGCGGTCGCGCTCGTACTAACCGCCGCGCTCGTGTGCCGGGCCGTGCAGACGTAGCAAAGGGGACATTCGAGGATGTGTCATAAGTTTGCGATTGCATTCGCGATGCTTTTTATATCTGTCGGGATTGGACGCGTCTCCGCCGAGGAGTGCGGGACCGTCGGCCCAATTCAAACGCACGAGCTCGCTTTATTCAGCACCCTTCTGACCAAGATCAATGGCTGTAAAGCGCCAGACGGCCGACAAGCCTATAGAGAAGCCTTGGCTGCCCGTGATCGGCTCACCGAAAGGCACGCGTTATTGGCCAAGATATGCCCAGTCAACGATGCTCGGTTCAAATATGTGCAAGTGACGCTGAAGAATCTGACGGGGTCCTTCTGGCGCGCGGCGACCAATGGATGCGAGCCGTGACTCATGGCAAGCGTTCCTCCGCCACCGTCCGCGGGTCGGCCGAGAGCCACGGCAGATGCACGGTGGGCTTGGGCACCGCCGCGAGCGCGCGGGCGATCTTCGCCAGCAGCCGCTGATTGGCCGTTCGCAGTCTCCGTGCTTCTGTCGACGTTCGCGCACTGAAAATAGATATTCATGCGAGCGCTCCGCACCGCCGCATCCCGAGCCGCGCTGCTATTTCCCAGGCGACCGGGATCGGGCGGCCGGCGCCGGCGACGTTACGTCCGGCGCGACGCCGGCCACATCGGGTTTGACGCCATAGCCGGCATACTCGGCGGCGATATCGGGATTGATTGCCGTAGCCGCGGCAATGTCGGCCTCGCCGCCCGCGCGATCGCCGCCTTTGAGCCTGGCGATTCCGCGGCCGTAGAGCGACCCGGCATCCTGGGGATTCGCGGCAATTGCGGCGGCAAAATCGACGATGGCGCGATCGAGGGCGCC
Organism: uncultured Pseudomonadota bacterium; assembly: GCA_963703755.1. Classification (GTDB taxonomy): domain Bacteria; phylum Pseudomonadota; class Alphaproteobacteria; order Rhizobiales; family Xanthobacteraceae; genus JAVDCA01. Next base: position 9,005 of record CAVPGG010000003.1, read on the forward strand.
GAGCTTGAGCCGGACGACGGCGCGGCTGTTCAAGGTGTTGCCGTCGCCGGGATGTAGCCGCAATGCCTCGTCGCAGTCGGCGAGCGCCGGCACGAGGTCGCGGCCCGCTTGCGCGCGGCTCCAGCAGCGACCGTTCAGGGCTGCGGCATACTTCGGATCGAGTCGGATGGCCGCGCTGAAGTCGGCGATGGCGCGGTCGAGGTCGCCCTTCCCGCTCCAGGCAAGGCCGCGCTGATAGGGACCAAGCGCATCCTTGGGATCGAGCCGGATCGAACTCATCGAAATCCGCGATGGCGCGGTCGTAGTCGCGCCTTTGGCTGTAGGCGAGACCGCGGTTGAAATGCGCGTCGGCATCCTTCGGGTCGAGCCGGATCGCCTGATCGTAATCCGCGATGGCACGCTCGAGGTCGCCCTTGTGACGGTAGCTGACACCGCGATTGTTGTAGGCCGTCGCGTATTTCGGGTTGAGGCGGATCGCCTCGTCGTAGTCCGCGATGGCGCGGTCGTATTCCTTCTTGTCGTCATACGCGACGCCGCGGTTGTTGTAGGCGACGACCGCTTTCGGATCGAGCCGGATGGCTGCGCTGAAGTCGGCGATGGCGCGATCGAGGTCACCTTTGGCGTCCCAGGCGCGGCCGCGGTTGACGAAGGCGCTGACCCGGTTCGGCACCGTCTCCCGGCCCAGACTCGAGCAGCGCCGTGCAGTTGCGGATGCGCTCGTCGGGCGTGCCCAGCATCTTGCCGTCGCAATAGTCCCATTCGGGGGCGCGCCGCGCCGGCTCGGACGCGGCAAGCCGCAGCAGCGCGCCCGCGCGCCACGCGGCCGCGCGCTGGGCCTGCGCCGGCGCAAGCGGCGGCAGGACAATGGCCGTCACGAGGAGGATCGACAGGCGCATGGCCGCCGCTCACGTCGCGCGAACCCGTCGTGCGAAGCGCAGCAGCATATCATCGCCGCCATGACGCCACCATGGCGGCGCCGTGCTCGGCCAACTCCTGGTGACGGGGCAAGCTGGCGCCATGACGCAGCGAAAGGCGCGACGGCGCGGCGTTGCCACCTTTTGGTCGCGCGATAGAGATCCTATAGTCGCTCATCAGAGTGTCCCCGCCGGGATCGCATCCGCAATGTCATCGACGTTTGCTCCGAGCGCCAGCCAGGCGCGACCGATCCTGATCGGGACCGCGCTGCTGCTCACCCTGGGCATGGGGATCCGCCAGAGCTTCGGGCTTTTCCTGACGCCGGTCACGCGCGACCTCGGCGTGACGGCAGGCGATTTCACGCTGGCGCTGGCGGTGCAGAACATCATCTGGGGGCTGTCGCAGGCGGTGGTCGGCGCAATCGCCGACCGGTTCGGCCTGCGCGTCACCATGATGGCGGGCGCAGGCGTCTACGTCGCGGGCCTCGCCATCATGGCGGGCGCGCACGGCACGCCGGCGCTGATCGTCTCCGGCGGGCTGATCGGGATCGCCCTGTCATGCACCGCGACATCGCTGGCGATGACCGCCTCCGTCCGCGCGGTCTCGGCGGAGCGGCGCAGCCGCACGCTCGGCCTCGTCTCGGCAGCGGGATCGCTCGGCACCCTCGTGGTGCCGCTCGCCACGCAAGCCTTGCTCAAGCACGAGCCGTGGCAGGCCGGCATGCTCGTTTTCATGGTGATGGCGATCGCGATGCTGCCCGCGGCCTTCTGGGCCGGCGGCGCCGACCGCCTGCCGGCGCGCGGCGCGGCCACCACCTCGATGCGCGAGGTGCTCGGCCAGGCCATGCGCAACCGGCCCTTTCTCGTGATGTCCGGCGCGTATTTCGTCTGCGGCCTCAACCTCGTCTTCCTCACCACGCATCTGCCGGCTTATCTCGCGATCTGCGGCCAGGATCCGATGCTGAGCGCGGAAGCGCTGGCGGTCATCGGCGGCGTGAGCGCGATCGGCTCGCTCGCGACCGGCTGGCTCGGCGGACGATATCCCAAGCACATCATCCTCGGGCTCCTCTACATGCTGCGCTCGGCGATGATCGCGGCCTATTTCGTCATGCCGCCGACGCCGTCGAGCACGCTCATGTTCGCCGCCGTGATGGGCCTGCTGTGGTGGCCGGGCCTCGCGCCGCTCATCGGCGGCCTGGTCGCGGACATTTTCGGCACCCGCTACATGGCGACGCTGCTCGGCCTGTCCTTCGTGGTGCATCAAGCGGGCTCGTCGCTCGGCGCCTGGGGCGGCGGGCTGATCTTCGATCTGTCCGGCTCGTACGACAAGGCGTGGCAGATCGGCGCCCTGATCGGGTTCGCGGCCGGTGCGGTGCAGATCCTCGCCGGCGGTCCGAGGCGGCGGGACGAGCGGATGGTGCCCGTCATCGCGACGACGTAAAGCGCGTTCGGGTTCATTCTTTCTTTAGGGTGGCGCCGTCCTTTGCATCGAGGGACGCTCGGACATCGACTTCATCCAGCTCGCCAGCCGCGGACGGCCGGCGGTGAGATCGCCGAGCCCGCGCTTTCGCGCCATCTCGAACGCGACGGCCAGGATCAGGTGCGCCATGCCGGGCGGCCCTTGCATCACTGGATTGGCTGCGTGCTCCTCGAAGAAATCGGCCATGCGCTGGGCGCGCGCCGCCTCATGGGCGAGCGTGGTCGGCGAACGCTCATTCTGCGGCCGGACCATCTCCCGTCCCCACACCGCGATGCCGTCACACATGCTGCGCGCCGCGAACTCGAGCCGAAGACAGGTCCAATCCGATGCGGAGGACGCGGCATGGAAGCGCGGCTTGCCGTCGAGGCCGTCGAGATAAGCGCAGATGAGCTGGCTGTCCTCCATGCCGGCGCCGGCATCGTCGACCAGGTAAGGCACGCGGCCGGAGGGATTGATCACATAGTAGGGACTGCCGGCAGTGCGTGTCTTCGCGGCGACGATCTCGACGCGGTCCTCCAGCGCTTTCTCGATCACGATGATGCACGCGAGCCGGGCGTAGGGTGAGCCGTGTGTGACGTAGAGCTTCATGGGACGGCGAGGCTAGCTCTTGCGGACCCGCGCAGCAGAGCACGCGTCATGCTAGTTTTCCGGGCACCACCTCTTCAATGCGCCGCAATGCTGCCGCGCCGAATGTCATTATCGCGAGTCGTCGCCACGCTGATCGTTGCGCCGGCTCGCGGAGTTCCATTTCCCGGCAATCACTCGGCGATTATTGCAACACATCTCACCGGTGCGCCAATTCGGGACCCCCGTTTGATTGCAGGCGCCGGGGCGCGCGTGTGTCGTGGACAATTACCGCCGCAAAGCTAGATTGAGCGGACGCTGCAGGCTTAGAGCCAGGTGTTCTATGGGGGAGTCCTTGCACCAGTTTCGGCGCGACGCGACGCAACTCGCGATTCGCCAGGTGATCCGGGCGACTGCGCCGTTTCCGATCGGCGCCCAGCGTTCGGCGATGCGCTCGATGGCTGCTCTTGCCGGCAGCCTCGCGCCACTGCGCCGAAAAGTTCGCGAGAACATGCGCCTGGCATTGGGCGATGAGGTGCCCGCCCAGACCGTGCGGCTGTACTTTCAGCACCTCGGCTGGTTCTGGTCGAATTCGCTTGCGACCTTCAATCGCGGTTTCACTGCGACGCCGATCCGCGACGAGGTCAAGTTCGACGCGTCGATCGGTGTCCTCGACGAAGCGGCCGCGGAAGGACGCGGTGTCGTTCTCACCTCGGCTCACTGGTCGGGGCATGAGATCGCGGGCGGGGCGATCAACCTGCGCCATCCGATGGTCATGGTGGTGCGGCAAGCCCCAACGTCGGAGCGGCAAGCCCGCAAGCTCAAATGGTACCGGGCGCTGGGACCGGGAATTGTGCTTCGACCGGCCGCTGCGTCGAGCATCAAGGACGCCGTCGCATACCTGAGCGTCCTCAAACGCGGCGGAATGCTCGCGATCACGCCCGACCTCCTGGCCGACGCCGAACAGGGCGTCGAGACCACGATCTTCGGCCGCCGGGCGCGATTGTATGGCGGCGCATTCGCGCTGGCGATCTCGGCGGGCGCGCCGCTCGTTCGAACTCGCCTTTCAATGGCAGCGGGATTCGAGCCTCGTGCTCACCTTCGATCGCGCGCGCCTGCCCGAGGCCGGCGACCGCGCGAGCGCCATTCGCCTCGCCCTGCAAGACTGGTGCGGCTGGTTCGAAAGGTGTCTGCGCGCCAACCCGGAAAACTGGTTGTTCTGGCTCGACAAGCGCTGGTCGCGTTTCTTGCGAACAACTCCCGGCAGAGAAGCTGCATGAAGATCCTGATCGCGCTCGAAGTCGCCGCGGCGGGACTGTTCATCCTTTGGGCATTCCAGAGCGTCGCGCTCATGCTCGCGGGCGAGCCCCTGGCCTTGCCGTTGCGGTACACCTCGCGCAAGCCGATCCTTAAATGGACCGGCCGTGCGCTCGTGCACACGGAATGGCTGATCATTCTCATCGGCGTGCCGCTTGCGCTCGGCATCAATCCGGTGGATGCGCTGCACCAGGCGTTTCCGACGCCGGTGCCGTGGGGTGACATCGGCATTGCCTTCGCGCTGATGTTCGTTCCGGCCTGGCTCACCTACGCGTTCTATCTGATCGTGGGGTGGATACGCTTCGAGCCCCAGGGCGAGCGCGCGACCCGGCGCGCCAAGCTGTTTCGCCGCTTCTTACCCGGACCGTTGCCGCTGGCGACGTTCGAGGAAGGCGTGTTTCGCGGAATCCTGCTCGAGCAGCTGCTGCGCTCGCTTCCGTCGTCGCACGCGTTCACGGCGCTGGCGATCGTGGTGAGCTCGGCGGGGTTCGCGGCGATCCATTTCGTCAAGCCCGCCAAGGGTAAGCCCGTCGTCCAGGCAGCCTACGGCTATTTTCTCGTCGGTTGCCTGTTCGGGCTCGCCTACGTGCTCGGCGGGCGCAGCCTGTGGCTGCCGATCGCCGTCCACGCGGCGGCGGTGCTCGCCATCGAGTTGGCGCGGCTTTACGTCGTGTTCGACGCTCCGCGCTGGCTCGTGGGATTTGCCGAATCCCCGCAGAGCGGCGTCGTCGGCAGCGCGGTCGTCGTGGCAATCGGCATCGCTATGGTCGTGCTGATTTGAATTGTCGGCAGCGTTGTTGCGCGTCGCGTCCGATCAGACGCCTGATCGTTCTGAAATCGGCAACCCACCCCTCTCCTATTCCGCCGCCTCGCGCACGACCGGCTCGGCTTCGACCTTGGCGGCGCAGAACTTGAACTCGGGGATCTTGCCGAACGGATCGAGCTTCGGATTGGTGAGCAGATTCGCGGCCGCCTCGACGAAGGCGAACGGGATGAACACGACGCCGTCCGGCACCCCGTCGTCCTGGCGCGCGTCGAGCACCACGGTGCCGCGCCGCGTGCTGACGCGCACCATGTCGCCGGGCGCGATGCCGAGCTTGGCGAAGGTGCCGCGCGAGAGCGAACAGACGGCGCACGGCTCGAGCGCGTCGAGCACGGTGGCGCGGCGCGTCATCGCGCCGGTGTGCCAATGCTCGAGCTGGCGGCCGGTGGTGAGGATGAACGGATACTCGTGGTCCGGCACCTCGTCGGGCGGCGTGAGCTTGGCGGCGACGAGCTTGCCGAAGCCGCCGGGGCGCGGGAAACCCTTGTCGAAGACAACGTCGCGGCCGGGCTTGTCGGGCGCGTCGGCCGGATAGGTGACGGCGTCCTCGCGCGCGATGCGCTCCCACGAGATGTTGTCGAGCGATGGCATCAACGAGGCCATCTCGGTGTAGACCTCGTCCGGGCCCTTGTAGTTCCAGTTGACGCCGATGCGGCGGGCGAGCTCCTGGATCAGCCACCAGTCGTGCCGCGTGTCGCCAGGCAGCGGCAGCGCCTGGCGGCCCATCTGCACCTGGCGGTTGGTGTTGGTGACGGTGCCGTCCTTCTCGGGCCAGGCGGAGGCAGGCAGCACCACGTCGGCGTAGCAGGCGGTCTCGGTGAGGAAGAGATCCTGCACGACGAGATGCTCGAGGTGGGCGAGCGCCTCGCGCGCGTGGTTGAGGTCGGGGTCGGACATCGCGGGGTTCTCGCCCATGATGTACATGCCCTTGACCACATCGGCATGCACCGCATCCATGATCTCGACGACGGTGAGACCTTTCTTGGGATCGAGCTTGGTGCCCCAAGCCTTCTCGTATTTCTCGCGGATGTCGACCGCCTCGACCGACTTGTAGTCGGGGAAGAACATCGGGATCAGGCCGGCGTCGGAGGCGCCCTGCACGTTGTTCTGGCCGCGCAGCGGATGCAGGCCGGTCCCGGGGCGGCCGATCTGGCCGGTGATGAGCGAGAGCGCGATCAAGCAGCGCGCATTGTCGGTGCCGTGGGTGTGCTGGGAGACCCCCATCCCCCAGAAGATGATCGCCGACTTGGCGCGGGCGAACTTGCGCGCGACCGTGCGCAGGGTCTCGGCGTCGATGCCGCAGATTGGCGCCATCTCCTCGGCGGTGAAGTCCTTCACGGTCTCGGAGAACTGCTTGAAGCCCTCGACATAGGTCTGGATGTACTGCTCGTCGTAGAGCTTCTCGTCGACGATGGTGCTCAGGATGCCGTTGAGCATCGCGACGTCGGTGCCGTTCTTGAACTGCAGCATGTGGGTGGCGTGGCGCTTGAGCGCCTGGCCGCGCGGGTCCATGACGATCAGCGTCGCGCCGCGCTTCGCGGCCTGCTTGAAGAAGGTCGCGGCCACGGGGTGGTTCTCGGTCGGGTTGGCGCCGATCACCACGATCACTTCCGAGTTCTTGCACTCGTTGAAGGTCGCCGACACGGCGCCGGAGCCGACGCCTTCCATCAGCGCCGCGACCGACGAGGCGTGGCAAAGCCGCGTGCAGTGGTCGACATTGTTGGTGCCGAAGCCGGTGCGCACCAGCTTCTGGAAGAGATAGGCCTCCTCGTTCGAGCCTTTGGCCGAGCCGAAGCCGGCGAGCGCGTTCGGCCCGTCGCGGTCGCGGATCTTCTTGATGCCGGCGGCGGCACGGTCGAGCGCCTCGTCCCAGGTCGCCTCGCGGAAATGCGTCCACGGATTGAGCGGATCGATCTGCTCATGCGGAATCTTTGGGCACCCCGTCCTTGCGGATCATCGGCTTGAGCAGCCGCTGCGGACTGTGCACGTAGTCGAAGCCGAAGCGGCCCTTCACGCACAGGCGGTTCTCGTTCGCCGGGCCGTTCTTGCCGGTGACCTCGACGATCTTGTCGTCCTTCATGTGGTAGGTGAGCTGGCAGCCGACGCCGCAATAGGGGCAGACGCTGTTCACCGTGCGGTCAGGCTTGCCCATGTAGACATTGTGCTCGTCGACCATGGTCGAGGGCATCAGCGCGCCGGTCGGGCAGGCCTGCACGCATTCGCCGCAGGCGACGCAGGTCGAGGCGCCCATCGGATCGTCGAAGTCGAAAACGATCTTCTCCAGATGGCCGCGGCCCGCCATGCCGATCACGTCGTTGACCTGCACCTCGCGGCAGGCGCGGACGCACAGGTTGCACTGGATGCAGGCGTCGAGGTTGACCGCCATGGCGACATGAGTGCGGTCGGGCGCCGGCACGGCTTGCGCCTCGCGCTTGGGGAAGCGGCCGGCTTGCAGCTTCTGGCGCTTGACGATCTTCCACAGCTCGGAGTCCGGGTCGTGCGCGACCTCGATGGCGGGCTGGTCGGTGAGCAGCAGCTCGGCCACCATCTGGCGCGCGGTCTTGGCGCGGTCGGTCTGCGTCTTCACCTTCATGCCGGGCAACGGCGTACGGATGCAGCTCGCGGCGAGCACGCGCTCGCCCTCGATCTCGACCATGCAGACGCGGCAGTTGCCGTCCGGGCGGTAGCCAGGCTTGGGCGTGTAGCAGAGATGCGGCAGCTTGATGTCGAGGCGGCGGGCGGCGCGGAAGATCGTCTCGCCCGGCCGGATGTCGATCTCGCGGTCGTCGATGAAATAGGTCTTTTGCTCGTTCTTGGGCTTGTCGCTATCGCTCATGGTCCGATCCTATCGATCACCAACGGCCCAACGGCTTCGTGAGTTCATCAGGAAAGTATTTCAAAACGCATACTAGCGGGTTCGAGGCCGCCTGGCCGAGGCCGCAGATCGAGGCGTCGCGCATGAGCTGGGAAAGCTCGTTCAGCAGGTCGACGCTCCACGGGCCCTGCGCCATCAGCTTGGCGGCCTTCTCGGTGCCGACCCGGCACGGGGTGCACTGGCCGCAGCTCTCGTCCTCGAAGAACTTCATGAGGTTCAACGCCACCGCCTTCATGTCGTCCTGGTCGGACAGGATCACAACGGCATGCGACCCGACGAAGCATCCATATTTCTCCAGGGTTCCGAAGTCGAGCGGCAGGTCGGCCATGGAAGCCGGCAAGATCCCGCCCGAGGCGCCGCCCGGCAGATAGCCCTTGAAGGTCTCGCCATCCGCCATGCCGCCGCAGTACTCGTCGATCAGCTCGCGCGCCGTGACGCCGGCGGGCGCGAGCTTCACGCCCGGGTTCTTCACGCGGCCCGAAACCGAGAAGCTGCGGAAGCCCTTGCGCTCGTGGCGACCCTGCGACGTTACCCATTCGGCGCCCTTCTCGACGATGTCGCGGATCCAGAACAGGGTCTCGACGTTCTGCTCGAGCGTCGGACGGCCGAACAGGCCGACCTGCGCGACATAGGGCGGGCGATGGCGCGGCAGGCCACGCTTGCCCTCGATGAACTCGATCATTGCGGACTTTTCGCCGCAGATGTAGGCGCCGGCGCCGCGGCGGACCTGGATGCGCGTGTGCGGCGTAAGGCCCGCTTCCTCGGCCTTGGCGATCTCGTCGATCAGCATCAGCCGCACTTCGGGATATTCGTCGCGGATGTAGAAGTAGGTGTCGGGCGCCTCGACCACCCAGGCGGCGATAATCGAATGCGT
>CAVPGG010000004.1:0-7953 GCA_963703755.1 uncultured Pseudomonadota bacterium
CCCGGGCCGCGCCGGGCGCGTAATGGGTGCGATGATGAAGATGAGCAAGGTCGACATCGCGGCACTCCAGGCGGCCGGCGCCGGATGAGTCGACGGTCGCCCCCGAGTCGGAGGCGCGATGCCTGATCCGATGCTGATCGCAAAGACGCGCGAGGGATACGACCTGCCGGTGATCGACCTCACCGATCCGCGCTTCGCGGTGCCGGCCGATCCGGCGGCGGCCCGCACGCTGCACGATGCGTTCATCGCCAGCGAGCGCGGGCGGCGGTTTATTCCGGGATTCATCATGCGGATGATGCTGCGCTCGGCGGCGCGGCAGTCGCGGCTCGTCCGCGCCGCGTTCGAGCCGCGGGCCGGCTTCCTCGACGGGCTCAATGCGCTGATCCTGCTTGCGCGCGACCATCCGGAGCGGCTCGCGCGCCGCATCTCGGTCCATGTGCTCGATACCGATGGCGACGGTCCAGCGTTCGGCGCGAACGCGCTGGCCGCGCTGTCGGAGCAGGGCCGGCCGCTGTGCAGTCGCAACGTCGCATGGCGGCACATGCCGTATAACTGGGACGCGAGCGCGCCGCTCGCCGGGCTCGTTCGTGAGCTCGCGTCGGCCGGCGCGATCGCGGCGGCCTCCTCCGAGGGCGCGCTGTTCGAGTATGGCAGCGACGACGCGATCGTCGCCAACCTCGCGGCGCTGCGCGGCGGCGGCGCGGGCGCACGCGTCGTCGTCGGCTCGGTGACGTGTGCCGACGCGGCGCGTCGACGCATGATCGCCCAGTCGCGCGTTCGCCTGGTGCCGCGCGGTCTCGCGGATTCGCGCCGCTCGCAGCTCGCTCCGGATTCGCGATCGCGCGGTCTGAGAGCGCCTGGCTCAGCGACCAGGTGCTGCTGCGCCCGCACGGCGCGACGTGATAGTCTTCGAAGTTGCACATTGCAGTTGCATGCTCTCGATTGCATAGTGCCGCTGATCGTTTGCAGGGGATACGCATATGGATACGCACATGGATACGCACATGGCTACAGCCGGCCTCCGCCACACTCGTCGCCAGTTTCTCGCGACCGCCGCGGCCGCCGCCGGCGCCGCCACCCTGCCGCAGGGGTCGGCCCGTGCGGCCGCGAAGTACACGCGCTACAATGTCACCAGCGCGAACGGCCAGAAGGCGCTCGCGAGCTACGCCAAGGGCGTCGCCGCGATGCTCAAGCTGCCGGCCGACCATCCGCAGAACTGGTTTCGCAACGCCTTTATCCACCTGATGGACTGCCCGCACGGCAACTGGTGGTTCTACGTCTGGCACCGCGGCTATCTCGGCTTCCTCGAGCGCACTATCCGGGCGCTGAGCGGCGACGACAGCTTCGCGATTCCCTACTGGGACTGGACGCAGCTGCCGGAGATTCCGGCCGCGATGTTCGACGGCGTGCTCGCTCCGACCGACAAGGGCTACGAGCCCTTCACCGGCAACCTCGCCAAGTTCACCGCGTTCATCAAGACGCCGCTCACCAACTACTGGAACAGTCTGTCGGCCGCGCAGCACGCCCAGCTCAACACGCGCGGCTATACGGCCTTCGACAAGCTGTGGAACGACGTGACCGGCTACGATCCCGACCCGGCCGTCGCGGCCGGCATCTCCGGCAACATGGCCTTCGCGATCACCTGCGGCTCGCGCTACCTGTCGCGCGACAATCCGAAGTTCGACACGCAGACCGCCTATGACTGCTCGCCCTTCGTGATCTACGCGGGCCTGCTGCCGACCGACTTCAACAACCCGACCGCCTATCTGAGCTTCACCAGCGCGAAGACGGCCTCGCACAACTCGCCGCCCGGCAGCTTCTCGGTGCTCGAGGGCATGCCGCATAACAACGTGCACAACTATATCGGCGGCGTCGGACCGGTCGATCCGGGCCCGTACGGCAACATGACCAACTTCCTCTCGCCGGTCGATCCGATCTTCTTCCTGCACCACTCCAACATGGACCGACTGTGGGACGTGTGGACGCGCAAGCAGCAGGCGCTCAAGCTGCCCTATCTGCCGGCCGGCGCCGACCTCAAGACGTTCTCGGAGGAGCCGTTCCTGTTCTACGTCGACGGCCAGGGCAAGCCGGTCGGTCCGAATAGCAAGGCGGGCGACTATCTCAACACGTCCGTGTTCGACTACGACTACGAGCCCGGCTCCGGCGAGAACGTCGTGCAGCCGCCGAGCGCGCCGGTTGCGGCCGCCAGACCGCCGGTGCTCAAGGGCGCGCTCAAGGACAATGCCGCCTCGGTGACGGTGTCGCGCGCCGCCGTGCAGGCGCACCTTGCGGCCGCCACGGCGCAGCGGCCGCTGGTCGCGCAGGTCACGCTGCCGCGTCCGGCCGGCCTTACGACGACGCGCGAGTTCGACGTGCTGGTCAATGCGCCGCCCGGCGTTGCGAGCGCGGGACCCGATACACCATATTATGCGGGCACGATCGCGTTCTTCGGGCCGATGATGCCGGGCATGCACATGAACATGGACACGACCTTCGCGGTGCCGCTGCCCAGGGCGCTGCCGGCCTTCACCAAGCTCGGCGCTGCCGAGAACGCAACGCTCAACATCCGCGTCGCGCCCTCGCGCGGGCGCGGCGGGCCGGCGCCGACGCTGAAGGCGGTGTCGGTCGGAACGCTGTAGCAGTCATGTGCCGGGCCCCCGTCATCGTACTCATGCTTTCCTTGGCGCTGCTGGCGCAGGCCGCGCCGGCGCAGGAGGCGAACACTATGGCCCAGAGCCTCTCGCTCGCGGTTCCGCATCCGCTCGGCGCGGGCGAGACCGCCTGGATCGAGGTGCAGCTGGGCGCGATCACCAAGGGCCACGTGGTCACGATCACGACAGCCACCGGCCAGCCGCTCGGCACCGTCGCGCCGTTCGGTGCCCACCCGGCCCAGACCGGCGGCACCTACACCTACACGCTGCCGGTGCCCGCCGCGGCGATCCGCGACGGGCGCGTCGACATCCGGCTGACGATCAGCCAGCCCGGCGGCGCGCCGCGCGCGCCGACCGCGCTGGAGGTGCGCAGCGTCAAGGTCGGCGTCGGCGCGCCGCGGCGATGAGGCGTGCGTGCCGTCACAGCCAGCGCCGGACCGACCGGCTGTAGCGCGTCCATTCCTCGCCGAAGGTGCGCGCGAGCTGGCGCTCCTCGCGCCGGATGAAGAGGTCCACCAGCGGCAGATGGAGCGCCGTGATGACGAGCCCCATCGTCGATCCGAGCACGAGCGCGGCGCCAAAGAAGATGAACACGTTGCCGCCGAGGTAAAGCGGGTTGCGCGAATAGCGGTACGGGCCGGAGGTCATCAGCGCGCCTTGCGGAACGAGCGAGATGACGCGCATGCGGTTTTCGTAGAAGCAGCACGTCGCCCATACGCGAAGCAGGAAGCCCGCGGCGATCAGCAGCCACCCGCCCGCGACAGCAATCACGGCATGAAACGTGGCGATGCCGATGAGCCGGTCCAGCCGGGCGCCCAGATAGGCAACGCCGAACCCGACCGCAACGACGCCGACATTGTGCAGCACGCTCCTGAGCAGGATCATCCGGCGCCTCCGCGAAGACAGCGCGCCGCGCCCGCGCGGGCGCGCGCCTCAGTCCTCCTCGCCCATGCCGCGAAACACCTCGGCGAGCTGCACGCTCATCGGCAGGTTGAGCAGCTCGCCAGTCGGCGTGCGCTGCAGAAACCAGCGGCCATAGATGTTCGCGAGCTTGCGCTGCTCCGCCATGGTGGAGAACGCGCGGGTCACGGCCGCCGCGATCTGCGGATCGTCGCGGCGGAACATGAGGCCGTAGGGCTCGTAGGTGATGAAGTCGCCGACGACCACCATGGTCGTCTCGGCCTTCTTCGACGCGATGAAGCCGTAGAGCAGCACATCGTCGGTTGCGAACGCATCGGCCTTGCCGTCCGCAAGCATCGCATAGCTTTCATCATGGTCGCGCGCCGTCACGATGGTGATGCCGAGCTTGTACTTGTCGTTGAGCTGGCGCAGCGCGGCCTCGTTGGTGGTGCCGGAGGTGACGACCAGCGTCTTGCCGCGCAGGTCGCGGTAGGAGCGGATGCCCGAGCCGCGCCGCACCATGAGCTTGGTGCCGGCCACATAGATGATCGGCGAGAACGCGACGCTCTTCTGCCGCTCCGTGTTGCTGGTGGTCGAGCCGCATTCGAGGTCGGCCTTGCCGGCCTTCACCGCGTCGATGCGGGTGTCGGACGTCAGCGGCACGTAGGCGATGCGGACCGGCGCGCCGCCGAGCTCGCGCACGATCTCGTCGATCACGCCGCGGCAGAGGTCGATCGAATAGCCGATCGGCTCGCTCGCGCCCGGCCGCACGTAGGAGAACGGGAACGAGGCCTCGCGATAACCGATGGTGACGACGCCGCTGTCGCGCACCTTCTTGAGCGTGCCGGTCAGCGTCTCCGGCGTGTTCTCCTCGGTCGTGGGCGGCGGCGCGGTGCGGTCGGCACCGCCGTTGAGGTCCTCGGCCCCCGCGCGCGGGGCGGCGAGCAGGAGCAGGCCGATCGCGGCCGCGATGGTGAGCGCAATGGTCTTGTGCATGCGAGCCTCCCTGGCGCACGTGGTTGCCGGACGCGCGGGCGCGCCCGGCCGTTTCACGCGGGCGGTCAGGCGACCGCGGGCTTCGGCGCGATCGCCGGCGCCGCCGGCGGCGCCTCGTCCGTGGCGGGACCGAACTCGTTCTCGAACTTCGCGACCGCCGAGGCGGCAAGCGAGTTGCCGATCACGTTGGTGGCGCTGCGGCCCATGTCGAGGAACTGGTCGATGCCGAGGATGAGGAGAAGCCCGGCCTCCGGGATGCCGAACTGCTTCAGCGTCGCGAGGATCACCACCAGCGAGGCGCGCGGCACACCGGCGACCCCCTTCGAGGTGAGCATCAGCACCGCCGCCATGGCGAGCTGCTTGCTCCACGGCATGTCGATGCCGTAGGCCTGCGCAATGAAGATGCTCGCGAAGGTGCAGTACGCCATCGTGCCGTCGAGGTTGAACGAGTAGCCGAGCGGCAGCACGAAGCTCGCGATCTTCTTCGACACGCCGAACTTCTCGAGCTGCTCGAGAATCTTCGGATAGGTCGCCTCCGAGCTCGCGGTCGAGAACGCGAGCAGGAACGGCTCGTACATCCGCCGCACCAGCTCCGGCATGCGCCCGCCGATGGTGAGGAAGCCGACCCCGATGAGGATCGCCCACAGCACGGCCAGCGTGAGGTAGAAGCCGCCGAGGAACTTGGCAAAGTTGTACAGGATGCCCGGGCCCGACTTGGTGATGACGGAGGCAACCGACGCGCACACCGCGATCGGCGCGAGCTTCATCACGTAGCCGGTGATGTTGAGCATCACGTGCGAGATGTTGTCGGCGATCTCGAGCAGCGGATGGCCGCGCTCGCCGAGCGCGACCAGCGCGACGCCGGCGAAGAGCGAGAACACCACGATCTGCAGGATCTCGCCGTCGGCGAGCGCCTTGAAGATCGAGGTCGGCACGATGTGGTCGACGAAGTTCTCGATGCTGAACGCCGAGGTCGAGAGGTTGGCGGTCGTCTGGTGCTGGTCGGCGATCTGGATGCCGACGCCCGGCTGAAGGATGTTCACCATCACGAGGCCGAGCAGCAGCGAGACGATTGACGCGCAGATGAACCAGCCCATGGTCTTGGCGCCGACCCGTCCGACGGTCGCGGCGTCGCCCATGTGACCGATGCCGACCACCAGGGTCGAGAAGACGAGCGGGCCGATGATCATCTTGATCATCTTGAGGAAGATCGAGCTGACCAGCGACATGTACTTGGCGACCTCGAACGCGGTCGCCTTGTCGGGGAATGAATAGAAGCAGGCGACACCCAGCACGACGCCGAGCACGAGGCCGATCATCACGTAGAGGAAGTTCTTGTTCACGACGCCCTCCATGTCCGCGTGACGGCATGACGTCCGCCGCACGGTCATGGACGCCCGTCACACCCCTGTGGTCGAGTTTCCGGTCAATTTGCCGCGGGTGTCAACGGCGGCGGGCAAGGCATCCGTCTGCTTTTAGTCGTAGGCGGTGCGTGCGCCATGCGGACCGGGGCCACGATGCCACGCCGCATCTCAGGCGGCATCTCACGCAGCTTGGCCGATCGCGGCGCCGCACGCGCCCTCGAGCCGCAGCAGGTACGCCTTGGCGTCGAGCCCGCCGGCAAAGCCGGTGAGCTTGCCGTTCGAGCCGATCACGCGGTGGCACGGCGCCACGATGGAGATCGGATTCTTGCCGTTGGCCGCGCCAACGGCGCGGACGGCCTTGGGCCGGCCAATCTGGCGCGCGATCTGCGCATAGGTGCGGGTCTCGCCGAACGGGATCGTCAGCAGCGTGCGCCAGACCCGCTGCTGGAACTTGGTTCCCGAGAACGCGAGCGGCAGGTCGAACGCGGTCCGGCGGCCCGCGAAATACTCGGCGAGCTGGCGTTCGGTCTTGACCAGGGTCGGATGGCGCCGATTCTCGGTGCCAATGTCGAGGCGCACGCGCGCGGGATCGTCTTCGTTCTCCCACAGAATCGCGACGAGGCCGTCCACCGAAGCGACGAGCGTCAGCTTTCCCACCGGCGAGCTGACGGTCTTGAACACATGATCCTTCGCTGCGTGATCGTTCGCTGCGTGGCGCTGCGGCGCCGGGTGTCTTGCACGTGTCATATTGGCCTCACGTTCTGCGTTGAGCACAGTATAGTGCGCCGGCGCGGACGGCATGCCCGCATGCAGGAGTAACGCACATGATTCACAATTCTGCTCCGCCGGCAGGTCGCGGTGCTTCGGTGCCGGTCGAACCATCCGGCGCACCGTCGGCAGGCAAGGAACGTGAGCGATGACTGACGCGGCCACGCAATTCACTGGCGGCTGCCTGTGCGGCGCGCTGCGCTACGACGCGGTGGGCGAGCCGCGCTACGCCGGCCACTGCTACTGCACGGATTGCCAGAGGGCGTCGGGCTCGGGCTTCATCCCGTTTCTTGGATTTGCAGCCAGGGCCGTCCATTTCGCCGGCGAGAGCCGGCCGTTCGTCTCCAAGGCGACACACGGCGGAGACGCGACGCGCAATTTCTGCGCCGCCTGCGGCAGCCTTGTATTCGGCGGCGAGCGCGGCAAGTCGGACAGTTTCACCATCTACGCGGGGTCGCTCGACGACAAATCTCTCTTCCAGCCGAAAGTCGCGATCTTCACCCGCAGCCGACCCGCATGGGCCGTGATCTCGCCGGGCCTGAAGATCTTCGATGCATTGCCGCCGCAACGGCCCTCCAGGTGACACCCATGCTGCCGTCCAAGGACAAGCTGACGATCTGCTTTGCGCATGTCGCATATCAGTTGCGCCAGCGCTTCCTCGCCCTTGACGCCGGGATCGCAAGCTTCGAGGTGCGCGACCCGGCCGCGTTGGAGCAGCGCATCGGCGAGGCCGACGTGCTGGTGGTCTCGGGGCTCTGGCGCAACGAGCTCTTGGCGCGCGCGCCGCGCCTTCGCTTCATCCAGTCGATCGGCGCCGGCACCGACCAGTTCGCGCGCGAGGCGCTGGCGCAGCGCGGCGTGCGGCTTGCGAGCGCGCGGGGCGTCAATGCGCGCGCGGTCGCCGAGCACGTGATGGCCTTGATCCTCGCGCTCGCTCGCCGGCTGCCGGAGGCGCGCGACAACCAGGCCAAGCGCGTCTGGCGCGGCATGATCGGCGACCTCGCGCGGCGCGAGGACGAGCTTGGCGGCAAGACGCTGCTCGTCGTCGGCCTCGGCCAGATCGGCGGGCGGCTTGCCCAGCTTGCAAAGGCATTCGACATGCGGGTGATCGGCATCCGCCGCAATCCGGCGGCGGGTACGGGCCAGGCCGATGCGGTGCACGGCATGGCGGAGCTCAAGGCGCTGCTGCCGCACGCCGACTTCGTCGCGCTCGTCTGCCCGCTCACGCCGGAGACCGAGCGGCTGATCGATGCCGATGCGCTCGGCACCCTCGG
>CAVPGG010000005.1:0-36376 GCA_963703755.1 uncultured Pseudomonadota bacterium
CAGGCGGTTCATGAAACCCAGGGCCTTGGCGCTGAATTCATTTCCAGCCAAGCGGTTGCATCCGTTCGCGACCGGTGTTTCGGAAGCACGAGACATGACAATCATACGGGAAGTCCGGTTCATACCCAAAATGGAAGATCGTACAGCAGGCCTAACTGCCAGCTGGACGAACGGCCGGGCCGAGGCGAAGTTCATTGCGCGTATGGAGAATCGTGCGGTAATGTTCTGGTTCGCCATGCCCTTTGCAACACTCACGGAAAAGATGCTGAGCGCGGTGGACCGAATGCCCAACGATCGGGCAGTGTCGCTGCGCGTGAACGGTCGGTGGGAGCCCACGTCTTCCCGTGAATTTCTGCGGCGCATCGCAGGGCTCTCCAATTCGCTGGAGCAACTGGGCGTCAAGCCGGGAGATCGGGTCGGACTGTTCTCGCCCAATCGACCGGAGTGGCACATCGCGGATTTCGCCATCCTGGGACTAGGTGCGGCCGACGTGCCGATTTATTTCAACGAATCTCCCGACCGCATTGCGTACATCCTGAATCATTCCGGCGCCGAGGTTTTGGTTGTCGCGGGCGAGATGCAGTCGCGGCGTTTGCTGGAGTGTCGCGGCCGGCTCACCGGAGTGAAACATATCATCTGCGCAGCAGCGCCCAGCGATCTCGGCGACGATATTCTGCGCTACGAGACGCTGGTGAGCGAGCCGGGCGATGCCGCCGTTGCCGAATACCGGCTGCGAGCCGCTCGGGTCACCTCGGACCAAGTCGCGACCATCATTTACACGTCGGGCACGACGGGCGAGCCGAAGGGAGTGATGCTCACCCACGACAATCTCAGCTCGAACGAGGAAACTTCCGTCGAGCCCTATCGGATGGTGCCTTCCGACCAGGCGGTCAGTTTTCTGCCGCTGTCGCACGTTTATGAACGCGTGACGGCGTACGCCTACCTGTTCCATGGAGTTCCCGTGGCCTACGTGGAGCGCATGGAAGATTTGCCGCAGGCTCTGCTGGAAATTCAGCCCACGCTGGCCGCCGCCGTTCCGCGCGTATTTGAAAAGCTTTACGCCAACGTCCTGCAAAAGGGGCGCGAAGCCACCGGCGAAGCGCCGAACTTTTCGATTGGGCTATGCGCGTGGCTCGCGACGTCGGTACGATGGAAAGCCTATGGCAGACGAGCTCCCACGGGGTTGCACATCCGGTGGAAGATTGCCGATCGCATCGTCTATTCAAAAATTCGCGAAGGCATTGGCGGCCGGTTTCGCGCATTCATTTCCGGCGGAGGGCCTCTATCGCGCGAACTCGCTGAATTTTTCTGGGCCGTGGGTGTCCCGGTTTATCAGGGGTATGGCCTGACGGAGACTTCTCCGGTGGTCAGCGCAAATTATCCGGACGCCAATAAGGTCGGCACCGTGGGACAGCCCATCGAACTGGTGGGCGTGCGGATCGCGGAGGACGGAGAAATTCTGGTGCAGGGGCCCGTGCGTGATGAAGGGATACTACCAGCGGCCCGAAGATACCCGCGCCGTGATCTCGCCGGACGGTTGGCTGTCCACCGGCGACATCGGGCGCCTGGACGAAGACGGCTACCTGTTCGTACCGACCGCAAGAAAGATTTGTTTAAGACGGCGGCGGGAAAATTTGTCGCGCCACAGCCGATTGAGAATCTGCTCAAGGTGAGTCCGCTGATCCTGAACGCCGTGCTGGTCGGCGACGCGCTGCAAATACATTGCCGCCCTGATCGTGCCGAATTTCGCGAATGTCGCAGCCGCTGCTCGAGAACAGGGTCGGACCTTCGCTCCCCCGAGCAAATGGCCGCCGATCCCTGGGTCCATGAACTGATCGGCAGGGAAGTGGCGCGCATGAACTCCAACTGGCGCAGTACGAGACCATCAAGCGATTCGCGCTGCTCGATCATGATTTCACGTTCGATGGCGGACAGCTGACCTACACGCTGAAACTCAAGCGCCGCGTGATCGCCGAGCGCTACGCCAAAATCATAGAAGGGCTATACGCGGAAGCGGAACTAGGGCAACGGAGGTTGAGTAGCATAATCTTCAGCTGTGGATTTTAGTCCTTCCGAGGCCCAAACCCCACAGGCTGAAGCCGGTGCTACAAAACCCGCGCCGCGCTACAATTAGTCAAGGAGATGGCAAATGAGCGATGAACTGGTGATTGCGGGGCGCGCGTTTCGTTCGCGGCTGATTGTCGGCACCGGAAAATATCGCAGCCTGCAGGAAATGCCGCGCGCACATGTGGCGTCCGGCGCGGACATGGTGACGGTGGCGGTGCGCCGCGTCAATCTGACCGATCGCACCAAGGAATCGCTGCTCGACTACATCGATCGCGACAAAATTTTCATTCTGCCGAATACCGCGGGATGTTACACGCGCCGATGAAGCTATCCGCACCGCGCGGCTGGGCCGCGAAGTGGGCCTATCGAACTGGGTGAAGCTGGAAGTGATCGGCGATCAGCAGACGTTGTTTCCGGATACCGAGGAACTGGTTCGCGCCACGCAAATCCTGGTGAAAGAAGGCTTCGTCGTGCTGCCGTACACCAACGACGACTTGGTTGTCGCGCGCAAACTGATTGACGCGGGCGCGGCTGCCGTGATGCCGCTCGGCGCGCCAATCGGTTCGGGCATGGGTATTCAAAATCACGCCAACCTGCGCATTCTGCGCGAACGCATCACGGAAGTGCCCATGATCGTTGATGCGGGCGTCGGAACAGCTTCCGATGCTGCCGTGGCCATGGAGTTGGGCGCGGACGGAGTGCTGATGAACACTGCGATCGCGGAGGCTCAAGATGCCGTGTGATGGCTGAGGCGATGCGCGAAGCGGTCTCTGCGGGCCGCAAGGCGTTTCTGGCCGGACGCATGCCGAAGAAATTGTATGCTTCCGCGTCAAGTCCGCTCACGGGCGTGGTGCGCTAGATTAAAGGGTGCGAAACAGTAGATGCCAGATGGTGTCCACCAGTGCGTGCACGATTGCCGATGCAAAAATGCTGTTGGTCCTTTTCCATGTGCGCCCGTAGAAGATTCCCGCAATCGTGGCAAGAATCGCGTAACGCCAGTTGGGGAAAACCCCGTTATTCGTGATGTGGGACAGGCCAAAAATCACGGAGGCAGCGATCAGGCCTAGCGTCTCGTCCGAGAATGTCCGTGACAGGGAATTTTGCAGCAGGCCGCGAAAGAGCAATTCTTCAGGCCAGGCCGTAAGCAAAAAAATGGAAATCGCATCCCCAGGCAGCAATTTCCAAAGCAGGTGGTCGAATGGTGCATCGACCAGGCCAAAGAGCGGGTGCCGGTGGTCGCGGGCGCCGGCTCGAACTCGACGCGTGAGGCGGTCGAGCTCGCGCGGCACGCCGAGCACGCGGGCGCGGACGCCGTCCTGGTGGTGACGCCCTATTACAACAAGCCGACGCAAGAGGGGCTGTATCAGCACTTCAAGGCGATCAATGACGCCATCGGCATCCCGATCATCATGTATAACATCCCGGGGCGCTCGGTGATCGACATGTCGGTCGACACCATGCAGCGCCTCTACGAGCTCAAGAACATCGCCGGCGTGAAGGATGCGACCTCCAGCATGACGCGCGTCTCGGATCAGCGCGCCGCCATGGGCGAGGGGTTCAACCAGCTTTCCGGCGACGACGCGACTACGCTCGGCTTCATGGCGCATGGCGGCCACGGCGCCATCTCGGTCACCTCGAACGTCGCGCCGCGCCTGTGCGCCGAGTTCCAGGGCGCCTGCCTGCGCGGCGATTTCGCCGCCGCCCTCAAGCTGCAGGACAAGCTGATGCCGCTGCACCAGCGGCTGTTCATCGAGGCGAGCCCGGCCCCGGTCAAATACGCTCTTTCGCTGCTCGGCAAGATCACCGATACGGTGCGCCTGCCGATGGTGCCGATCGGCGAGAAGTCGCGCGCCGCGGTTCGCGACGCCATGGTGCATGCCGGTCTCGTGAACTGAACCGAGCGGCCTCCGGCGGCCGGCACCACCACAATCGCTTTCCTTGAGCTATGATGAGCAGCGTGACCGCGCGGCTTATGCGGTATTCCGCGCCGTCGACGCGGGCGAACCCAGGGAGGGACCGATGCTCGAGGAATTCAAGAAATTTGCGATGCGCGGGAACGTCGTCGACCTCGCGATCGGCGTCGTGATCGGCGCGGCCTTCGGCGGCATCGTCAACTCGTTGGTGTCCGACCTCATCATGCCGATCATCGGCGGCGTCACGGGCGGGCTCGACTTTTCCAACTACTTCCTGCCGCTGTCCGCCAAGGTCACCGCAAGCGCGCTGGCGGATGCGAAAAAGCAAGGCGCCGTGCTGGCCTGGGGCAACTTTCTGACCATCCTGATCAACTTCATCATCATCGCGTTCGCGCTCTTTCTCACCGTCAAGCTGATCAACAAGCTCTACAAGCCCGAGGCCAAGCCGACCGCGCCGCCCGCCAACGTCGTGCTGCTGACCGAGATCCGCGACCTACTCAAGAAGTGAGCGGCTAGTGCCGCCGATTTGACGTTCCTGCACCACCTGCAGCAAGGTCGTTCAGGAACGTCAAATCGATAGGCGGCACTAAAATCATAGACTTGCTAGTGCCCCCTGAGCTTCCGAAGTTCGTGGCGGAGATTGCCGCGATGTTTCACGAACTTCGGAAGCGGGGCACTAGTCCGGCCGCGTCGGCGCGCTACGCCGTCCGAGCCATATGTGCAGGATGAGGCCCGCCGGCAGCGCGAGCCCGACCACGATGTGGAGGTCGCTGATCCAGCGGCGCAGCGCGTCGGAGCCCGCATAGTAGAGCCCGTAGGCGGTCGCGATCAGCACGGCGTTGACGGCGATCATCAGCGGGCCGGTGAGCCGGTTGCGGCCGCTGCGCCAGCCGCGGAGGACATGCAGCGGCACCAGCGCGCCGAGCAGGAGAAGTGCCGCCATGGCGGCGGCGCCGTGCAGCGCCAGCATATCGGCCGCGATCGGCTGCCATGTATCGGGGCCGAGCCGGTCCTTGGCCCAGTCGGCGTAGAGCCAGACCGCGCCCGTGACGGTGAGGAGCGCGAAGGCCGCGTAGATCGCGCGCCGGTGCCAGGGATCAAGGCGCATGGGCCGCCTGCCAGGCCGGCGTGCACAGGATCTCGTCATCGGCCCGCACCATCAGCGCGCTCGCGCGGAACTGATCGAGCAGCGGCAAGGCTGCTTCGCCGACGACCATCACGACCTTGGTGAGCGCATCGGCGAGCGTGCAGGTGCGGGCGCGCACGGTCGCGCCCTTGTGCGCCTGCACCGGCGCGCGCGCTTGCGGATCGATCACGGCGGGTGGCATCGCATCCGCCGCAACGAGCGGATCGAAGCGCCCGCCGCTCGACGCGAGCGCCTCGTCGCACACATCGATCGCGCCGAGCGATCGGCGCGGATCGCGCGGATCGCGGAGGTAAATCGTCTGCGGCGCCGGCCCGAACGCCGCAAGGTCGCCGCCCGCATTGACGAGCGCGCTCGCGACCCCGTTGCTTCGCAGCGTCTCGATCGCGCGGTCGACCGCGAACCCCTTGGCAATGCCGCCGAGGTCGATCCGCATGCCCGGATCGCGAAAGCGCACGCGCCGGTGCGCGCGCAGATCGATGGCGTCCTGCGTCGGCAGGGCGCCGGAGCATTCGGGATGCCCCTCGAGTTGCGGCAGCAGCCCGAGCGCCTGCAGGGTCGGTGCCACCATGATGTCGAACGCGCCGTGCGAGCGCCGATTGAGGTCGACTGCGGTGCTCAGCACCTCCCAGGTCCATGCGTCGACCACGACCGGGCGAGCCGCGGCGTCGCGGTTGAGCCGGCTCACGTCGCTCGCCGGGTCATGGAAGCTCATCAGGCGGTGGACGCGTTCGACCGTCGCGAACGCGGCGTCCACCGCCGCATCCAGCTCGGGGCCGGTGGCGCCGGCCGCCGCGATCTCGACGTAAGTGCCGAGCAGCGGGCGGGCGCGGCGCACGCTAGCGAACGCCATGGCCGTATGACCTGAGAATCCGCTTCACGCCTTCGGTGACGTGATGCGAGGAGAGCGTCGCGCCCGAGATGTTGCGGATGTCGCCGTCGACCTGCAGCGGGCTCGCGGCGGTCTTGCCGACGAACTGGGCGAGCCAGCTCGCCTGCCGCACCTCGCCGCCGTAGAACTCGCGGTACTGCAGGATGTCGACCCGGCGCACCCGGCCGCCCGGATCGAGCGCCACCGTGTAGTCGATGTAGAGGTGCTTGCCGATCACCCGGTCGAACACGAACAGGCCGATGACGTTGCCGCCGGCCTGCGCCTTCCAGACGCGCCCGGCCTGCACTTCCACGAATTGCGTCGCCGACGGAAAGGCGGCCTTCTGTGCCTGCGCGACCGACATGTACTGCACCCCATGCGCCGCGGAGGTGACCGACACCAGCGCCGCGCCCGGCGCCGTCCACTTGATCCAATCAGCCATTGCGCCCTCGCTCAGAAGAAGAAGCCGACACCGCCGAGCACCGAGTCCGCGTTGGCGCCGGCTGGGTCGCGGCTGATCACCTTCTGGTAGGTCGCCTTGAACACGAGCTTGGGCGAGGGGAAGACCGCGATGCCGACATTGTGGAACTGGAGCTGGCCGGCGCCAATCGGCGCGTTCAGGTCGGTGCCCGCAAAGCCGCCGGTCTGCAGGTTTTCGATCGTGTAGCGATAGAACGGCACGGCTTCCCACGCGCTGTTGAGGATCGTGCCCAGCGGGAGGTGATAGGCGATCTCGCCCGAGGCGCCCCACATGGTGCGGCCCACATTGTCGGTCGCGTCGCTGTCGTTGTTGGCGCGCAGGTTGGCGGGATTGCCGAAGATCGCCTGCACGTATTCGCCCTTGAGCTCGAGCCCGGTGTTCGGCACGCGATAGCGGAATTCGCCGTCGAGCACCGTGAGGCTGGTGCGGCCGAGGAAGTTGCCCATGTCGTCATGCGCGCCGCGTGGCGTGATGTTGGGCGAGTAGTAGGCGCTGACGCTGCCGGCGAATCCGGGCAGGAAAGCGGGCGAGAAATCGAGCCGGCCGGACACCGCCACCGTATTGCTGAGCTGCGAGAAGTCGCCGAGCGGCGGGTTGGAGAAACCGAGCGCACTATGGCCGTCGATGCCCGGGAAATAGGGCGTGCCGAGCGGCGGCACGGTCTTGGCGTCGGTGCGCAGGCCGAACGCGTCGCCGAAGTCCTCGTTGCTGGCACTGACCATCACCTGGTACTTGAGCCCATCCATGAGCGCGCCGTAGACGCTCGTGCCCGGCACCTTCCAGGTCGACGGGATGAGGCCGTTGTAAAGCTCCGGTCGCAGCACGCTGTAGAACTCGGTCGGCTCGTGGTGCTGGTTGGTCCAGCCGATCGGCACGAGGTCGATGCCGGGGGCGCGCCAGTTGAATTGATCGACGATCTTGAAGTCGATCCACATTTGCTCGATCTCGGCGGTGCCGTGCAGCTTGTCGTCGTTGTCGAAGCCCGAGCCCGCGTGCTCGAACTCGATCTCGGCGTTGAATATGATGTTGTCGGTGATCTGATAGGTCGGCAGCAGCACGAAGCGCCGCGCGTCGAAGCCGTTCTGCCACTGGCCGCCGGCGGCAGGATTTTGCCGCGAACCGAAGAAGAACTCGCCGTAGGCGCCGATGCTCAAGCCCGCGACCGGCGAATCCGCGAGGCCCAGGATCCCTCTCTTCTGCGGCGCGGCGGGCGCATCGGCCGGCGCGGCAGTCGCCGCCGGAGCGGCGGTCGCCGGCGGGGCGGCCGGTGCGGCCGCCTCTGCGTAGGGGCCAGAGGGCGCAGCCGTGCTCGCAGTGGGCCGCTTGGCAGCGGCTGCGGGAGGCGTCGACTTCTGCTGCCTGAGCTGCCCTTCGAGCATCTTGATGCGCCGCTCCATCGCATCGAGCTTCTTGAGCAGCGCCTCGTTCGAGGCCTGCGCGGCGGACGGCGCGGCCTCGCCAGCGTGGGCGGTGCTGTTGCTCAAGGCGAGCAGCGACACGGTTGCGAGCAGCGAAGCCGCGAAACGGCGCGCGGGGGCCCGTCGGGGGGCAGGCATGACGGTCCTCCAATACGCGGGGTTCAAGGCCCCGTAACCAGACGCAAAGTAATAAATGGTGATCTTGGAGGCCGCGCAAGTTGAAACGCTTCATTTAGAGCTAATGTAAGCAGTATCGCGGCGCTTACTTTCTAGAATGGATGTAAAGTACGAACGCTATATTGAATTTAGAACAATGAAAAACACGAGGCGATTCCCCGCCGGCCCCCGGGGCTTGTCGGTACCGGCCGTGCTGACTACACAGCGGGCGGCGCAGACGGGGTGCGGGGCTCATCCTCCGGCAATCGCAGCGAGGCTCGCCGATGGCGGACAAGAAGGAGCGGCCGCGGAAGGTCGTGGCCGACAATCGGCGGGCGCGGTTCAACTACGAGATCGGCGAGGTCTTCGAGGCCGGCATCGCGCTGACCGGGACGGAGGTGAAGTCGCTGCGCCAGGGCCGCGCGACGATCGCGGAATCGTATGCGGACACGCGCGACGGCGAGCTGTGGCTCCTCAACGCGAATATCCCCGAATACGTGCAGGCGAGCCGCTTCAACCACGCTCCCAAGCGACCGCGCAAGCTGCTGCTGCATCGTGGCCAGATCGAAAAGCTCGCCGGCGGCGTCGAGCGCGACGGCATGACGATCGTGCCGCTCAAGATGTATTTCAACGACAAGGGTCGCGCCAAGATCGAGATCGCGCTCGCGCGCGGCAAGAAGCTGCACGACAAGCGCGAGACCGAGAAGAAGCGGACCTGGGATCGCGAGAAGGGCCGCCTGTTGCGGATGAAGGGGTGAGGCCATGCGCCGCGTCGGCATGCTGATCTTTCCGCGGCTGACCCAGCTCGACATGACCGGGCCTTACGAGGTGCTGGCGCGGCTGCCCGACACGACCGTCGATCTCGTCGCGCGCACGCCTGAGCCGGTCACGACCGACCGCGGAATGCAGATCATGCCGACCACCACATATGCCGACTGCGCACCGCTCAACGTCGTGATGGTGCCGGGCGGGCCCGGCCAGCAAGACTTGATGGAGGATGAGGCCGCGCTCGGCTTCCTGCGCCGGCAGGCCCAGTCCGCGCAGTTCATCACCTCGGTCTGCACCGGCTCGCTGGTGCTCGCGGCGGCTGGGCTGCTCAAGGGCAAGCGCGCCACCTGCCATTGGGCCGCGATCGACAATCTCGCGCTGATGGGCGCCGTTCCGGTGCGCGAGCGCGTGGTGGTCGACGGCAATGTCGTCACCGGCGCGGGCGTCGCATCAGGCATCGACTTCGCGCTCAGGCTTGCCGCAATTCTGGCGGGCGATGAGGTTGCGCGCGAGATCCAGCTGCAGATCGAATATGATCCCGACCCGCCGTTTCGCTCCGGCTCACCCGACATTGCGGCGCCCGAGACGGTCGCGGCGGTCAAGGCGCGCCTCGCCCGGCTCGGCGAGGAGCGCCGCGTGCTCGCCGAGCGGGTGGGGCGCAAGCTGGCAACTTCGTGAGGGCGATCCATGGCACTGCCGACCAGGCTCGATCACTGCGTCATCCATGTCACCGAGTGGGAGCGCTCGAACGCGTTCTACCGCGACGTGCTCGGCGCCGAGCTGGTGGCGCGCCCGGCCGGCTTCGCCTACCGGTTCGGCGACAAGCAGCTCAACGTGCACGGGCCGGGCGTGCGGCCCGCGGAGGTCGCGCGGCTGCCGGTGCAGCCGGGCAACAGCGACCTGTGCTTCGAATGGGCAGGGCCGATCGCCGACGCGGTCGCGCACCTCGATCGCCACGGCATCAAGATCGAGGCCGGGCCGATGGAGCGCTTCGGCGCCAAGGGCCGCGGCACCAGCGTCTACTTCCGCGATCCGGACGGATCGCTGATGGAGTTCATGTCGTACGCCGGGATGCACTGAGGCGGCGGGGCGGTGCCGTCATTCTGCCGCTCGCTCATCCTTTCACCACCGGCACGCCGAAGCCGACGCCGCGCGCGTGCGGCGCTGGCGGAGCGGCGCGAGGGCCGGGCGGCCCCTGGGAACCCGGCGTCGTCATCAGGTGTTGCACCACATGTGAGTAGAGCGCCGGCTTGGCGGCCGAGAG
The DNA here is from genome assembly GCA_963703755.1 of uncultured Pseudomonadota bacterium. Lineage (GTDB taxonomy): Bacteria > Pseudomonadota > Alphaproteobacteria > Rhizobiales > Xanthobacteraceae > JAVDCA01. The sequence goes on from CAVPGG010000005.1 coordinate 10,083, forward strand.
CTTTCGCAGCACGTCGTCCCGGATCGGCACGACATGGGCGCTGAACTCGGCCTGTGGCCCGAACAAGACGTTGCCCGTACTCCAGGTCGAAAGTAGCAGATTGCCGACGTTGATGAACTCGCCGGCGCGAACGCTGAATGTGGCGATGGGCCGGTCATAGACCGCGCCATCCCCGGTGAGGATATTTCCTCGCGTGGGTGGCGCGGGTCATGAAGATGCGATGGTTGGGGCCCGCTTTCGCAATCGAGCTGTACGATGCCGTAGTCGCCGGCGGGGAGCGTGACCTCGATGGGGCCGGGGCGGTTGAGTATGCGCTTCAGCGCGATCTCCTCGGCCCGGACATAGTGGCCCTCCGCGTTCGGGTGCGCGACCCTGGCCAGCACCCTGCCGCAGCCGTAGTTCATGTCCGTGTCGATGAGGACAATTCCCTTGTTTTCCACGCGCAGGCTGTCGAGGACCGAATCGCCGTCGCGAACGCCGGTCGGGTTCGTCGCGCATGCACCAACCGTCAGCGCGAGCGCCAGCACATATCTGGGCGAACGCCTGCCCTGGACTTGATCGAACGGAACGAGCATCGGAAATAGCCCCCGGTTGCATCCGCGATGGTATGCGCTCTTCCGGAGAGGTGCAATTGTCCGGTTCGCGCTGCCGACCTGCAAGTCATACGCATGCGGGAGGCAAGACAAGAAATGGGAATCAATCGACGCTGCCGAGATGGCGGCGCACGTCGGCAAACACCGCGCGGAACATCTCCGGCGTGAGGCGCCCCGTATTCGTGTTGTAGCGCGAGCAGTGATAGCTGCCGAACAACATCAGCTTGCCCGCCTGATGCGCGCCTCCATGTGAAAACGGCATCCGCGCGCGCTTCTCGCCGAGCGCCACCACGGTGCTGTCATGCGCGATGCGGCCGAGCGCGACGATGGCGGCAAGGCGCGGCATCTCGGCGATCGCGGCGGCAAGGAAGGGGCGGCAGGTATTGATCTCGTCCGGCGTCGGCTTGTTCTCGGGCGGAACGCAGCTCACCGCGTTGGCGATGCGGCAGTCGGTGAGCTCGAGGCCGTCATCGGGGCGTGCCGCGTAGTGGCCGCGCGCGAAGCCGAACTCGATCAGGGTTGCGTAGAGCAGGTCGCCCGCGTAGTCGCCCGTGAACGGTCGCCCGGTCCGGTTGGCGCCGCGCAGCCCGGGCGCGAGGCCGACGATCAGCAGCCGCGCGTCGCGCGGGCCGAATGACGGCACCGGCGCGTTGAACCACGATGGCTCGCGCGCGCGCCATTCCTGGCGGAAGGCGACGAGCCGCGGACAGCGTGGGCAGTCGCGCCCGGGCTCGGCGGCCCGCGCCGGCATCGGATGGCGATCCTAATCCTCGAAGTCGTCGTCGTCCGCCGCGTCGACGGTCGCGCGTTGGGGCGGTGCGGTGGGGCGTTGGAGGAACTGCGGCGTGTGGCCACCGTGGCGCGGCTCGCGCGGCTCGCGCGGCGTGCGCTCGGAGGGGTCGCGACCGATCTTCGGCTGCAGCTCAACGATGTCGACGAAGATATCTGCCTGTCGGCGCAGCTCGTCGGCGACCATCGGGGGCTGCGTCGAGATGGTGGAGACGACCGTGACGCGCACGCCGCGCCGCTGCACCGCCTCGACCAGGGAGCGGAAGTCGCCGTCGCCGGAGAACAGCACCATCTGGTCGATGTGGCCGGCGATCTCCATGGCGTCGACCGCAAGCTCGATGTCCATGTTGCCCTTGACCTTGCGGCGGCCGGTCTGGTCGACGAATTCCTTGGTCGCCTTGGTGACCACGGTGTAGCCGTTGTAGTCGAGCCAATCGATCAGCGGGCAAATCGACGAATACTCCTGATCCTCCACCACGGCCGTGTAATAGAAGGCCCGCAGCAGGTATCCGCGTGATTGGAACTCGCGCAGCAATCGCTTGTAGTCGATATCGAAGCCGAGGGACTTGGCGGTGGCGTAAAGGTTGGCGCCGTCAATGAACAGAGCGATTTTTTCGGCGGGTACGGACATGTGGGGGTTCTCTTCTTCGGTTTTCTTGTTGGCTAACTAGCGCGCTTGCCGGTTCGTGTCGAATGCTTCTTGGCTCGGAACGACTTGTGCGGTCGGGCAGGCCGGAAATCTCCGGCATATCCCACGGTGTTATGGCGATCGTTGACGGCGTCAAGTGCCGCCTGCACGGGAACTCGCGAGCGCGCCGCGATCTTGACGCTGCGTCGCCCCGGCGCGTCCGCCTGCAATCGATATCTGGCGGAGAGCGCCGTGCTCCTAAAATCTGCGTAACAGAGCTTGGCGCCGCCGCCAAGTGAAATCCAAGTCAATCATAACGCGGCAAAAGGGCTTGCGCTCGGCGCGGGAGCACGATACCTAGCCGGGGAACCCAAATCAGCACCCGCCAAAGGAGTGACGAGCCCATGGCCCGTGTCACGGTTGAGGACTGCATCGACAAGGTCGACAATCGCTTCGACCTCGTGCTGCTCGCAAGCCATCGCGCGCGGATGATCTCGTCCGGCGCGCAGATCACGATCGATCGCGACAACGACAAGAACCCGGTAGTGGCCCTGCGCGAGATCGCCGACAAGTCCATCTCGCCCGGCGACCTCAAGGAAGACCTGATCCACTCGCTGCAGAAATACGTCGAGGTCGACGAGCCGGAGCCCGAGTCCGTGCCGCTGATCGGCGCGCCCGGCGCCGGGGTCGACGCCGACGACACCGAGGTCGTGCCCGACCGCATGACCGAGGAAGAGCTGCTCAAGGGGCTCGAAGGCCTGGCGCCACCCGAGGAGAAGCCCGAGCCGGTCGAGCCGGACGACGAGGAATAGCGCGTCCCCGCGCGGACGACGGCGGCCCCGCAATAGCCGTTCGAAGAACGGCGTCGGTTCGGTCGCCGATGGTCCGGGCCGTTTTTCTTGACGCAATCCCACGCAAATTATTGCTGTTTGTTAACGGCTGATTTGGCCGCTACCGTGGTAAGCTCTCGGCCGGTGCCGGGGCGCACGAATTGCGCCGCGGCGGAGATGCTCGTGGGTGGCCATGGCGCAGACCGATCTGCCCCGGATGCAGCAGCAGCCGCGCGCTCGCGCGCAGCTTGAGCGCGGCCGTCACGTCGCCGTGGAGGGGGCGCCGGCGCCGCGCCCCAAGCCCAAGGCGCGGATGATGCGCCAGTACGAGCTGGTCGAGCGCGTCCGCAAGTACAACCCGAACACCGACGAGGAGCGGCTCAACCGCGCCTACGTCTACGCCATGAAGGCGCATGGCGAGCAGCTGCGCGCCTCGGGTGACCCCTATTTCTCCCACCCGCTCGAGGTTGCCGCGATCCTCACCGATCTCAAGCTCGATGACGCGACCATCGTGGCGGCCCTGTTGCACGACACGATCGAGGACACCGAGGCGACGCGCGCCGAGATCGACGCGCTGTTCGGCAAGGACATCGGCCATCTGGTCGAGGGCCTGACCAAGCTCAAGCGGCTCGACCTCGTCTCGCGCGAGGCCAAGCAGGCCGAGAACCTGCGCAAGCTCCTGCTCGCCATCGCGGAGGACGTGCGGGTGCTGCTGGTCAAGCTCGCCGACCGGCTGCACAACATGCGCACGCTCGAGTACATGTCGCCGGAGGCGCGCAAGCGCGTTTCCGAGGAGACCATCGACATCTACGCGCCGCTCGCCGCCCGCATCGGCATGTACGAGATGCGCGAGGAGCTCGAGAACCTGGCGTTCCAGGAGCTCAATCCCGACGCCTACAAGGTGCTGACCGCGCGCCTCGACGCGCTCGCGGCGCGCAATCACGGGCTGATCGGCCAGATCGAGGAGCAGCTCACCCGCAAGCTCGCCGACAGCGGCATCGTCGCGACCGTGCTCAATCGACGCAAGCGCGCCTATTCGGTGTGGCGCAAGATGGAGCGCAAGGCGGTCGGCTTCGAGCAGCTCTCCGACATCTTCGGTTTCCGCGTCGTCGTGCGCGGCGTGTCCGAGTGCTACCGCGCGCTCGGCATCGTCCACACCACCTGGCCGGTCGTGCCCGGCCGGTTCAAGGACTACATCTCGACGCCGAAGCAGAACGACTATCACTCCCTGCACACCACGGTCATCGGCCCCGGCAAGCAGCGCGTCGAGCTGCAGATCCGCACCGAGGAGATGGACCAGATCGCCGAATTCGGCATCGCGGCGCATGCGCTCTACAAGGACGGCGTCGGCTCGCCGACCGAGATGCTGTCGCGCAAGTCGAACGCCTATGCGTGGCTGCGCCGCACCATCGCGCTGCTCGCCGAGGGCTCGAACCCGGAGGAGTTTCTCGAGCACACCAAGCTCGAGCTCTTCCATGACCAGGTGTTCTGCTTCACGCCCAAGGGCAAGCTGATCGCGCTGCCGCGCAAGGCAACGTCGATCGACTTCGCCTATGCGGTGCACACCAACGTCGGCAACCGCGCGGTCGGCTGCAAGATCAACGGCAAGATCGCGCCGCTCGTCTCCGAGCTCACCAACGGCGACGAGGTCGAGATCCTCACATCTAAGGCGCAGCTTGCCCCGCCGGCGGCGTGGGAAGGGCTCGTCGTTACCGGCAAGGCGCGCGCCGCCATCCGCCGCGCCACCCGCGCCGCCGTGCGCGCGCAATACGCCGAGCTTGGCCGCCGCATCGTCGAGCGCCTGTGCGCGCGCGCCAAGCGCGAGTATTCCGACGAGAAGCTCGAGGGCGCGCTCGGCCGGCTCGCCCGCACCTCGATCGACGAGGTGTTTGCGGCCGTCGGCCGCGGCGAGATGCGCGCATCGGACGCGGTGCGCGCCATGTATCCCGACTACAAGGACGAGCGCGCCGTGGTGCCGGCGCCGCCGAAGACCGAGACCGGCTGGTTCGGGCTGCGCCGCGGCAAGGCCGTCAAGTTCAAGGTTCCGAACGGCGCCGCCGACAGCATCCCGATCCGCGGCATCAACAGCGACCTGCCGGTGCGCTTCGCGCCGAACGGCGGCGCGGTGCCGGGCGACCGCATCGTCGGCATCATGACGCCGGGCGAGGGGATCACGATCTATCCGATCCAGTCGGCCACGCTGCAGGATTACGAGGACACGCCTGAGCGCTGGCTCGACGTGCGCTGGGACGTGGACGAGGGCACGCCGCATCGCTTTCCGGCGCGGCTCACGGTGCAATCGGTCAACGAGCCGGGCACGCTCGCCCAGGTCGCCCAGGTGATCGCCGAACACGACGGCAACATCGACAATGTACGCATGGAGCGCCAGTCGCCCGATTTCACCGCGCTCACGATCGATCTCGGCGTCTACGACCTCAAGCATCTCAACGCGATCATTGCACAATTGCGCGCCAAGGCGGTGGTCGCCAAGGTCGAGCGCGTGACCGAGTGACGCGGCGTTCAACCGCGTGAACGCCGCCCGCCAGCTTCGAGCCACGCCCTCGATCGGCGCCATGCGATCACGCATCCCGTCAAACTGAACGCAAATCCGCAACCGCACAGGATGACGACCAGCGCGTCGCGCAGGCGCGGCCGTGCGGTCAGATACGGGACATCGAGCCGATGCGGTGCGTCGAACAGCCAGCGATAGGCGCGCCGCGATGCATCGAGGCGTTCGAGGAGGGCACCGCTCGCGCCGTCGACCTGGAACCAGACGCTGCCGCAGGTGATGCGGTAGACCGGGGCGCCCGCCATCGAGCTCGCTGCCGCGTAGGCATCTGCGGCGTGGACGCGAGCGGCGCCGCAGGAGGGTGCCAGGCGGCGCGCGCCGTTCGTGACCTCGTCCGGCGTGAGGTAGGTGCGTTGCGACGCTGCCGGGCCAAAATCGTCGCGCACCAGAAGCTGCGTCTCGAGGTCCGCCCGGTCGCGTCGATACGGCTTGCCGTCGACGAAGAACCATTCGGTTTCCTTGACCTGCGCGGAGGTCGCGCGGGGCGGGCCGCGCGGCAGCACCTCCCAGGCCGGCGCGGCGAACAGTGCGGCTTCCGATGCGCTGACCCTGCCGGACGAGAACAGCAGGCCGCTGTCCATCGACAGCCATCCGCTGATGATCCAGGCGAGCACGAACGTTGCGCAGGCGAGACCGAGCACGTGATGCAGGGCGTGCCAGCCGCCATATGGCGTGATGCGGCCCCGGCTTGGCACGGCGCGCGCGAGGCCCAGCACGGTGCCGGCAAGCGCGGCGATCGAGGCGATGAACGAGATCGCCCACATGATTGCGGTCCAGGTGACCGGGCGGCCTCGCAGGATGGTCGGATAGATCCAGTGCGCGACGCTGCCCGCGTAGTTCCACCAGCGTTCGCGACGCGTTGTCTGTTGCACGACCTCGCCGGTGCCCGATGATACGTAGAGCTCGGTGCCTTCACGATCGTTCCGCGCAATGCGCCACAAGGGCCGGTGGCGATCGAAGCCACCCGCGACCGTCCACTGATCGTAGCGCGCCGATCCGGCTACGGCCGCGGCGGACGCCTCGAGCCCGCGTCGCCGCGCGTGATCGACAGCGATCGCCAATGCAAGGCTTGCCGATTGTACCGCGGCCGGGCTGAGGTCGCTTCCATGCAGGGCGACGCCCCGCGACCCGCCTGACACCACATAGACCGGCCCGTCGCTGCGTTGTACGAGGCGCACGCGCGCGGCGTCCGCGATCCCGCTTGCCGCCACGGCCTCGCGCGGCCCGTGCCGGATGCGCGCGAAATCGACCGGCGCGAGTCCGGCGACGCGTTGCGCCTCGTCGGGCGCCGGGAACGGCACGAAATGCATCACGATCCCGCTCGCGAACCACATCGCGAACAGCAGACAGCACGGCACGCTCAGCCAACGGTGAACGAGGGTGAGGGCGCGGATCATTCAGGCGTTGGGCTTACCATTTGAGCGATGTCGCGATTTCGAAGGTGCGCGGCGCGCCGAGGAAGATCTGATCCTGATAGCCGGGATCGGAAAATGCCGCGTAGACCGTGTTGGTCAGATTGCGCACGCGGAACGTGATGCGCGCCATGTCGATCAATGGCTGGCCGAGGTCCCGGCCCGGGATGTCGATGAACGCGTAGGCGTCCGCCGTGGTGTAGGGCTCCATCGCGGTCGCGTCGTCCTCGAACACGAATCGGCGGCCGACGTGGCGCACCGAGCCGCCGATCTCCACCGGCCAGCGCCAGTGGTTCCAGCGATAGGACGCGCCCCCGTTGCCGATGAAGGGCGCCACATTGGACGGCGCATTGCCCGTGAACCCGGCGAAGTCGAAGTTCTTGTAGCGCGCCTTGGTGAGCGCGGCATTGCCCCACAGTTTGAGGCCGTCGATCGGACGCAGCGCGACCGCCAGCTCGAGGCCTCGCGTATCGACCTCACCGGCGAGGCCGAATGTCGTGGTGTCGAGCTGGACGTAGACGTTGCGCCGCGTGATGTCGTAGGCCGCGAACGTCCACTCCGCTCTGCTGTCCCACAGCAACTGCTTGACGCCGGCCTCGTAGATCTTCGCGCTTGTCAGCTCCAGCGAGCTGCCGGGCGCGATCGAGAAGATGCCGGCGGCGGCCGGATCGTACGCGGTCGCGGTCATGCCGTAGAAGGTCAGGTTGCGGACCGGCTCGAGCGTGAATCCGGCGCGGTAGGAGACCGGCTCCCAGGTCTTGGTGAAGGGCACCGGCGCGGTTCCGTCGAAGTTGAGGCCGTGGCTCTCCAGCGTCGTGTTCTCGAAGCGCAGGCCGCCGATCAGCGCGAGCCACGGCACCGGCTTGAGACGATCTTCGAACGAGAGAGCGGCGGTATCCAGCCGCTTGTCGCGGACCGCGACTGCGAGTAGGCCGAAAAGCCCGCGGTCCGGATTGAGGACGTCGACGGTGTCGGCCGGGAAGACATTGATGGGGGCACTGAAGTCTGTTTCGCTGAACGTGAGCCTATTGCTGCTGACCTCAATCTGGGATGCGAATCGGTTGTCCATGCCGAAGAAAAGCAAATCCCAGGTGAGATCGGTGTTGTTGCCCACCAGGCTCTGGTTGTGGCCGACGAAGAAGCGGTCGCGGTCGATGGTCGAATTCGTCGTGGTGTTGAACGCATAGGTCTCGCTGTCGAACCAGTGCCGCTGGGCCTGATAGTAGTAGGTCTGGTTCTTCAGCGTCGTCTGGTTGTCGATCGACCATTCGAAGCCGGTGCGCAGCCACAGATCCCGCGTGCCGGTGGAGTTGCCGAGCACGTTGTAGTTGGTCTTGAGCGTGCGGGAGTCGATCGTGACAGGCCCGATGATCGAGCCGTCGAAGGTGCTGAGCGCCGTGCCGGAGACAACTCCGCTGATCGCGTGCCCGCCCGCAAATGAGGTCGGCACCAGCGGCGTGCCCCAGTACGCATGACCATCATCATGCTTGTATTCGATCGCGACGAACATCTTGAAGGCATCGCTCGTGCGGTAGTTGAGTTGCGTCGCAACGTCGGTCAGGTCACGGTTCACGTCGTCGATGAACCCGTTGATCCGTGAGCCGATCAGGTCGAAGCGATAGTCCAGGCCCGGCACCGAGGTGCTGCCGCCGGAGCCGTAGTGCGAGCGCATTGTGCCGAGCGAGTCCACCGAGAGGTCGAGCTCGTTCTTGACCGGGCCGCTGGTCGGCGACCGGTTCACGTAGTCGACCGAGCCGCCGATGGCATTGAGCCCGCTCATCAGCGAGGAGGGGCCTTTGAGGAATTCGACCTGCGCAAGGCCGGCCGTATCCATCGTGCGCGACGTGATGCTTTGCGGCCCGGTCGAGATTCCGTTGTAGAGGACGTTGATCTCGCCGAACGTGAAGCCGCGCATCGAGAAGCCGCCCGGCGCACCCGCCGAGTCGACCGACAGCACGCCGATCGCGCCGTGCGCGGTCTCGGCGGTCGTTCGATAACCCTGCTCCTGGATCGTCTGTCGGTCGAGGACCTCGACGCTCGCGGGCGTCTGGCGGACCGTGAGGCCGAGCCGGCTCGCGCTAGTGGCGACGAAGCCGCCGTTGAGCGGCGTCTTGTCGCCGCCGGCGCGGCTCGTGGCGACGTTCCGGTCGGCGGGCGCGGGGCGCGCCGGACCGGTGCGGCCGGGGGCACCGCGCCGAGCCGCCCGCGGTCGGCGGGGGGCGTCCACGTTGATGCGCGGCAACGTCGTGGCCGCGGTTGGCTGCGCCGGCGGCGGTGCCGTCTGGGCGATGCCGGGATCAGCGACGCCCAGCGCAAGCAGGAGGAGAGCTGCGAGCGCGCCCGCACGGGCACGCCGCGATGCCGGCGCCAGCCGGCCAAACCAGGTGTGATCGGACACGCGAGAACTCGACGGCGAACGAACCACCCGTCACCGCGATCGTCGGACCGGCTCCGCCATCGCCCGTGGCGGCACATGCCCGACTATTCACGTCACGTCGGAACACCCCGCCCGACGCGCTCGCGCGTGACCATGACTGGTGGCAGATCTCCTGGCTCGCGGGTCGCCGTGTCCGTCCCACCTTCCCAGGAACATGCCGTTCCCAGTGGCTTGAATGGGCGGAAACTCGCCGCTTACAGTTGCGGGGGCAGCCGCGGCATTGGGCGCACTACGATCTTGAAGAGCGCCCGCACCGCGTTCCCTTTTGATCCCTTGCGGGAACCACCGCGCATACGCTTGCATTCGGCTGCACCCGCGTCAATCGGGTGCGCGATCGGTGTATGATGGAGCGGCCGGCGACTGCTGGTCCGGGATTCGCGGGAGAGCTGCATGCAACGCGTCACCATCACGCTCGACGACGAGCTCATGGCCGACCTCGACCGCATCATCGCGGCGCGCGGCTACCAGAACCGTTCGGAGGCGATTCGCGACCTCGCGCGCGCCGGCATCCGCGAGGCCGCGCAGGAGACCGGCGAAAAAGGTGAATGCGTGGCGGCGCTCGTCTACGTCTACGATCACGCGGCGCGCGAGCTGTCCAAGCGCCTGGTGCAGAATTTCCACGGTCATCACCAAATGTCGCTTGCGACCCTGCACGTCCATCTCGACAATGACAGCTGCATGGAGGTGACCGTGCTCAAGGGAGGCGCGCGCGAGGTGCAGCATTTCGCCGACCACATCATCGCCGAGCGCGGCGTGCGCCACGGCCGTATCGTCATGATCCCGTCCGAGCCGACCGATGACTCCGGGCGCGAGCGGATGTTCCACCGCCATGCCTGAGCATATGCCTGAACGCCGTCCGGTCCGCCTCGGCATCAACATCGATCACGTCGCGACGCTGCGCAACGCGCGCGGCGGGCGGCATCCCGATCCGCTGCGCGCGGCCGAGATCGCGATCGCGGCCGGCGCCGACGGCATCACGGCCCATCTGCGCGAAGATCGCCGGCACATCCGCGACGACGACGTGGCGCGCCTGATGGCGCGCATCACCAAGCCGCTCAATTTCGAGATGGCCGCGACCGAGGAGATGACCGCGATCGCGCTGCGCACGCGTCCGCATGCCGCCTGCATCGTGCCGGAGCGGCGCGAGGAGCGCACCACCGAGGGCGGGCTCGACGTGGTTTCGGGCCACAACCAGATCGCGCCGGTGGTGCGCGCGCTCAAGGGCGCCGGCATCCGCGTCTCGCTGTTCATTGCGGCCGATCCGGCGCAGATCGCGGCCGCCGCGGATGTCGGGGCGCCGGTCATCGAGATCCATGTTGGCGCCTGGTGCGAGGCCGTGATGGCGGGCGATCGGGCGGCGGCCGCCGCCGAGTTCGCCCGCATCGCCGCCGGTGCGACCGCCGCGTCGCGCCTCGGCGTCGAGGTGCATGCCGGCCATGGCCTCGATTTCGCGACCGCCGAGGCGATCTGTGCGCTGCCCGAGATCGTCGAGCTCAATATCGGCCATTTCCTCATGGGCGAGGCGATCTTCGACGGCCTGTCCGGCGTCGTTGAGCGCATGCGCGCCGCCATGGCGCGCGGCCGGATTGCGGCCGGCGGGCCGGCGTGATCGTATGCGCCGGACCGCGACGGAGGGCTCGATGTTTTCCAGACGCAGCATGATCGTCGGCGCTGCGCTCGCGCTCGGCGCGATGTCGCGGGCCGGTGCGCAGATCGTCAAGATGAATCCCCCAAGCGAGGGGGCGGTGAGGCCGGAGGACATCGACAAGCGGGTCGAGCGGGATGCCGTCGACTTCAAGCAGCGCGTGCCGCAGGGCGCGGAGCGCCACATCACGTTCGATTTCGTCTTCCCGCACGATCCGGACGAATATCGCGCGGTGGGCAAGAGCGCGCTGTTCCTCGTCGTTGCCGTGAGCCAGAACGCCGAGGAGTTGCCGCTGCGGCGCGTCTATACACGGGCCGGCGGCCGGGACGTCGAGATTCCATTGCTCGGGCGGCCGCGGCGCTTGCAGACGCCCGCGGGCTCGATCGCGCGCGGCGTGTTCGGGGCCTATCGCTCCGACGCCTTCTATCTTGCGCCGGTCGGCCCGCTGATGACCGAAAACGTAGTGCTGTGCGACTTCGCCCGCAATCGCATCGGCTTTGCGATCTATCGCGGCGAGCCGTTCCACGTGCCGGATTTCATCCGCGACGATGCGGATCGCAACGTGGCCGAAAAGCCCGACACGCGCGCCGTGAAGGCCTTCTTGGATCGCGAGTATCCGGGCTTCGGCGTGCTCGACTGACGGGACGCGGCGCAATCCATGATCCTCGGCATCGGCACCGACCTCGTCGATATCCGCCGCATCGAGCAGACGATCGCGCGCCACGGCGAGCGCTTCATCAACCGCATCTACACCGAGGCCGAGCGCGCGCGCGCCGAGCGCAAGGCGAATCGCATCGACACCTATGCGAAGCGTTTTGCCGCCAAGGAGGCCTGCGCCAAGGCGCTCGGCACCGGCTTTCGCAAGGGCGTGTTCTTCCGCGACATGGGCGTCGTCAACTTGCCGTCCGGCAAGCCCACCTTGCGGCTCACCGGCGGTGCGCTGGCCCGCCTGCAGGCGATCACACCGGCCGGTTACGAGGCGCAGATCGACCTTGCCCTCACCGACGAATACCCGCTCGCCCAGGCCTTCGTGGTGATTTCGGCCGAGCTGCGGTCACCCGCCGCAGGTCCGGCGGCTTGATTGCACGGCGTGGCGCAAGCCGCTACAACTGCTCGGATTCCGCGGGTCGAGGGCGCCCGCGGAAGGCTGGCGCCGACAACAAGCAAGTGACTGATCCAAAATATCTTTTTGCACTCATCTCGCGCCCGCGACAGACGGCCTTGGGGCCGGGCGGGCGATGCGGCTCTTTCGCCCGGCGGCGGCCCGGCAGAGGGAAAAAGGGGGCGAACGGCGGGGCGGCCGGAGAGCATGAGAGGCCAATGAGCGTGTCGAGCCAGGAAAAGCAGCCCGCCGAGGAGCGCGGCACCGGCCAGCAGGAAAATGCGGTCATCGAGACCGCGCGCGTGATCATCCACGCCGTGATCATCGCGGTCGTGATCCGCACCTTTGTGTTTCAGCCGTTCAACATCCCATCGCCCTCGATGGAATCGACCTTGCTGGTCGGCGACTACCTGTTCGTCTCGAAGTACTCGTACGGCTTCAGCCACTTCTCGCTGCCCTGGTCGCCGCGCCTGTTCTCCGGCCGTTTCTTCGCGTCCCAGCCGCAGCGCGGCGACGTGGTCGTCTTCCGCCTGCCGCGCGAGGACAACGTCGACTACATCAAGCGCGTGATCGGGCTGCCGGGCGACCACATCCAGATGATCGACGGGTTGCTCAACATCAACGGCGAGCCGATCAAGCGCGAGCGCATCGACAACTATGTGGACGAGGACGGGCGCCCGGTGCGGCGCTGGCGCGAGACGCTGCCGAACGGCGTGAGCTACACGACGCTCGACCTCTACGACAACGGGCAGCTCGACAACACCGCGGTCCTCACCGTGCCGCCCGGCCACTACTTCATGATGGGCGACAATCGCGACAACTCGACCGACAGCCGCGTCCCGCGCGAGCAGGATGGCGTCGGCTTCGTGCCGTTCGAGAACCTGGTCGGCCGCGCCCGCATCATCTTCTTCTCGGTCGGCCATCGCGAGCCGGCCTGGCATGTGTGGAACTGGCCGTGGTCGGTGCGCTGGCATCGACTGTTTACGATCGTGCGATGAGCCGCAGGACCAAGGATCGCAAGGAACTGGAAGAGCGCATCGGGCACAGCTTCGCCGAGAGGTCGTTGCTCGAGAGTGCGCTCACGCATATTTCGGCGCTGTCCGGCAAGAGCCGCACCGGCAGCTATCAGCGCCTGGAATTCCTCGGCGACCATGTGCTCGGCCTCGTCGTCTCCGACATGCTGTTTCGCGCCTTCCCCAAGGCGGACGAGGGCGAGCTGTCGCGCCGGCTGGCCGATCTCGTGCGCCGCGAGACCTGCGCCGAGGTCGCGCGCGCGGTCGACCTCGGCGCCTCCATCAAGCTCGGGGCCTCGGAGGCCAATGCGGGCGGGCGCCGGCGGCTCGCGATCCTCGCCAACGTCTGCGAGGCGCTGGTCGGCGCGGTGTTTCTCGACGGCGGCTATGCGGCGGCGGCCGCGGTGATCGAGCGGCTGTGGGGCGAGCGCATGCGCGCGCCGGCGCGGCCGCTGCGTGACCCCAAGACCGTGCTGCAGGAATGGGCGCAGGCGCGTGGCCTGCCGACCCCCTCCTATCGCGAGATCGAGCGCACCGGCCCGCATCACGATCCCGAATTCCGCGTATCGGTCGCGCTCCCCGACCTCAAGCCGGCCGAAGGCCTCGGCCGCTCCAAGCGCGCCGCCGAGCAGGCCGCCGCCGCCGCCATGCTGGCGCGCGAAGGGGTCGAGGTGGCGGTTGAAGCGAATGGCGAGTAGCAAGCAGCAACGCCGAATGGCGAATAGGGAATAGCGAATGGAAACGATGCGCCGCCCCGTGCTTCCTTATTCGCCATTGGCTGCTCGCCACTCGCGCAGACCGTACGAGGTCTGATGATTGACACCCCACCCGCCACCCGCTGCGCCTTCGTGGCGCTGATCGGCGCACCCAACGTCGGCAAGTCGACGCTCGTCAACGCACTGGTCGGCAGCAAGGTCACGATCGTCAGCCCCAAGGTGCAGACGACGCGCACGCTGGTGCGCGGCATTGCGATCGAGGGTCAGGCGCAGCTCGTCTTCATCGACACGCCCGGCATCTTCGCGCCGCGCCGCCGGCTCGACCGCGCCATGGTGACGACCGCCTGGACCGGTGCGCATGACGCCGACATCGTGGCGCTGATGCTCGACGCCAAGCTCGGCATCGACGAGGGCGCCGACGCGATCCTGGCGAAGCTCAAGGACGTGGCGCCACGCAAGCTCCTCGTCCTCAACAAGGTCGATCTGGTGGCAAAGACCAGCCTGCTCGCGCTCACCCAGGCGGCAAATGGACGCGCCGAATTCGCCGCGACCTTCATGGTGTCGGCACTCACGGGCGACGGCGTAGGTGAGGTCAGGGCCTGGCTTGCCGCAAATGCGCCGCAAGGTCCCTGGCACTATCCGGAGGATCAGATCTCGGACGCACCAATGCGCAGCCTCGCGGCCGAGATCACCCGCGAGCAACTGTTCAACCGCCTGCACCAGGAGCTGCCCTACCGGTCGACGGTCGAGACCGAGGTGTGGAAGGAGCTGCGCGGCGGTGCGGTGCGCATCGAGCAGACGATCTATGTGGAACGCGAGAGCCAGCGCAAGATTGTGCTCGGCAAGGGCGGCGCGTCGATCAAGGCGATCGGCGCCGGGGCGCGCGCCGAGATCGCCAAGATCATCGAGCAGCGCGTGCATCTCTTCTTGTTCGTCAAGGTGCGCGAGAACTGGAGCGACGATCCGGAGCGCTATCGCGAGATGGGACTGGAATTTCCGCGCGAATGAAAGGTGAGGCAAGGCATCGGGTTTGACGGTGCCGGCGAATTGCGATCAAATCCGCGCCCCGCACGGCGGCGGCACACGTAGGATGCGCTTTTCGAACGCATAACCGGAGAGGGCCTCGGGGCATGATCGACATTCGATGGAGCTGCCGCGTCCTTGTGGCGGCTTGCGGTTTTGCGGCGCTGAGCGCCGCCGCCGAGGAGCCCAAGGAGCCGCCGAAGTGGCCGGTCCTGCACACCGAGCAGGAATACATCGACCAGGTCAACCGGCCGAGCACCCTCGACGTCAACACGCCGATGGCGGTGTTCGACTTCGTGTTCTCGAGCCTGCCCGAGCGGGTGAAGGTCTATCCGACCGAGAACTACTACTACTTCACCTTCGTCAGCGACGGCGTGCCCTATGACGGCAACATCCGGCTCGACGCCAGCAACCGCGACCAGGGCAAGGTGATCTTCGCGTATTCGGAGGATTTGCAAGAGTGGCGCGACGAGACGCCGGTGCAGCACCTCATCCTCGATGAATCGCAGGGCGTGAAGCTCGAGAAGGTCGCAAACCTCGTCTACCGCCTGACCTACAAGGGCAAGAGCGTCATCTTCGAGCTCAACGATCTCACCGACGTCAAGCCGCCCGCCAACGCGCTCGCGCCGGACGAGGTGTTCATCGGTCCGAGCTACGACGAGTCGGGCGTCCGTTTCTTCCTCGTCTTCGACAAGCGGCTCAAGATCTTCCATTTCATCCTCGACGAAACCGTCAAGGTCGCCGATCAGCTCGAGCCGACGCACCAATCCGACCGCATCGTCATCGGCAAGCGCACCGGTTTTGCGTTCTACCGCGATCATCTGCGCGACCGGAAGATCATGATCGGGGCGTTCGAAGGCAACATCAGGGTCAACAACTATTTCGACGGGCCGTTCGACCAGCTTCCCGACAACTTCATCCAGGGCGACATGCTCAAAGAGGCCATCATCGCAGTCGAGCCGGCGATGAAAGGCCGCATCGATCGCTTCGGCGCCTGGGGCGATGGCTCCGAGCGTTTTGCCATCGACCCGTACGTCCCCTACCGCATGGTCGACGACCTCACCATGTTCGACCAGTGCGCGAAGGCGCGGGAGAAGCAGCCCGAGTCCTACTACCTGTGCTTCGCGGTCGACTACGACCGCGGGCACCGCCCGCATCTGCGCGGGCTCGCCGAGATCAAGTCACCGCGTGCGCATCGGCGGCGCTGATTCACGGGGCGCATGACCAAGCGTTGCGCATCAAGACTGCGCGCGGCCGCGATGGCGGCGGCCACGATGTTGGCGCTGGCGTGCGCTGCGGTCAGCAGCGCGGCGGCGGCGCCCGCACATCCGCTCGAACCGCTCGCGGCCGACGAAATCGCGACGATCGAGACGGTGGTCAAGAAGAGCGGGCGCTTCTCGGCCGATGTCAATTTCGCCTGGATCCAGTTGCGCGAGCCAGACAAGGCCGTGGTGCAGGCATTCCGGCCGGGCAGCGAATTCCCGCGCCTCGCCTCGCTCGACGCGATCGACTACGCGCAGAAAAAGGCCTTCGCGGTGGTGGTCAACGTCAAGGCCAAGCAGATCGTCTCGGTGACCGAGCTCGCCGGCCTGCAGCCCGGTCTGACGGATCGTGACACCGACATCGCGAGCGAGGTGCTCGACGCCGATCCGCGCGTGAAGGCGGCGATGGTCGCGCGCGGGCTCCACGTGCCGGGCAAATTGTCGGATTCGGTCGGCCTCCAGTTCGCGCCGATCGGTCATGACCCGGCGCTCGCCGAAATGGGTGGGCGGCTGGTGCGGGCGTTCTTCTCCTCCGACCATGATGCGATCAACGAGTTCAGCCCGTTCGTCGACGGGCTGATGGCGATCGTCAACGTTTATACGCGGCAGGTGATCCGGCTCGACGACAAGCCTGGCGTGCCGAGCGTGCATGTGCCGCACGACATTTTCGACCGCAAGCTGCGCGGCGCGCCGGAACGCGCGGGCGCGACGCCGCGCGTCCGGCCGGGCCCGCGTGATTTCACCGTGGAGCGCAACCTCGTCACCTGGCGCAACTGGCAGTTCCGTTACGGCTTCAACCTGCGCGAGGGGCTTGTGCTCTATCAGGTCGCGGTCGACGACCAGGGCCGCAAGCGGCCGGTGCTCTATCGCGGGTCGGTGTCGGAGATCGTCACCGCCTATGGCGACGCGAGCGCGTTCTGGTCGTGGCTCGAGCTGTTCGACGAGGGCGTGTTCGGCCTCGGCGCCTCGGCGGTCGCGGTCGAGCCGGGCCGCGAGGTGCCGGCGAATGCGCTGCTCATCGATCCGGTCCTGCCCGATCCCGCGAAGTCGGGGGGCGCGGCGGCGATGCGCCACGGTGTCTACATCTACGAGCGCGACGGTGGAAACCTGCTGTACTACCCGCAGGGCGACCTTACATTCCATGCGCGCGCGACCGAGCTCGTCATCGGCTCGCTCGCGAGCTTCGGCAACTACGCCTACGGCATCGACTGGGTCTTTCGCCAGGACGGCAGCTTCGCGGTCGAGGTCACGCTCGCGGGCGAAGTCCTGACCAAGTTCGTGAGCGCGCGCGAATGCGCGGCGTGCCGGGCCGCGGCGGCGGGACCCGGCCCGGGCGGCGAGAGCCGCACCTATGCGGCGAGCGGCGACGAGCGCTACGGCACGCTGGTCTATCCCAACCTTGTCGCCGCCAACCATCAGCACTGGTTCAACCTGCGGCTCGACTTCGATATCGACGGGCAGGCCAATGCCCTGATGGAGAACAATCTCGTGCACGGCGCGGGCGACACGCATCATGCGGCAGGCGAGGGCGCCGGCCGCGGGTTTGCGGCGAGCCATACGGTATTCGGCCGCGCGCTCGACGCGCGGCGCGACATGAACGACGAAAGCGCGCGCAGCTGGACGGTCTACAACCCGTCCGCCGTGAGCCGCGAGGGCCGCCCGGCGGGATATACGATCGCGCCGATGGGAAACGCGATGACGATCTTTCCGTCCGCGCGCACGCAGGACGGCGCGGCCTTCACGTTCCACCATTTGTGGGTGACGCCGTATCGGGACGGGCAGCTCTACGCAGCAGGCGCGTATCCGAACCAGGCGCGGCCCGACTACACGGATGCGCTTGCGCGCTACGCGGGCGAGGGTGCGATCTACGACAAGGACATCGTGGTCTGGTACTCGGTCGGCATGACGCATTTCCCGCGCGTCGAGGATTATCCGATCATGTCGAGCGATCGCCTGTCGGTGACGTTCAGGCCTGACGGATTTTTCTCTCGCAATCGCGCGCTACCGCTCGGCCAAGTCGGCGGCAAGTAAGGCGGCAAGTAGGCGAAGGAAAGCGGTGAACGGCCGGCCGCCGTCGTCACAAAGCAAAAGCCCGGCCGCATCGCGCGGCCGGGCTCTGTCGAAATCCCTAGGCCTGGGTGCCTATCAGCACCAGTGCCACCAGCTGCGCCAACGCACGTGGCAGCGACCGCCGCCACCACCACCGCCGCGGCTGCCCCAACGCCAGTGGCTGCGCCAACGGCCGTGCCAGCCGACCTGCGTGGTCTGGTCGTTCATGCTCGCGGCCACCTGCTTGAGCGTGATGCCGTTCACCGGCGCGGCCGACGTGGCCGACGCGCCGACAAATCCAATGCCGGCGACAACCAATGACGCAATCAGGGTCTTGCGCATTCGCTTCTCCTCTCTCTGTTTGTATCTCTTGTACTTACGGGGGGTACGCGCTCCAAGCGGACGGAGCGGCGCAAGTTAAACTGAAACTGTCTGAACGGCTAGGCTATATTCGGTTCATCTGTCGTTCATCTTGCGTTGCCGCAATACCCGCGGGGTGTGACACGCCGACGACGCCGCCCGACGCAACGGAAGGCGCGTTTCGTGCGACATTGGTCGCGCTCCTTCGTCAGGTGAGTCGGCCAGCGCGGAATTGATCGCGCCGCTTCACGGATTTGCTGCATTGCAGAATGGCGGCGGCATGAGGCAAGGTTAACCGCATCATGGAGTGGACCGACACCGGCATCGTCCTCGGCACGCGCCGCCACGGCGAGGCGAACGCGATCCTCGAGCTGATGACGCGCGAACATGGCCGCCATCTCGGTCTGGTGCGCGGCGGCGCCGGCACGCGCCTCAAGCCGGTGCTGCAGGCGGGCAATTCGGTGCTGGCGACCTGGCGGGCGCGCCTCGACGAGCACCTCGGCCATTTCACCATCGAGGGCCTCGACCTGCGCGCCGCCTCGTTCCTGCCCGCCGCGCATGCCGTCTATGGCGTGACGCATCTCGCGGCGCTCATGCGTCTGCTGCCTGAGCGCGACCCGCACGAGTTCGTGTTCGAGGCGCTCGACGCGGCGCTCGATCAGCTCGGCGACCCGGCGACCGTCGCGGTGCTCGCGGCACGCTTCGAACTGCAGCTGCTCGCCGAGCTTGGCTTCGGCCTCGACCTTTCGGTCTGCGCCGCGACCGGCACGGCCACCGACCTCGTCTACGTGTCGCCCAAATCGGGCCGCGCCGTCTCGCGCGCCGCCGGTGAGCCCTGGCGCGACCGCCTGCTCGTGCTGCCGGCGTTTCTCGATACATGGAGGATCTCCGGCCTCCGCCGAAGGGTCCGCGCCATACATTGAGCGCTCGATCGTCTTCCAGCTCAAGCTGGCGCTGTCGAGCGCACGCGCGACAACGCGGCCGACGGCGGCGTCGTCGATGATGCTGAGATACGCTGGACCGGTCGCGTCGCGCTCGGACCCTTTGATGATTTGCTTCGGGCTCGCGGCATGTCGCAACGCATAATACGCGTTGAGCGCGTCGATCGCAACGTGGCGCCTGGTTCGGGCGCCTACGAGCTTTTTGAAATCTTGGGCGTCGCGCCAAATACGCTCTCGCCCCGCGATTCGACGTGCGGGACCACGAAGACCGCGCTCCCGGACAATCTCAGCTTCACCGGAGCCGCGTCCATAGCTTGTGCGGGGATGGATATCGGCGCTGGTGCCGCGCAGTTTCCACCCGCCGCAGCTTTTTGCGCGGTAAAGATGTGCGTCTGGCATTGGCTCAATCATTTTCAATTTCTCCTTGTTTTTCGTCTTGGGTTTTGTCTTGGGTTATGTCGGCGCGCACGATCGTCAACACCGCAGCGCGGCTGTAGCGGGAAAGAACGGCGGCGCAGCCGAAATTCAAGGCGCCGTCCTTCAACGGGACTTCGCTCACTTGGCCGGCTTTCACGAGCTGGGCGTTCGCCGTGTCGTGGCCGTGGCCATGGTCAACGCTGACGGTTGCGTCGCATGGCCCAGCGTTGCTGACGCAAGTACAAGTGGGCCGTAGTGGGCGCGTGGGAAAAGTGGCGGGAGCAGATTGTTTGCTGTAACTACGCGGCCATTATTGTTTTAGATTCAGAGACGATTTTCAATGAAATTCTCCTTTGGTGTTTTTCAATAACCCAGCACGACGGCGATGAGTGCCGGTGGCTGGGGTGGAAGCAGTTTTGCTAAATTGCAGACCGTGGCGGTCAGCACACCGTGGTCGCGATCGAGATACCGATGGTGTTGCCGGAAACGGAAGTGACCAGTGTTCCAGGAGCGATGTTGACATCGCCATCGGAGACGGCCTGACCGTCTGCGATGCCGGTAGGGTCGGCGACGGTGATGGACATAGCCCCATTGCTCGCCGTTCCAGCGGTACCTCGGGTGACGACCGTAACAGGCTGCGCGACAACACCGAAATACTGCTGACCTGGCTGAAGCGGGATCGCGATAACCGGACCGGTTTCGATAGCTACTAGCGAGACGAGCGTGGCGGCGGGTCCGTTGTATAACAGGCGCTGCAACTCGCGTCCCGCTGCCTGCCGAGGACGCTGCGCCGCCAGCAGTTCCGTCAACGGACAGGAGAACGTCAGCGGCGCCCCAGATTCAGCACGGCTAGAAATGCGGCCTCATACGGAAGTCCGGGAAGGCGTCTGGAAACCGCCACGCGGTCGCGCATTCGCGCCGACCATCACGAGTCGAGGTTCAAAGAATGTTCATATTTGTCCTTCAATAAGCCGCTATTGGATCCCTTCGACGGGCATCTGCAGCAACCGCCGCATTTTTTCGATCAGGTCTTGGTTTGGCGTTTCAGGCGGTGGGTCGGTTCCTCGACCGGGCTATTCAAGAGCGCGGCGGCAAGCTCCAGCATGGCGCTGTCGGACTCCGACGTTGCGATAACGCGGTTTCACGAGGAGCGCCTCTTCGGAGGTTGGGTTCTTCAACACCCTGCGAAAGACATCCATCACGTCACCGTGCAGCGTCCGAACTCATCCATCGGGCATCGTCGAGCGTCGCTTTGCCCGGCGTGGGAAGTGCTTTGCGGATTTTGGCCAACATCAAAGCGATGTTGATCGGATCTGCTCCGGTGATGGAATTGGATCACCTCAGCAGTGCTGTCCGAGAGTCGGGCGCTTGCTGCTGTTGGTCTTCGGCTGCCTGATCGGCCTCCGCTTCGGCCCTGCGGGCCAGGGCCTCGGCGCCTTCGATCTCGCGGGCTTCGTGCGCTTCGGGGCTGTCGCCGCTGCGAATCAAACCCAACTCATCCCCGCCACACGAGGACTCGTAGTGGATGCACTTGCGGATGAGGATGGCCATCGGGTCGTCGGGAGTTATTCATCGATCGATCAACCAATCCGACGCTGGCTCGTCGCTTGCTGGGCGGCGTGATGGTTTTGGTGGTGCCATCCGCGAACGTCGACGTGAACGTGTCCGGCGGCCCGAAGCGGCGTCGGATCTTGTTCAAAGTGTCCCTGTAGTTCACTTACTCGTCCTCCTCCGTGAGCCCAGCGCGGACCTGCGAGCGCGCCAACTTCAGCTTTCAGCTTGTTGCGCTCGTCCAAACTCAAGGCGTAGTCCAGAATCACCTTGATGGCAGCCACCTTCGCGGTGGGAGCGGCATCTGCACTGCGGACGATCTTCCCGGCTTCCTCGATCGCGTCTGTTGGAGTAAGCCTTCCGCGTGCTCTCCTGCGCCAGTGAAATCGGGTTGAAACGCGGCATCGTATGCAGCGATGAACGGTCGGATCGCTCTGCCAGCGGCTACCTTGGCGCGGACTGATGCCAGCGATTTTGGCGCAATCGGCCATGGTCTGGGATGGAGTTCGAGCATTTCGCACGAGCCGAGCATAGGACACCATTTGTCTCAATCGCTTCGCTTTCTTGGTCTCGCGGCGTGGTTCATCCGCCATCAGAATTCTCCTCGTTGCCGCGAAATCGCTCTTGCAGACGTCGAGATTTTCGGCCGTCTTCTGCTCGCTGAGCAGAGGGTCACAGGTCGTAACTTGCTGAATTGAAAAACTCCAATCAGCACGTTCCGGAAACCGTGAGAAGTGTCGGGGACTACTCGCCAAAAGTTGCGGCGCCGCGGAGAGCAGAGTGTTAGCGCATTGCGTATCGGTGCGCAAACCGGGCAGTGCATCGAGCAAAAATCAGGTGCAGGGCTGGAACATGGACGTATTCGCCACGTTCACCACACGTTGCACATCGTACGTGACTCGATTCGGACTGAAGCATTTAGTTTTCATATGGGACACCACCGCGAGATCGCGGTGTCGCATCGAAGGGGGATTGAAGGGGTGAGCAACTGCTCGACTGATCAGTACGATTAGAGAGGAACAGTCCGAGCAGTTCGCGCAGTCGTGATCAGTACGAGCAGTGCGAGCAGTTGCGATCAGTGCGATTAACGCGATCAGTGCGATCAGTTTTCTAGTCATCGGCCTGATAGCTCCCACCGTTTGTCTCGGCCGCGAAGAACCTTGCCGCGCTCCTGCAGGCGCTTTAAGGCGCTCCACACGCTGGCGAAGGATCTGCTGATACCCGAAGCGATTGAGCTTGGCTTGCAGGCTCCCTGCGCTTCCAGATAGGCCAATATCTCAAGGCTGGTCTCGCCAAGTGCTGCGTCTTGGCCGTCGCCGGTGATGGACCAGCCCCATTCCTGGGGACCGCCGTTCCACTCCATTGCGTATTCTTCGCCAGGAACCAGGCGCCCGACTACAGTGAGCTTGCCTTCGCGCGCGGAAGTGCGTTTGAGTTCGGCGACGGAATCGGCCGCCGCGGTCGTTCCGGAGGTCCCGGTTGCGTTCTCGATTGGGTTGCCACCGCGTGCACCTTTTTTGTGTGCATGATGATCACGGCGACGCAATTGCGCTCCAGGGCGACCTTGCGACCCGATCGATGATGCTGTAGTCGGTTTGGCAAATATCAGTCCGTGGCTGGGAACCGCCGGCAAGCTTGAAGAGCGAATCGAGGATGATGACATCCGCCGGCTTCGCATCCAACTCGCGACGGATTGCATCGTCGCCACCGCGCAAAATTGGAGCCGGAAGCTGGGGTAGATGCGGAGGTCTGCAAGGCTATCAGGCCGGGCCCCATTGAGCAGCTTCGAAATCTTGTCTTTCGTCAGCGCAAATCCGTCTTCCAAACTCCAGAGCTGAACGCGGCCTGGTTGTTTCACTCTCAGCCAGCCGCCGAGAGCTGAGCCGGTGACCACGCTCAAACCTAATTGGCAGGCGAACCAACTCTTTCCGTCTTTGGGCCTTCCAGCGATCAAAACAAGCCCGGCCTTAGGGAGCAGCCCTTCGATCAACAGGTCAGGCATGCTGATGCTGGTGTCGCTCAAGAGGGCCTCTGCTGACGCGGATGGAATAGCGATAGATCGAATTGTTGGCATCGGGCCACGTTGTTTTGGAGGTGGAGCATCTTCGTCACGAGGTTGCCCGTTTCGCGGAGCGGGCGCCGCGCTACGCGCGCTGAATTCACTGACCACGTTGGCGACAGTTTGTGCATCAGGTCTCACGCGGCGACACCGGAACGCTTGTGCCATTCGTCAACAATCGTGCTCAGGTCGGCGTTCGCAAGCACATCGATTTTCTCGTCCAACGCCTGGTAGCGCGCTTGATAGAGGTCGCAGACGTCCATTGCTAGCTCGCAACATTCGCCTTTCGACTGGCATTTCAAGGAATGCCGAAGGGCGCGGTGATAGGCGCGGAAAAATCCATTTCGGAGATCACGCGCAACTTCGATCAGGCCATCGCGCGAGTAGCCGGCCTGTTGGCGATCGCGCTGCTGTCTTGCCAGATCCTTCCGATCCACAGCATCGAGCACGAGGCCCAACTCACCGGCGAGTCGCGCCTTCGCCTCGGGGAACGTGAGGGTTTCGATCTTCATCAGGAACGTGAACACGTCCCCGCCAGCGCCGCATCCATGACACTTCCAGAGCTGTTTCGTCGGGTGAACGCTGAGGGACGGCGTTTTTTCCTTGTGGAATGGGCACAATCCGCAATACTGAACGCCCGATTTCCTGAGGCGCACATGGCGGCTGATGAACTTCACGAGGTCAACGCCTTCGCGGATCCTGCTGGTGGTGGTGTCTATCACTGGCGTCCTTCTTGCCATTCGATAGCAGCCCTGCGCCAACAGCTTTCGCAGACGAGGCAACCTGATGCATCCGCGACACAAGCGGGCGTCTCATGGCATGCGCCACAAGAAACACTGCCAGGCATATACGGCCTGTGCGCGAAAGCGTCGCATGGAACCTAGCGTGCCTCCACGGCTGGCGTCAGCCCACGCTCGATAATCCGATCGAGAGCCTCGCGGGGGATCGTCACGCGCCTGCCGATTCGCACGGTGTCGATTTGGCGCCGCCAGATCCACTGCCGAATGGTTGCCGGCTTCACCATTCCATCGAGGTAGTCGCTGGCGCCCTGCACGTCGAAGAATTTTGGTTCTGATTTCACTTTGCTCTCCAGTACAGCCCCATGCTACAGGTAAAGATGCAAGGATGTCGAGATGTTTCAATTGCTATTGAGTGGTGATACGTGCTACAAAGAATCGTGCCCAAAAATCGAGGGTCAGCAATAGAAGAAATTGGCCCATACGGGAAATCGTGCGTGTGCTGAATGAGGGTTTCGACCGTCACTCACCCGACCACGCGGAAGCTCACGCGAACCTGATCCAACTCGTCAACGCCTGGTGGGCAGCCCAAACCGCGCCCCCGCGATGTATTCGAACGCACGGTCAACGCGCCGAAACCCGCGCTCCTCAAGATGAAATTCCCGCCAGGCTCCCCCACTTGGGACGAGATCAACAAAAAACGCCTCTGGTGGTATTTGGCGGCCTCCGGCTTGACCTTCGAGCCCGTCTTCGTCTACGTGGGCGAAAAGGTTCCATGGAGCGCCTGGGATGTCGCATGGAACGCGTTCCTCCACCTGCTCGACAGGCGGGTGCGATAAAATCGCCGGACCCTGTGATCGCTGCGGCAACTATTTCGTCAAAAAACGCGCATCACAAAAAAAGTACTGCTCCAGGCAGTGCGGAAATGCGGCGACAGCCGTGTCCGGTACGCGCGAAAAATGGGACGCGCAACGTGCGCTGCGGCTGAAGCAGGCCGCGAAAGCGCAACGCGAATGGTCGCGACTGAAGACCGCGGAGTCCTTCCAGGAGTGGGCTGCGAGCCGCTGTCCGGACCTCACGAAAAAGTTTCTAACCCGAGCGATCAACAGCAAAGAACTTCCCCAACCAACCAAAACAAGGAGCTAAACCAATGTCCGTATACCGCCCTAAAGGCTCAAAGATTTATTGGCTCGACTTTATGTATAAAGGCGAGAGAATCCGCGAATCTACCGGAAATGAGTTCGATCACGCGGGCCCGCGAAATCCACGATAAACGCAAACAGGATCTCCGCAACAGTGCCGCCGGATATCGAAAACCACAAAAACCGAAATCGTTCAAGGTTGCCACTGCGGATTGGATCAAAACGAAAGAAAGGGATTGGTCGCCCAGCATGCGCGAGATCGCCGGCGGTGGCGCTGAGAGCGTCTCCGAGCCCGCGTTCGGCCGGAGCAGCTGCTGGTGGACATCACGGCTAAAGAGCGTGCGGAATCGCCGGAAGCAGCGCAGGCGCCGCGAGTAGTTGGGGAAAAAGTGTTGCAGGCGCGAGTGGCCGAACGGTGAATATCGAAGTCTCAATTCTTCGCGGGGTCTTGAAGCGCGCCCGCCTGTGGGACGGTTTGTCCGACGATGTCACTATGTTGGCCGAACGTCAAGACGTCGGCCATGCACTCACCGACGATGAGGAATCGCGCATTCTCGAACAGTGCGGAAACAGCCGGTCCCGATCGCTGAGACCCTTCGTGATCCTGGGCATCGAAACGGGCGCCCGAAGCGGGAGCTTGTTCGCCTCCAATGGAAAGACCTGGATTTCGAAAACCGCTCTTTAAAAATCGGGCGTGATAAGACTAAGTACAGCACCGGCCGGGAAATCCCTCTGACGGAGCGCGCCTATCAAACATTGCAATTCTGGGCCGAGTCATTCCCGAGCCGCGAACCGAGTCACTACGTGTTCCCCAGCGAGCGCGTAGGCGCATCAGGCACCGAAGAAGAGTTCGGCTTCACTGCCGCGGCCGTCTATCAAACCGATCCGACGCGTCCTCTCACGAGCTTGAAAGTGGCCTGGGAATTCGCCAGAAAACACACGCCTTCCTTGCCCAGCCTTCGCATCCATGATCTGCGCCATTCCACTGCAAGCCGCCTAATTGCGCGACGTGTGCCGTT
>CAVPGG010000006.1:0-6107 GCA_963703755.1 uncultured Pseudomonadota bacterium
ATCTGTCAGGATCATCGAACCAGAGCTACGGCGTCTCACGGCGAATTGAACGGCGCCGGCTCACTCGGCCTTGATGTTGGTCGACTGGATCAGGTCCCGCCATTGCGCGATCTCGCGGCTGATCCGCGCGCCGAACGCGTCGAGCATGTCACCGCCGGGCTCGACGCCGTCGTGGCGGAAGCGCTCGACCATGTCGGGCGAGCGAATCACGCGCGCCGATGCGGCGGCGAGCTTGTCGATGACGGCCTTCGGCGTCCCGGCGGGAGCCATCATGCCGATCCACAAGATGCCTTCGTAGCCCGGAAGGCCCTGCTCCGCGATGGTGGGTACACGGGGCATCAGGGCCGAGCGGGCCCGGCTCGCGATCGCCAAGGCATGGAGCCTTCCACCGGCCACGTACTGCGTAGATGTCGCGTAGGTGTCCATCTTGAGCTGCACCTGGCCGGCGAGCAGATCGGTCATTGCCGGCGCCGCGCCCTTGTAGGGCACATGCGTGACCTTGAGGCCGAGACGGTGAAGCATCAGCTCCATGCTGACATGCGGCAGCGTGCCGATGCCGGCCGATGCATAGTTGAGCTTTCCCGGATGCTGGCGCGCGTAGTCGACGAAGCCGGCAAAATCCGCGAACGGCGCCGACGGATGGCTGACCAGCAACTCGGGAATTTCCGCCACGACGGCGATCGGAACGAGGTCCCGCTCGGTGTCGTAGGGCAGCTTCGGATTGAGCGCGGCGTTGATTGTGTGGTTCGGCGTCGTCAGCAGCAGCGTGTAGCCATCGGGCAAAGCCTTGGCGACCGCATCCGTCGCCAGAATGCCACCGGCGCCGGCCTTGCTATCGACCAGGAAGGGCCGCCCGAGATCGGCTGCGAGATCCGCGGCGAGGAGGCGCGCGACGAGATCGACGGCCCCGCCGGGCGGGAACGGGACGAACATGCGCACCGGCCGCTCCGGATACTCGGCGCGCGCCGGCGCCACGACCCCCGCAAGAAGCGCGACGATCGCGGCAAGGCACCGCAGTGTTTGCCGGATCCGGTCGCGCATGCGTGCCCCTACATGTTCTCCATCAGCCAATCGGCCGCATAGTCGATCCCGACCTGGCGATTGTCCACATGCGCGTGCTCGGCGCCGCCCTCCTCGGCGGTGAAGATTTTCAACGTCTTGTTCTTCGAGCCGATCGCCTCGTAGAGCTTCGGCGCATTCTCGACCGGCACCACGCGGTCGTTGCCGCCGTGCGTCACGAGATACGGGCACGTGATGTTCTTCGCGACGTCCTTGAGCGAGAATTTCTTGGCGATCTCGATCGCGTCGTCGACGGTCGGCGCGTTGACGACCCACTGGAACTGGAAGTTCGACTGGGCCACCGCCTTCGGATCGCTGGCGTTCTTCTCCCTGATCCGCGTCTGCCAGCCCGCGAGGTCCCAGTGCAGTGCCGAGAGCGAGATGCCAGCCGCATAGCGCTTCTCGAACGCCGCGATGCGCGCCGAGTAGTAGCCGCCGAAGCTGTAGCCCATGATGGCAACACGCTTCGCATCGACATCCGGCCGCCGCGCCAGATAGTCGAACGCCGCGCCGCCCGGCACCTCATAGTCGTGGCGGCTATGCATGCCACGCAGCCGCAGGGTCTCGCCCTGGCCAGGGCCGTCCACGGCAAGCGTGTGCACGCCGCGCCGCGCGAACTCGAGGCCGGCGAAGAAGATGCTCATCTCCTTGCAGTTGTCCATGCCGTTGACGATGACGACGGTGGGCGCCGGCCCGGCCACCGGCGTCCTCATGAACAGCGCCGGCAAGGTCGAGCCCGCGTACGGCACCTCGACGAACTCGATATTCGGATGACGCAGCCGGATGCCCGCGTGATAGGCGTGGAAGGCACGCTCGCCCGCCGCGCGCTTCTCGGGCCCGGGCCGCAGGAAACGCTCGGAATTGTAGAGATAGTTGCCGGCGCGCAGATAGCAGTCGCCCGCCGTGTGCTTGCGTCCGGCCTTCTCGGCCTCGATCGCCGCCCGCTCGACCAGCGCGCCCATGGCGCCCCATTCCTCGAACCAGGCGTGCGGCTCGTGCTGGCGGACTCTCAGCCGCTCACAGACGCGATCCATCTCCTCCAGCGAGATTACGCCATAGGGCGCCATACCCTTGATGACGAGGGTCGCGTTGGACCAGAGGAAATTATCGCCGAAGTGGTCGATCCAGGGCGGGCGTGCGGGCATGCGATCCTTCTTTCGATGGGCGTTCCGCCCCTCGTCCTTGTCGTTCACCGCACGCTTCGGGAGCGCACTCGTTCTCATGTGTTGGCGAGAATCCAGTCGCCGACATAGTCGATGCCGAGCGGTCGGTTGTCGACCTGGCAATGCTCGGCGCCGCCCTCCTCGGCCGTGAAGATCTTCAGGGTCTTGTTCTTCGCGCCGACCTTCTCGTAGAGCGTCTGCGCGGACTGCAGCGGCACGATGCGATCATTCTCGCCGTGCAGGATCAGCACCGGGCATTCGATCTTCTGCGCGATGCCCTCGAGCGAGAACTTCTTCGCCGTTTCGAGCGCGGCCGCATCGTCGGGGGCGCCGACGACCCAGCGGAACTGGAAGATCGACGTGGAGCTCTTGCGCGCATCAACGTCGAGCTTTGCCTTGTTCTCGGTGAGCCACGCATGCATCTCCCAGTGCATGGCGCCGAGCGCGATGCAGCCGGCGTAGCGCTTGTCCATGCCGGCGACGCGCGGCGCGTGATAGCCGCCGAAGCTGTAGCCCATGACGCTGACGCGTTTGGGATCGACCTCGCGGCGCGCCGCGACGTAGTCGTAAGCGGCACGGCCCGCGACCTCGTAGTCGGGCCGGCTGTAGATCCGGCGCAGCCGCAGCGTCTCGGACTGGCCCGGCCCGTCGATCGCCAGCGTGTTGATGCCGCGCTTGGCGAAGTCGAGCCCGGCGAAGATCACGCTCATCTCCTTGGCGTTGTCCATGCCGTCGAACAGCACGACCGTGCGCTTGCGGCCCGGCCCCGGCGCAGGCAGGAAATAGGCCGGCAGGCTCTGGCCCTCGTAGGGCACCTCGACGCGCTCGATCTGCGGATGGAGCCGCTCCAGCGCCGCCTGCCAGCAGCGCAGCGCCTTCCCGTACATCGCCATCTTCTCGTCGCCGGGCGGGATGAAGCGCTCGGCGCTGTAGTAGTAGTTGGCGGCGCGCATGTATTGATTGCCGGCCGTGATCTGCCGGCCTTCGGCCGCTGCGGCGTTCCCGACCTTGGCGACGCGATCCGCCATCGCGGACCACTCTTCCTTCCAGGCGGTGTCGGGATCGCTTTCCGTCTCGCGCGCCTTGAGCCGGTCGCCAATGCGGTCGACCTCCTCCATGGCGATCGCCGCGTATGGCGCCATACCCTTGACGATCTGCATGGCGTTGCTCCAGCGCAGATTGCCGGGAAAATGCACCGCCCAGCCGGCGAACTTCGCCTCCGCCCCCATCGTCTCCCCTTCCTGTCATCCTGTGAGCGCACGATACGCTCAGCGCGCCCAGGTATCGATAGCTCGTCTGGCGCTTCAGGCGTTGTACGGTAGCGGCCCGGGCGCCCAGGGATTGCACGTAGCAGAACGGCCGCGAAACGGGTAAAGTCGGTTTCAGATGCAACTACCAGCCATCCGCGGGAAACGGCCATGGACGCCAAGCTCAAGAGCAAGCGGGATACGCACGGGACCCGGACCGAGACGAAGCCGCAGAAGAGCGCGGGCAAGCCGGAACGCACCGTCACGTTCGACTACCAGCCGGGCTTCGGCAATCAGTTCGTGAGCGAGGCCGTGCCGGGCGCGTTGCCGGTCGGGCGCAACAGCCCGCAGAAGCCGCCGCACGGCCTCTACGCGGAGCTCATCTCCGGCACCGCCTTCACGGCGCCGCGGCACGACAACCGGCGCACCTGGACCTATCGCATCCTGCCGTCGGTGGTGCATCGCCCCTACAAGCGGATCGACAACGGCCTGATTCGCAGCGCGCCGTTCGACGACGTTGAGGCGACGCCGTCGCAGCTGCGCTGGTCGCCGTTCCCGATCCCGAAGAAGGCGACCGACTTCGTCCAGGGCATCGTGACGCTCGGCGGCAACGGAAATGTCGCGACGCAGATCGGCATGGCGGCGCACATCTACGCCGCCAATGCCCCGATGACCGATCGCATCTTCTACAATGCGGACGGCGAGATGCTGGTGCTGCCGCAGCAGGGCCGCGCCCGCTTCGTCACCGAGCTCGGCGTGGTCGAGGCCGCGCCCGGCGAGATCGCGCTGCTGCCGCGCGGCCTGCGCTTCCGCGTCGAGCTGCCGGACGGCCCCTCGCGCGGCTACATCTGCGAGAACTACGGCGCGGCGCTGCGGCTCCCCGAGCTCGGCCCGCTCGGGTCGAACGGGCTCGCCAACCCGCGCGATTTCCTCGCGCCGGTCGCCGCCTTCGAGGACAAGGCGGCGCCGTGCACGCTCGTCTCCAAATTCCAGGGCAACCTGTGGGCGGCGGAGATGAAGCACTCGCCGCTCAACGTGGTGGCGTGGCACGGCAACTTCGCGCCGTACAAGTATGACCTCGCCCGCTTCATGGTGATCGGCACCGTGAGCTTCGATCATCCCGATCCGTCGATCTACAGCGTGCTCACGGCGCCGTCGGACACGCACGGCGTCGCCAATATCGACTTCGTGATCTTCCCGCCGCGCTGGCTCGTCGGCGAGGACACCTTCCGACCGCCCTGGTACCACCGCAACGTGATGACCGAGTTCATGGGACTGCTGTACGGCCGCTACGACGCCAAGGCCGAAGGCTTCCTGCCCGGCGGCGCGAGCCTGCACAACTGCATGACGGCGCACGGCCCCGATGCCGAGACGCACGCGCGCGCCACCGGCGCGGAGCTCAAGCCGCACAAGCTCACCGACACGATGGCGTTCATGTTCGAAAGCCGCTTCGCGATGCGGCTGACGCGTTATGCGATCGAGTTGGCCGAGCTGCAGCATGACTACTTCGAGGGCTGGCAGGGCTTGAAGCCGCATTTTCCGGGGAAGTGAAACGCATCCACGAATTCAGCGTCATGCCCCGCGAAATCGGGGCATCCAGTACCCACCGCCATCGAATGTGAGTACTGGATTGCCCGCTTTCGCGGGCAATGACGCTGTCGTATGTGTTCGCCGCACGGCATCGGGAGCGAAGCGTGGAGCAGCAGAGTCTCAAAGGCAACATCGCCGTCGTCACCGGCGGGTCGAGCGGCATCGGCGCGACGACCGTGCGCATGCTCGCCGCCGAGGGCGCCACTGTCTACGTCGGCTACAACAAGGGCCGCGAGCGCGCCGTGAAGCTGATCGCCGAGTTGCCGGGTAGCGGGCACGAGGCGATCCATATCGTCCTGGAAGACTTCGGCGACCATCCGCGCGGCGGCCAAGACGGTCGGCGACGCGCACGGGCATGTCGACATCGTGGTGAACTCGGCCGGATTCACCAAGCCGGTGCCGCACGGCGATCTCGAGGCAATGACCGATGAGCTGATCGACGCGCTGATGGTCGCCAACGTGCGCGGTCCCTTCGCGGTGATCCGCGCCTTCGCGCCGTTGCTCAAGGCGAGCCGTGACGGCACCGTCATCAACGTCTCGTCGGTCTCCGGCTTCACGGGCTCCGGATCGAGCGTCGCCTACTGCGCCGCCAAGGCGGCGCTCGATACGATGACCATGTCGCTCGGCCGCGCGCTCGGCCCGGACATCCGCGTGCTGTGCGTGTCGCCCGGCGCCGTGAACACCGATTTCGTCGCCGGCCGCGGGCCCGCGCAGCTGGAAAAGATCGCACAGGCGACGCCGCTGAAGAAGATCGTGCAGCCCGAGGACGTTGCACGTGCGATCCTCGCCTGCGTCACCCATCTCAAGGTCACCACTGGCGCCATCATCGTGTGCGACGGCGGACGTTTCCTCGACTGACACTCAACTGACACGGCAGCCCGATGAACGCTCTCAACGAGACGCATGATCCCGCCCGCACAAGCTGGGTCACGAGCGCCAATGCGCCCGGATGCGAGTTCCCAATCCAGAACCTCCCGTTCGGCGCGTTTCGGCCGCGTGGCGACGGGGCCGAGCCGGGCAACACGCAACCGAACGAAGAACAGGACAT
>CAVPGG010000007.1:0-9107 GCA_963703755.1 uncultured Pseudomonadota bacterium
GCTCGGAGTCGAGTTGTTCATCAGATCGCACCGGCGGCGGCGAGCAATGTGCGGCGACTCAGGCGATGGCGATCCGGCATTTGCCGGCATGAAACAGGCGGGCCCGCGCTTTGGCAACCCTGCGGGTGTCGCAGCGGTTAGGAGTGGCGGCCGCGGCGGTAGCGGTGCCAGGTGGCGGCGCGCGGCGGCGCATAATAGTGATGGAACCTGCGGCCGTAGAACCGGTGCGCCACGTGGGCCGGACGCGCCGCGCAGCCGCGCCAATGCCGGTAGCCGCAACGGGCGACCGGGTAGGCGACGCGACGTTGCCAGTGCGGACGCGGGCCCGTGTCGACGGCCGGCATGACGCGTTCGTCGGTGCCGAGGATCGCGTGGCGGATGGCGACGAGCGTCATCGTGCCGCCGCCCGAGGCGTCGTTGAGCGTGATCGTGGCGCTCGCGACCATGTCGGGCACCTCGGTGCCGCGCCCGCCGACGAGACGCTCGTAGGATGCGACCAGGGTCATGTAGGGATTGACGAACACCCAGCCGATGCGGGTCGGCACCTGCGCGTCGAAATGCAGATGGTACGAGGTGCCGTTCTCGTGCTGGCTGTAGTTGCCGACCTGGCCGACCAGGTCGCCCGCCTTGACGCGGCGGCCGCTGACCATGTGGTCGGCGTCGAGCAGCTTCGGTCGCATGTGCAAATAGCGGAAGCGCATGTGCTCGTTGCCCGTATTGACGAACAGGTAGACGGCCTCCTGCCCGGGCGCGCGCAGGATGGCGCCGTCGCGCACCGCGACCACGTCGTTGTGGTGGGGCGTGCAGCCGTCGGCGCCGAGGCTCATCGCATTGCAGTCGGCCTGCGCGATGTCCTGGCCCTGGTGGCCGAAGCCGCCCGGGCACTGCGTCACCGCGAACGAGCGGCTTTCGCAGAAATTGTCGCGCCACGGATAGGCACGCAGGCTGCCGGCGACGCGATTTCGGTAATACTGGGTGTTGGCGAAGGCAGGCGCCTCGGCGAGCGGGAAGCGGATGTTGGAATAGACCGTGTAGTCGGCGCGACCGTTGTTGCCGCGATAGCCGGTGCCCGGAATGAGCCGGCCCGGGCCGTGATACGTGAAGGTCGGCAGCGCGTCGGCGGGGCGCTCGGGCGCGGGCGGGGCGACGACTTGCGGCGTCGGCTGCGGCGCGCCGCCGGCGAGATGCAGCCGGTGCAGCAAGACCTGGATCGCGCGGTCGGCGTCGCGGCAGGTGATCAGGTGGTAGCGCGAGAACGAGGCATCGAAGCACTCAGACGAGACCACGTAGGTCACGCCGTAGCGCACGAAGCTGTAGCGCACGCGCTCCTCGAGATAGGCGCGGCGGATGCCGGGGAACTCGGCCTCGAGCGCCGGAAACGGCGCGCCCATGTCGGGCGCGGGATCGAGCTCGTAGATCAGCAGCGAGGCGGTGATCCCGATCTCGGCCGGCGGGGAATAGCGGATGTCGGCAAGCTCCGGCACGGACGTGACCGGGAAACGGAAGGCGGCGTCGTAGCCGGCCGGGCCGGCGTCGAAGAAGGACGGGCGGCCGAAGCCGAAGTAGTAGGCGGCGCCGGGATCGCGGCTCGGATCGATGCGCGGCGTGGCGGGCGCCGCCGGCGCGGCGCGGTCGCGCAAAAAGGCCTCGGTGTCGAAGGGCAGCAGGACCGGGACGGGGCTCTGCGCGACGGCGGGCAAGTTCATCGCGACGGCGACGTTGAGCCGGGCGATCGTCGCGCCGCCGACCGACGGATCGGTCGAGGCGTGGATGGCGCGCAGCGGCGCGATGGTGTCGAGCTGCGCCGCGACGCCGGTCCAGTCGACGGTCAGGCGCGTGATGCGCGGCGGCTGCATTTCGCCGGCGGCGGCGCGGCCCGTCGCGCACAGGATCACCATCGCCGCAACCGACGCAACGCGCCTCATGCCCCAAACCCCGACAGGTGTTCCGGATAAGCCGATGTTTCTCACCGGCATTTCACCTTATTTGGGCGCATGTTCTCTTCGGCGAACCGGCGTCCACTTCGCCGGAACATGCGCTAAATCGATACTGCGGTCGATCCCGTATTTCACGGCGAATGTGAACCGCCGCTGAATGCGCTGCGCGCTGCGGCGCAGGTTGCCCGCGCCGGGCATTAACCTTCGGCATCCCGGCGGTCTCGGAGAGCGTGTTGGAATGTCGCGATACAACTATTGAACGAACCGAAGTGCGTTCAGCGCTTCACGCGCGTCCAGATCTGTGTCTGGCAGAACATCAAGAGGCAGCCCTCGACCCGCAGCGTGTCGGCGTCCGCCGCGACCATCGAGCCCGAATACATGTGCCCGTCCTCGGCATTGTAGAAGGTGCCGACATATTTGTCCGGACTGTCGGGCGCCGTGTGGAAGCCGACCGCGACCTCGACGCCGATCAGCGGGCGCGAGCGCCTGGCGGGATCGGGATTTTCTGGTCGGTCGCGGGCCGGCCGTTCTCATTCTTCGGCTCCTTGAGCCAGATGATGGTGCCGCACATGTTGGCGCCGCAGCGCGCGATGCGGATATGCGCGTCGCCGGTGTTGGTGAGCCAGATGCCGGAAATGTCGGCGGCGCGCGCCGGCCCGGCAAGCGCAAGGCCGGCGAGCACGACAGCAAGGCTTGCAAGGCGCGTCATCAGGCTATTCCTGCGGTCGAGGCGCGCGAGGCGCGCGGATGGCGCAAGATTAGCGGCACGCTGCGCGCGATGCCAGCCGCCGGCGCGTGCGGTCCGCGGCTACTCGCGCACCAGCACCACCACCCAGTAGCAGGCGCCGCGATCGCGCTTGAACTCGGCGCTCCATTGCGGGCCGGTCTGGCCGGCGGAGAAATCGAAGCCGAGCTTGAGCGTCTTCACGGTGCCCAAATCCTTGCGGGCGAGGCGCGACATGCCGGTCGCCGAGGTCCACGAATAGGTCATGCCGCTCGCCGTATCGAGCACCGCGAAGGTGTAGCGGCCGGGCCGCACCGCGAGCCCGCCGCCGCCGAGGCCGTCGAGCGCGTCGTTGGCGCCGAGCAGCATGTAGGCGTTGCCGATGGTCTGCAGCGCAACCTGACGCCAGTCGTGGTTGCGCGCGTTGCCGGGCAGCAGCGGCAGCACGAGGAAATAGAGCGAGTCGGGCTCGTGCGCGGCGGCGGCGTCGCAATCGGACATCGCCTTCTTGATGGCGGCGAGATCGGGCGCCGGCGGCTCCTGGGCCTCGATCGGCGGCACGATCTGGGCGGGCGGCATCACGGTCGCGGCCGCGTGGCGGCGCGGGATGTAGGGCGCGAGCGCGGCGACGACGAGCGTCGCCGCCGCGATGGCGACGAAGACGATCTGCGGCAGGCGAAAGCGCGGCACCAGCGCGCGGGCGGGTGGCAGCGCGGCGCGGAATTCGCTCCATTGCGAGGGCGGGCGCTCGCGCACCGGAGGAGGGGGCGGCGCGCGGTGCGGCAGCGGCGCGGCCGGCGGGCCGGGTTGCGCCTCACCGGGCGCGGCGCGCAGCTGCCGGTCGAGGTTTTCGGCGAGGGCGCGCAGCGTGTCGAGCTTCTCGTCCTCGGGGCGGGCGGGCTGATCGACATGGTCGTCGTGCGGTGGCTGCGGCGCGCGCGCGCGCGCGAGCGCCCGCAGGAGATCGAGCGCTTCCTCGGGCTCGGAAGAGCCCGGCTTTGGGGATCGCGGGTCGTTCACCATGGGCGCCGAATCAAGGCCGCCTTTATGGTATCGCGATGGCCGCTGGCCCTCAAAGGGGCGCCGCATCGTACGATCACCGCGCGGGCGCCGGCAGGCGCTGCAGCTCGAGGCGCGCGAAGGCGGCCTCGGGCGCGCCGGACGGGCAGCCGTCGATCGCGGCCTGCAGCAGCCTTGCGGCCTCCTCGCGCGCGCCTTTCTGCGCCGCGTAGATGCCGAGATAGAGATCGGCGTCGCAGGCGCGCTGCGCGCGCGCGGCCACGTCGCCCTCGGCCGCGGCCGCGCGAATGTCGTCGGGCGTGAGCTTGCCGGCGTAGAGCGCGATCAAGCGCGCGGGCCAGCGCTTGAGCGCGAGCGCGAGGATCCGCGCCTCGGTCGGGTCCTCGTTGATCGGATGCTGTAGCCACCAATCGCGGCGGACCGGGTCGGTGAGCTGCGCGAGGCTTGCGGCGACCTCCGCGGCGTCGTCCTGTCCGGCGCGCACGCGCGCGATGTGGCGCCAGATGACGAGGTAGCTCACGGCCGCGAGGTCGGCCTGCTGGTGGCCGCCGAGCAGAGGCGGGGCGTCGAGCAGCCCCGTGCCGCCGACGCTGCCGAGCGCCTGCTTGTGCGCGGCGGCGAAATCCTCGACCGCGGCGGCCGGGCGATTCTCGTGGAAGAGCGCGATCAGGCCGCGGAAAATGCGGTTGTCGTCGCCGCCGAACGGCTCCTTCTGCAGCGCGATCGCGGCCTCGAACTGCGCCTTGGCATCCGCGATCTCACCGCGCGCGAGGAGCATGCGGCCGAGCCGCGCGGGCGGCTCCGCCTCGTTCGCCCGGATCGCGGCCGCCTCGCGGCAGTCGGCGATGGCGCGATCGATCGCGCCGGCGTCGTGGTTCGCGCGGCAGCGATAGAGGAAGGCCTCGTAGTCGCGCGGCGCCCGCTTGAGCGCCGCATCGAAGTCCGCGAGCGCGCGCGCATAGTCGTGCTTGAGGCGGTAGCTCTCGCCGCGGCCCGCATAGCCGCGGGCCTCGTCCGGGGAGTGCGCGATGATCGCCGTGTACTCGGCGATCGCCTTGTCGAGCTTGCCCTGATTGCGGTCGAGCTCGGCGGTCATGTAGTCCATGTCGGCCGGCAAATTACTGCGCATCAGCCGCGGCACGACGATGATGATGAGCGCGATCAGGATGCCGCGGACGAGCAAGCGTCCTCCGCTCCATTGCGTCGGTCGCGGCGGTGGTGCGTCGGTTGGGTTCTCGGCCATGTGTCGCCTACGTCATCGTTGAGGCTTGTCGGCCGGCGGCGTGATCCCGAGCAGCGCGGCGCAGCTCCGCGCGACCCGGTCGCGCAGGACGCAGCGCCAGCACGGGCCGGCAGTCTGGAAGACCGCGATGGGTCCTGCGGGGCACACTGGGCATCATTGCGGTTGCGTTCCCGTCTCCAGCAGCGGATCGGGTCCGTAGCGGTTGCGCCCGGACGTGCCCGGGACACAGGCGAGCTCGACGAAGCCCCAAATCGACAGCGCGATCGAAGCGACCATCAGGAAGACGGATGGGCCGGCGTCGAGCGTATTGAGGGACGCGCCCGCCTCCAGAAGGAGCGGGGCGACGATGAATACCTGCAGCCACCAGGCGCTCTTGTCGCGATCGTGCAGGCGCCGCACGCTGATCGCGAAGCACGACACGAGGATCGGCAGCGAGCCGAGGACGAGCACGGCATTGACCATCGTGCGATCGTGAAGCCCGGCCGCCACAAGCCCGCGCTCGGTCCACCAGTAATCGAACGCCTGGACGAGCACGAACCAGGTAACGGAGACGAGCCAGAACGGCATCCGTGCGGCGCGTCCGCGGAAGGAGAAGAATAGCCGCGCGAGCTCGGCGATCGTCGGCATCATGGAGCGATCCGCGATGCCAGCGGGAGCGTGATCAGCCAGCACGCGATCGCCGCGACGACGCTGACCGCGAGGGTCGCCGCCAGCATGCCGTAGGCGAGGTTTGGCATGGGGCCCATGAGGCCCGCGGCGGCGGCGAGCCACATGAGCCCGACCGCCGCAACGGAGGCGACGATCGCCCCGATGATTCCGGGCGCGCGAAAGATCATCCAGATCGACATCAACAATCCGGCGAGCACCGCGATCGGCCAGCCGAGCACATAGGCGAAGACCATATAGAGCTCGAAGAGGCCTAACAGATCGGACATCGTCGCCCCCGGGATCGGGTCGACGACGCCGCGACCGGCGGCGTAGAGGCAGACGACGAGCCCAGCGGCGAGCGGACCGAGCACGCCGGCAACGACAATCGGCATCAGGAATCGCAGGAGCTTCTTCATCGGCTCACCGTGGCGCCGCCGCACCGGCGCGAGCGGTTGTGCGGGAACTCGAGCGGGCGGCACGCCCTCGATATGAACCTAAAGCGATTGCGACCGGGGTAACAGACCCGGATGGGTCCTGCCGCGCTTCCCAATGCGGACGATAGGCGGCGTCGGCTGGTCGGCTTGGCAGGCGAGGTCACGCATCGGTCATCTCACTTTCCTGCGACGCCCGCTCAAGGGCGAGGCGCTCCGCGATCTCGCGCCGCTTGCGGCGAAACACCCTTCGAAGCAGCACGAAACCCGCCCACGCGGCCGCGATGTAGACGAGGATCGCGACGAGGAAGTATCGCTCGGCGTACAGCGCGAGCCGGGGATGCCAAAGCAGCCAGGTGTCCATGCTGGCGTAGGCGGCGAGCAGGAACGGCAGCGCAATGACCGTGACCAGGTAGGTGAGCACGACCATGCGGGCGATCCAGCGCAGGCGGCGCATCTGCGGCGCGGCGTAGAGCCGCGATTCGCGCTCGGTATCGTCGCCGTCGCTGATGCGGCGCAGCGAGGCGAAGGAGTCGCCGAGCACGAAGATGTCGAGCAGGAAATCGAGAAACTCGATCATGGCGGTCGCGTTCCTCTCACGCAGGCAGGGCGTCGCGGCCAAAGTTCGCGCCGCGGTTCCAAGGGTCTATTCGATGGCTCATCAACCGCATGGGAACGCTAGTGCGCGGCTGGGGCCGGGCAGCGCTCGTAGGTGTAGGTCACCCATTTGCCGTCGTCGCGCATGTGGCCGCCCGGAAGGACGTGATGAGAGCGGCGCGGGTCATTTTGCTGTCTCGATGCGAGTGACCGTGAGGTCGGCGAGTCGTTGCGAACCGGCGAGGATGCTATGGGGGCTCGCCGAGGTCCGAAAGACCTGAATGGGTCTTGGTTGGGGCGGCCGGGGCGCCTGTTATGCGGTGGTGGCGCCCGCCACAGCCGTCGATCATTGCGTGCGCCGGCAATCAGAGGTCGCGTGGATCGGGCGGATCGGATGATCGCTCGCGATTCCGTGCCGACCCTTGCGTTGCGTCAGCTCGAGACGTCCGCGAGTTCGATTGCCTGTGGGAGGGATTCGGCCCCATAGTTGCATCACATAGTGGGGGCGAAGCAGCGCATGGATCAAACCGCGCTCATCGACACGATCTACGAGGCGAGCGTCGCGCCGGAGCGCTGGCCGCGGGTGCTCGATGCGCTCGCGGCGTCGTGCGACGCCGAGGGGGCGATGATGGTCGTGGCAATGCGCGACGACCTGCGCTGGGCGGCATCGCCGGCGATCGCCAAGACGGTGGCGGCGTGGATCGGCAGCGGGGAATTCGGCCGCGACGGGCGCAGCGCGCGCCTCGCGGCGCGGCGCGAGCCGCGCTTCCATACCGATCTCGACGCGTTCGCGCCGCACGAGCTCGAGCGCGAGCCGTTCTACGCGAAATTCCTGCGGCCGCACGGGCTCGGATGGTGCGCCGCGACGTCGATCCGCTCGCCGTGCGGCGAGACCATCGTGTTCTCGGTCGAGAAGGCGCACCGCAAGGGCGCGGTCGACCGGCACGCGGTGGCGCTGCTCGACGGGCTGCGGCCGCACCTCGCGCGCGCCGCGCTGCTCTCGGCGCGCGTCGGCCTCGAGCGCGCGCAGGCCAATGTCGCGGCGCTGGAAACGATCGGCCTGCCGGCGGCGGCGCTCACGGCGCATGGCCGCGCGGTCGCGGCCGACGCGCGGCTCAAGGACTGCGCGCCGGGGATCACGGTCGGGGCCGAGCGCCGGCTGCACTTTTCGAGCAATGCGGCGCAGTCGCTGTTCGTCGAGGCGCTGGCGGCGCTCGAGGCGCCGTCCGGCGCCGGCACGGGCCGCTCGATCCCGATCGCCGGCCAGCACGAGCAACCGCCGCTGATCGCGCACCTGCTGCCGCTGCGCGGCGTTGCGCGCGATATCTTCGCGGAGGCGGTGGCGCTGATGCTCGTCACGCCGGTGACGCGCCAGCAGGCGCCGCGCGTCGAGCTGATCGAGGCGCTGTTCGACCTGACGCCGACCGAGGCGCGCATCGCGGGCCAGGTGGTCGAGGGCAAGTCCGTCGCAACGATCGCGCGGGCGCAGCGCGTCACCCAGAACGCTGTGCGCATGCATCTCAAGTCGATCTTCGCCAAGACCGGCGTCGGGCGGCAGGCGGAGCTCGTGAGCCTGCTGGCGATGCCGGCTTATGGCGCGTCGGCATCGTGATCGCGCGTATGCGTCGTCGCGACGAGACCGGGGGAGACCCAAATGGGTATCGCGAGCAGGCGCGGACAACGAGCTGTTCACGCGCGAGATGGTCGAGGTGATATGAGCGCCGTACGGTTTGCGCTGGCCCTGGCGGTCGGCTTCGCATTGGTCGCGCCGGCGACCGAGGGCGCGCGGGCGCAGGTGTCCGAAATGGAGAAATACGTGCGCGAGCAGATAGCGAAGGCCCGGGTGGACTGCGCCCGCAAGGTTGCCATCACACGGCTGCCGGACAACGACATCGATTTCATCGCCCGCTATGGCACCGAGAAATGGAACGCGTTCAAGGACTGCATGCGCGTCGAGATGCATCTCGACGCGCAGCATCTGCCGCCCAGGTAGGGCGAGGTGCGCATACGGGAGCGGCGCGCCGATCGAATTGGGTCCGTTCCTGCATGGACCTTGGCGCCCGAAGTCCCGGTTGGCAATGAGCGCCGTGCGGTCAGGCGAAGAGACCTTGCTGGGTCCGGATGGCGCGCAACCGCGCGCCGAGGGTCTTGGCGTATTCAGATGGCATGTTCGTCGGCCCCCCAGCCAGTACAGCAGAGTTATGGTTACGGACAGTGACGGTAAGCCGCGAGCGCGTCTAGGTCAAGTCGAATGCCAAAAAGTGGTTCAAGTTGCCCTCCCGGTCATCCGCGGGCACAGGCCGGACGTACCTCGCACTAACGGCAAACAAACGGGCCTGCACGGGGCGGCGACGGCACCGGGCGGGCCTGCGCGGGGCCGGTGCCGGCATAGCGCGAGCCCGCCCGCGGCCCGCATGGCGGCACCGGACGGGACCGCCCGCCCGGACCGGCGCGACCCGCCGCACGCGTGCACCGGTCACGCCGCCGGGCCTGCTACGGTGGCCTGA
>CAVPGG010000008.1:0-16089 GCA_963703755.1 uncultured Pseudomonadota bacterium
TTTTTTTTTTTTTTTTTTTTTTTGGCACCGGCCGCCAGTTCAATTTCCCGCGCAACGACGCCGAGACGATCGACACCGGGCTCATGCGCCTGCGCGACATCGCGAGCGAGCTCACGCTGGCGCAAACCGCCATGGATGCCGAGCGCGGCGCCGTCCTCTCCGAGGAGCGCCTGCGCGACACGCCGTCCTATCGCTCCCTCAAGCGTTTGTTTTCGCTGGTGGTGGCGGACGACGTCCTGACTAGGCGCTGGCCCATCGGGCAGACCGACGTGCTCAAGAATGCGCCGGTGGCGCTCATCCGCGACTACTACACGGCGTTCTACCAGCCCGAGCGCGCGACGCTGATCGTCGTCGGCGAGATCGATCCCGCCGCGATCGAGGCGAAGATCAAGGCGCTGTTCGCCGACTGGAAGCCGTCCGGCCCCGCCGGTCACGATCCGGTGCGCGCCGCGCCCGGACCGCGCGCGCCGCAGGCCGCGCTATTCGTCGAGCCGGGCGCGCCGTCGTCCCTGTTCCTTGGCTGGATCGTGCCCGGGCAGCCCGACACCATGCCGCGCGAGATCGACGACTTCGCCAAGCTGCTTGCGTTGCAGGTTCTCCAGTTCCGGCTGCAGCCGGTGAAGAACGGCGCCGATCAGGTCTTCGCCCGGATCACGACGCAGGGCACCCGCGAGCTGCCCGGCGCCGTGGTGTGGTCGATCGACACGGCGATCAAGCCGCAGGACTGGCGCGTCGCCCTCGACGCCGCCGTCCGCACCGTTCGCCAGATGCAGACCTACGGCATCACCGCCGACGAGCTCGATCGCGCCAAGGCCAGCGTGCACGCCGCGCTCGAGGCGGCCGCCGCCAATGCGGCCACGCGGCCGACGCGCGGCATCGCCGGCGCGATCGCGAGCGCGGTGGTGCAGAATGAGGTCCTCAGCAGCCCGTCCGATATGGTCGACATCGCCGACAAGGCGTTCGCGGTCCTGACCGCGGAGAAGATCCAGGGCGCGATCGACGGCCTCATGCGCGGTCATGGCCCGCTCGTGTTCGTGTCGAGCCCGACGCCGGTCGATGGCGGCGAGGCGGCGGTCGCCGCCGCGCTCGCCGAGGACATGAAGGCGGCGCTCGCGCGGCCCGTCGCCACCGCGCGCGTGACCTGGCCGCACACCGACTTCGGCCCGGCCGGTCCGTGGTGGAGAAGAAGACGATCGCCGACCTCGACACGACGTTCGTGCGCTTCGCCAACGGCGTGCGCCTCACGGTGCGCCCGACGACCTTTCGCCAGGGCCAGGTGCTCGCCCATGTGCGCATCGGCAACGGCCGCGTCGACCTGCCGGCCGACCGCGCCACCGCGGCCTGGGCGCTCGACGACGATGCGCTGCTCTTCGGCGGCACCAAGGCGCTCTCCGTCGACGCCATCCAGGCGGCGCTCGCCGGCAAGGTGATCAAGCTCCAGAGCGCCGTGATGGACGACGGCCTCACCCTGTTCGGGCAGACGCGCCCGCAGGATCTCGCCGCGCAGCTCCAGCTCTTCGCCGCGCTGGTGAGCGCGCCCGGCTGGCGCGACGGCGCGCTCGACCGCGCCCGCACCATCGAGGCCGCCAAGGCGCGGGCGGCCGCGACCTCGCCGAACGCCCAGTTCGCCCGCGATCGCACCTGCCTGTTGTCGCGCGGCGACCCGCGTCGTTGCGCGCCGACGCTGGCGACGCTCGCGGCGACCAAAGTCGACGCATTCAAGGACGTGATGGCGCCGCTCGTCGCGTCGGCGCCGCTCGAGGTGATCATCGTCGGCAACGTCAAGGTCGATGCCGCGATCGAAGCGGTCGCGCGCACGTTCGGCGCGCTGCCGAAGCGCGCGGAGGCGACAACGTCGCTCGCCAAGGGCACGACCTATCGCTTCCCGGCGACCGGCGGCGCGCCCGTCGAGCTGCACCACGACGGCCGCGCCGACCAGGGCCTCGCGGCCGCCGCCTGGCGCACCACCGACCTGCTGGCGACCCGCGACACCGAGGCGATCAGTGTGATGCGGTCGGTGCTATCGACCCGTCTGCTGGAGCGGCTGCGCATCAACGAGGGCGTCACCTACAGCCCGCAGGTCGGCTATTACGGCTCGACCGGCGCGCCCGGCTTCGGCTACCTGTACGCCGCGAGCGAGCTGCCGCCCGCCAAGATGCCGATGTTCTTCGCTGCCGTTCGTGACATCACGGCCGAC
Organism: uncultured Pseudomonadota bacterium; assembly: GCA_963703755.1. Lineage (GTDB taxonomy): Bacteria > Pseudomonadota > Alphaproteobacteria > Rhizobiales > Xanthobacteraceae > JAVDCA01. Next base: position 2,198 of record CAVPGG010000008.1, read on the forward strand.
CTGCGCGCGCATCCGATCGCGGCCGACGAGCTCGAGCGCGCGCGCAAGCCGGCGCTCGAGGGGCAGATCGCGCGCGAGCAGACGAACGAGTTCTGGGCCTCCTACCTCGCCGGCGCGCAGGACGACCCGCGCCGCCTCGACGCGATCCGCGACCTGATCCCGGCGCTCAAGGCCGTCACCGCCGCCGACGTGCAGGCTGCCGCCAACCGCTTCCTCGCCGCCGGCAAGGAATGGACGCTGGAAATCACGCCGGGTGCGGCCGCCGCTGCCGGCCCGCGGGTCAGCCCCTGACCCTGGATTCGTCACGCGGCCGTGGCGATGCCGGGGGAGTCCGTCGACGCCTGGCCGTCGACCGGCTTGCTTGCGATCGCCATGATCCTGTCGACGGTTTCGCCAAGCGACTGTTGAACGAAATCGATGCCTTCCAAACCTTCGTCCCCGTCGGTTTGTCCCGCGTTGCCGAACAGCGCGACCAGGATGAGCACATCGGGGACCCGCCTGCGGACGCGGCGGACCGCATAGCGGATCTGGGCCGGAGTGGCGTATTCGACATAACAAAGGCAGATCAGCGCGACATCCTGGGTTTCCCAACTGAGAAGCCGTGACATCGAGAGCGCGCCGGCCTGCTCGGCACGCGTGCCAATTCCGCGCCGTTCCACAAGTTGAGCGACGATCGTCCCCGCCGCCTCGTCGAGCAAGCTCGGACCCGGGATGCAAAGGACCGGCTTTCCCGTCCGCCATCGCGCCGGCAGCTGCTTTTCCCGGACCTCCGCTTCGGCGATCTCGAGCCGCGCCAACGGCAATTGCTCTTCCGCCTCGCTGTCGGGCGCCTGCGCGATCCTCTGCTCGTCCTTGTGGACGCCGAGGTCATCGACGATTTCGGCGACCGCGTCGCGGATATGCTGCATCCGTTCCTCGTCGAGCAGCCCGCGCTCCGCGTCGGCTTGCGCGAGCCGCAATCCCTCGAGGAGAATTTCATCGTAATAAGCCTCGAGCGGCCTTTTCTTCAGGAATTGCCGCGCCTGCTCGGCCGCCTCGACGGGATCGCGCGCCAGCATCCGCTGATAGATCAGCTCCGCCGGCGTCAAGGGCGGCTGATCGCCGAACATCACCTCGAGGAATTTGAGTTGATCCGCATGTCGGCCCACCACGACCAGGCACATCGTCAGAGGCGTCGCGAGAATGAGACCGATCGGTCCCCACAGCCATGTCCAGAAAGTGGCCGAGGCAATCACGGCAACCGGCGAGAGTCCCGTGCTTTGACCGTACACCAGCGGCTCGATCGCCTGCCCGACGACGAGCTCGGCGCTCAGGAAAAGCGCGCCGGTCAACAGGACCATCGTCCATCCCGATCCGACCGCGGCTGCCAGGATGAGCGGAAATATCGCCGAGACCACGCCGCCGATGTAGGGCACGAAGCGCATGATCATCGCCAGCATGCCCCACAAGGGCGCGCTGGGAACGCCGATGAACCACAGGCCGACGCCGATGACGAGGCCGAAGCTCGCGTTGAGCGCAAGCTGGGTCAGAAACAGCTTGCTGAGCCGTTGACCGGCATCGTCGAGCGCCGCCGTCGTGCGCTGGAGGTCCTGGGCGCCGGCGAGTTGGACGAGCCGATTACGCAAATCCTGGTGCTGCATCAGGATGAAGATGACAAAGATGACCACGATGCCGGTCGTGGTCAGCGGATGGATGAGCGGCGCAAGCAGGATTCCGAGCGTTTCGAGCGCGCCGGGTTGCGGTTGCCTCACCTCGACCGGGATCGGCCGGTTGGACGGAACGGTCAGCGCCGGTGGGCTGCTCGGGGGAGTCCGCGGCCGGTCGATCTCCTGGCTCAGACCCTGGAGGATCTGAACGGCACGTTCGAGGGTGCCGGCGCCGCCTGTCACGCCGCGCACACTCCGGATCTTCTCGCGCAATGTCGACTGGTAGCCCGGCAACTCGCGCGCCAGTTGGGCGACCTGCGACACCATCAGGGCGCCCAGCCCGAAGATCGCCGAGAACGCAAGCAGCCCGACAATCGTCACGGCCACGATGCGCGGGACATGGATTCGTCGAAGCAGGCCGACCAGGGGGGCGAGGACGAAACTCAACAGCAGCGCGAGCGCGATCGGAACCAGGACCTCCCGCCCGAAATACAAGGTGGCAACGACGACCACGGCGATCAGGACCGCTGTCAGGGTCGAGAAAGGAACGGCTGCGCTTTGACGAGGCAGATGTGGCGTTAGCGGTGCGGGCATGAGAGGTCCGGGCATGAGAGGTCCGGCATGAGGTGTCCGGACATGAGACTTGGCCTAGGCTGCGAAAGCCCGCCCGATCAAGGCGACAACTGCGTCGGCATGTGCCACTCCGAGCGTCGCAACGATCGCCCCGCGCGAGCCGTTGCGCACGATCTCAGTCGCTGAATCCAGCGCCTGGTCGACGCGCGGCGGAGCAGCCCGCGCAGGCGGCTGACTGCCGGACAACCAAGCAAACGGTGAGTGCTTTCGTTCCGGCGCGGCAAAAATAAAGAAAGGGCCGAGGTCCGACGCTGCGATGAGGGGGCGTCTCTGCGAGTCGCTACGTCCGAGTTTGCGGATGCGCCCCCTCATCCCGACCTTCTCCCCGCGCGCGGGGAGAAGGAGAGCGGCCGGCGTGCTCACCTCACATGCCGAAACGGGGTGCGTGCGGGCGTGCTGCCACTTATGATCGCGCTGCGGGGCTTCTCGGCCTGAGCAGCGAAGGATCGTGTCGCCATGCGGACGCATCGCGGACGTGGACAATGCGCGTGGCGCTTCGCGGCCGCGCTGCGCCTCGTGCTGGGCGTCGCCTTCCTCCTCGCGGGGCTCGCCGGCCCACTTCCTCGAGCACATGGCGTTCCGCGGCTCGCGCCACGTGCCGGAGGCCGAGGTGTGGCCGGTCCTGCAGCGCCTCGGCATGGCGTCGGGCGCCGACGCCAACGCCTTCACGAGCGCGACGCGCACGAGCTACCAGTTCAACTTCCCGCACAACGACGACGAGACGATCGCGACCGGCCTCGCGCGGCTGCGCGACATCGCGAGCGAGCTCACGCTGGCGCAGGACGCGATGGATGCGGAGCGCGGCGTCGTCCTCGCGGAGGAGCGGCTGCGCGATACGCCGGCCGCGCACGCCTTCCGCGCGATGCTGCGCCTCTACTTTCCCGGCGACATCGTCACCGCGCGCTCCCCGATCGGATCGACCGACGTGCTCAAGTCGGCGCCAGTGTCGCGCCTGCGCGACTACTACGCGGCCTTCTACCGCCCCGAGCGCGCGACGCTCATCGTCGTCGGCGAGATCGATCCGGCCGCGATGCGGGCGAGGATCGAGACGCTGTTCGCCGACTGGACGCCGGCGGGCCCGGCCGGCACCGATCCGGTGCGGCCCGCGCCGGGCCCGCGCGCCGCGCAGGCCGAGCTGTTCGTCGAGCCGGGCGCGCCGTCGATCCTGTCGCTCGCCTGGGTCGTGCCGTCGCGGCCGATGAGCCGCGCGCGTATGCGCGACGACATGGCGTGGCAGCTCGCCCTCGGAGTCCTCGAATTTCGCCTGAGCGGCGTGTCGGCCGGCGGCACGCGCGCCTTCGCGCAGCTGCGCCGGCAGGGCCGTCGCGAATACCCCGGGGCGGTGGTGTGGAGCGCCGAAGGGTCATTGCGGCCGCAGGATTGGCGCGGCGCCCTCGACGGCGCCATCCTGGTGCTGCGCCGCATGGCGACCGACGGCGTCACCGCCGAGGAGCTCGATCTGGTGAAGAGCGCGACGCGTCGCCAGCTCGAGGCCGCGGTCGCCGGCGCCGCGACGCGCCCCACCCGCACGCTCGCGGCCGCGATCGCCGTCGCGGTGACGACCGACGAGGTCTTCGTCGCGCCGATCGATGCGCTCGCGATCGCCGAGGAGGCCTTCGCCCAGCTCACGCCGGAGCGGATCAAGGCCGCGATCGGCGCCATGATGCGCGACGGGCCGCTGGTCTTCCTCACCAGCCCGACGCCGATCGAGGGCGGCGAGGCGGCGCTCGCGGCCGCGCTCGCGGCGGACGAGCGCGCGCCGCTGCCGCCCGTCAAGGCGCCGGCCATGTCGCCGGCGGTGCGCGTCGCCTGGCCCTACGCCGATTTCGGCCCGGCCGGCACGGTGGTCGAGCGCGCCACGGTCGCCGATCTCGACACGACCTTCATCCGCTTCGCCAACGGCGTGCGGCTCACGGTGCGGCCCACCGGATTCCGCGGCGGCGAGGTGGTGGTGAACGTGCGCATTGGCAACGGACGGCTCGACCTGCCGGTGGACCGCGCCACCGCGGCCTGGGCCATCGACGAGGGCGCGCTCGGCTACGGCGGCACGGTGGCGCTCGCCTTGGGGAATCTGCAGCGCCTGCTCGTCGACAAGGTGTACGGGACGGGCGCCGCCCTCACCGACACCGGGCTGATGCTGCGCGGCCACACGCGCCCCGCCGACCTGCTCGCCCAGCTGCAGGTGTTCGCCGCCTTCACCAGCGCGCCCGGCTGGCGGTCCGGGGCGCTGCAGCGCGCCATCAGCCTGGAGACGATCAAGGCGCGCCAGAGCGCGGCGTCGCCGGCGCCGCTGTTCGCGCGCGCCATGCCGTGCCTGCTGCACGGCAGCGACCCGCGCTGGTGCCGTCCCTCGCTCGCCGACCTCGACCGGATCGGACCCGACGCGCTCAAGCAGGTGATCGCGCCGATGCTGGCATCGGCGCCGATCGAGGTGGTGGTCATCGGCGATGTCACGGTCGATGCGGCGCTCGACGCGGTCGTTCGCACCTTCGGCGCGCTGCCCAAGCGCGCGCCGCCGGCATCGGATCTCGTCAAGGGAACGCAGGTCCGCTTCCCGCCCGCCGGCGCCGCGCCCGTGGCGCTGCATCACGCCGGCCGCGCCGACCAGGGCGTGGCGGTGGCGGCGTGGCCCACGACCGACCTCTTCGACCGCCGGACGGCCGCGGCCTTGCGCGTGCTGCAGGCCATCCTGCGCACGCGGCTCTTCGAGGAGCTGCGCGCCCGCGACGGCGTGACCTACAGCCCGTCGGTCATCACCACCCTGTCCACCGTCGCGCCCGGCTTCGGCTACCTGGTCGTCGGCGTGGAGGTGCCGCCCGCCCGGATGCCGCTGTTCTTCGCGACCATGCGGTCGATCACGGCCGACCTGTGCGCGCACGCGCCGTCGGCCGACGAGTTCGCCCGCGCGCGGGCGCCGGCGATCGAGTCGATGCTGGCGCGGCTGCAGACCAACGATGCCTGGGCCGTGATTCTCGCCGGCGCGCAGGAGGACCGGCGCCGCCTCGATGTCGTGCGCGGGCTCGTCCCCGACCTCGAGGCGCTGACGCCCGACGCCGTGCGCGAGGCCGCCAGCCGCTTCCTCACCGACGACAAGATGTGGACCGCCGAGATCACGCCGCAGGCGGGTGCCGCCGCGCCGCCGTGAGCGCGCCCGGTGGATCACGCCTCCCATCTTTGATATTGAGTGCGCCAGCGAAGTGAAGCGGTGGCAACCATATCGGAGAGAGCTGCGGCGTTCCCACCTCTGCAGGCGGCGCGTGGCACGCGCAAACGGTCATCCGCGCGATGCGTAGGGCTGGCCTCGAAGCGCGGCACCGGAGGCCCACCCTTGCGCCTGCGCAGACGCGGGCGTATGGCCTTTGCGTAGGCAGCGGTCGGGGTTACCCGGCGCCGGCTCGCCCGCGTTTCAAAGACACGAGATTCAGCAGGCCGGCGTGATGCCGGGCCAGGACTACGACACGATGAATATTGCTGCCAATCTGTCCGAACCGAACGATCGCATCGCAGCGTTTCGCAGCGAGATTCCGGACCCCAAGGATGTCGTCCGCGGTGAATTAGTGCAGAGCGGCGAGTGGGTCGTCGCAAACGTCTCGACGAACAGCTTCTGGCCAATCGCCGCGCAGAAGGTGCGGTGGCGCGGCGTCGACATGTGGATTATGCCGATCATGAAGGGCTACTACCCGGCCGTCGCCATGATGGTGCCGCCGGAGAAGAGGCGCCCGGAATGCGAGGAATTGGTACTGCGCTTCCTGTCGACGCTGTCATGGGTCGAGGAGCGTGGGTTCATGGTGGAGGGCGGCGGCCTGTCAGGCGGCAACCTTCCACGGCCGATGGGGCGCGACAAGGAACGCGGCTTCTCGATCTGCGACGAGTTCGACCTGTCGTACCTCCCGGAGGTCACCGACGAGAAGGCGACGCTCGCGCTCGGACTGATGCGCGAGGGCCGGGGCATCAACCACGTCGGCTATGCCTTCCTGTCGTTCTACAAAATCCTGGAAACGGCCTTCCCCGATAAGGCCAAGCGCATCGGTTGGATTGCGGCGTCGATTGCTGGCCTCACGGCCTTCGGCGTTAAGGAAGCCCTTGACGGTTTACGAGCGCAGGGCATCGCGACGCCCGACGCCATCGGCACACACCTGTACAAGTCGGGCCGCTGCGCAATGGCGCATGGCGCGCACAAGCCAATTGTCGACCCGGACAAGCCGGGCGACCTGCGCCGGCTCGGTTCCGAATTGCCGATCGTGCGCGCGCTTGCGGTGAAGGCCATCGAAGATGTGGTTGGCGTCGAGACGCGCGGCACGAACTTTCGCAATCATCTCTACGAGCTGGACGGCTTCAAGACGATACTCGGCCTGGACATCGTCGCCCACATGCAGAACGGCACGTCACCGCCGGGGCAGCCCACGCTGCAGATTCCGGATATCAGCGTGCGAATCCGCCGCAAAGAGAGCTATGGGCCGCTTGAGGGTCTCCGGTGCAAGCACGTCAGCTATGTCGGGAAGGCGGTCTATATGAACTTCGAGTCGCTCCAGGGCGATGTAGAGTTCCGACTTGCGCTCGATTTCGGCGCCGAGAGGATGGTGTTCAACATCTTCGCAGATGTTCGCGGGCGCGACGCCGGCACCGCTGAGTCGGCCGAGCGGGTTCATGAGGTGAAGCGATTCGAGCAAGACTACTTCGGCAACGGCCAGCTCCAGATCGTCAACACCGACACCGGCGCGCTGATCGGCCGCAAGGATGCCTACATCCCCGTAAACATGTATCTCGACGACGAAGGCGCCGCAGCAACGTTGGCCCACTGGAAGGCGCTGGCCGAGCAGCGGCGAGAGCGCGACCGAAAGTTCGCAGAGGACCTGGAGCGCAACGCACGAGGCTACAACGTCCATGTGACGTTCGGGGGTTAGTCCCCTCTCGCCGGCAATGCACGCGCCAACCGATGCCGCCTTCTTCGACTTCGCGGACACTGCACAGCTGTTTGCCGCCATACGGTGCGGGGAGCGCGATTGCCGATCCGGCGGCAAACTCACCCTTGGAGACCGGGCGAAATCTCATGCTATACGAAAGAGTGTTCAGCGAACGGAATGGGAGTACCTAGAAAGTACCTAGAACGGAAATTCTCTTTGCGGTCCCGTAGCTCAGCTGGACAGAGCAGCGGTTTCCTAAACCGAAGGTCAGAGGTTCGAGTCCTTCTCGGGACCGCCATTTTACAGGCACTTCTGAAGCGAGCCAGAATTTTGGCTCTTTTTTGGCTCTGTCCCAAAGTAGCGATGAGACCGGCGCTCATCCCTATCCGGGTTCTTGAAAGGCCACATTCGGCCGGCCCAGCGACCGCGCCGCCTCGGCGCAAACGCGCGGCTCCGCGTCCTTGAGGAGTGGTATGAGATCGCGCCCCTCCGCTTCCTTCAGCCAACCGAGGGCGGGCCGATTGCCGCCGGCCTCGGTCGGTGCGGACAACAGCGACCGCAGCGACTCGCGCACTTTCTCCCCACGGCGGCCGAGCTGCCCCAGCCCCCAGATTGCATGAAGCCGGGCAAGCAGGTTTCGTCTCCCCCTTTGCCGCATTCGCCAGCAGAGGGATCGACTCCACGCCGCGATCAGCAAGCGCAAACTGCATTCCTGACGCACGCGCATATCGGCGTGCCCCAGCAGCTTCACCAGCTCCCCACTGGGGCGACGGTCGAAGCCCTCGGCGAGGAGTTTCTTCACTTCGGCGACGAGCGGCTTCGTCGTAAGAAGTGGCTTCCAAGGGGAATTGTCATTATTGTCGGGTTTGACATCGAATGCAAGCTGGGGTTTGACGAGGTTCTGGGTACGGAACGCATTCCCAAGGCTCCGGTTGGCTTCCTGGAGTTTGAGGTTGACTGACAAAATGTTAGTCTTTAAAATATCATCGAATTAAGAGCAGAACTAAATTTCCCGGCCCCAACGACGGCGACTCCTCACTGATCACACCAGTGTATTCATCAAGGGAAGTATCAGTCTTCTCCAACAAAGAATCCAGAACGTCCACAACGTTGCGCCAACTGTTCTCCACGTCTTCCATATCCTCCAGCACAGGAGCACTCAATTCTGATATAGAGGTCGCGACTTGAGTAATGCGCCGGATAAGGCAAGTAGACGTCACTGTCTGGTCGTCCAGAGAAGGCCCCAATTCAGGGTTCAGCGATCGTTGGAAGCCCAGGTCCTCGGAGGAAATTTGACCAGAGGTTCGTGTTGTTGAAATCAGCGCAGCCTGGATTTGAATCCTGCAAGGACTTGAAGTCCTGCGTTACAGTCCATTGTGGCTCGTTTTCTGCAGTTGTGCAGGAATTTTGGTGTAGAAGAGGTTGAGGTTCTCAAAAATATTGATCTCCAAAAAATATCCTTGCAGCTCCCGGTCGGCGAATCTAAATTCCGACATCTGCTTTAGCGCGAAAGACCCCTGCAACTATTTTGGAGCTCCCCTTGTCAGAAAAACCGACCCGCTTTTCGTTCGAATAAATCAAAGCGAATCTACAAAATGTCTTCCTCACTGGCGCCCGAGTGTAACGAGGTCAAGGAGTAAGTGCCCCCATTATGTCTTTTGTTTGGTTTGCTGATCTACTTTTGAGACGATACGATTCGTGCTTCCTGAAGTGGTACAGCGAAAGTGCGTCATTTCATTCGCCTCCCTCATGTGGACACGAAACTGACTGTCCCAAGAGTATCTTCGAGGAAAGGGCACAACCAACGAATGTTCTGCTCTGTTCAAGGACTACAAGAAATGCTTGACTGTTAGCCTTCTTATTTTCCAAGCGTTTGATCAAATCTGATGTTCCATAGGGTGCATTGAAGGAACGTGGCATTGACAAGATGCTGGAGGAGGCGAGAGAAGATCATAAGGAGAGCGATGCAATACATATGCGAAGAAACTGTGAGTTTGATCTGGATGTATATGAACAATCACTAATCTGTATTCAGGAGATCTGATAACTGGGACGATTTCTGGAGTTTGTACTTCTACAGCGGCATTGGGACAGCATCGAGACGGGCGACAAGGTGCATCTGGGGACTCTGCTCTTGCCCAAAAAGGATATCCACTTCTCATTTTAGGTCTAGTATGACTATCTCAATCAAGCCTCTGGTTGACCTTGAAAGAATGTTTCGCCCAAGTTCTGTCCGTTCGTGATATACTTTTCGTGCTACGACTGACTCCAGGGGTACCAACGTACTGCGGACATAATGCAGAAAGGAGAGCTTACAGTCCATAAATGACTTGGAGTGCACAAGTCCCCTGAGAGAAGTCTCTGGATCCTAAACTTTATGAACATACAAAGGCCTGGTACACTAGAGAGCGGGAACGTCGTCGTCGTTCGAATGCCACGTGATCCCAAGGAAGCTTAATTTCGTACCCCTGTAAGGTTAATATCTTCCGCAAAAGATCATTTTCAGCCTCCCCCAGAAGTTACACTCACCAGACCAACGTGTATGTACGAATTGCCTCATCTACTTGTCAACCATGTGGGGGGATTCTATTTAATTTGATCACCCCGTCGAGACCCTTGGTTTGCGGAAGCTTCCAACCGATCTGTCCCCAAGCTCGCTGCAATCGGCCGCGCAGCTGTTTCTTCGACTCGCGTCCCCAATACCACGGTGATGCGCCAGCAATAGAAGGAGATTCATGCACCCCTTCTCTATTCTCACTCTTGCGATCTTCGTAGCCGGCTACATCACTGCGAGGTGGGATCTAGTAACGAGGCTTTATGAACTTGCAATTTTCGCCTGGGACCACGGAGTTGTGGTAGGATCAAGTACCTCTCGATTACCCAGAACAAATGCTGATGTTCGAATTCCAGACGCGCACAGCTAAAAAGATCGCGATTCTCTCGATCTTCTTCTTCCTCGTAATCATACCTTTTGAGAGACTGGCCTCGAGGGAAACACACTTGGTATAAAGGCACACATTCTGGTAATGGCTATAACTAATATACCTGCAGCATCCAAGAGCAGGAAGTGCTGGCATATCTGCGCGCGAACAGCTAAGACGTCGAGGGTCATTCTAGGGGCGGGCTGGGCCCTCAGCTTGTCATGCCCGAACATGATGGCCTCATGAGGATATTCTGGCCACTGGACATACCAAGAACGGATTCGCCTGGGATAATCGTGGGCTGGAGGAACTCAGGGCTCGATGTCTTTGTGGTGGCAATCTTGGAGGACGTCGATGTGAGTTGTGAGGTGACTCCCACATGGGCTCGGCTGACGTAGAAAAAGACGCGGAACGTGGAGAATGCCCTGAAGGTCGGGACATTATTCCGAAACGCCAGTCACCGTACCGGATGCTCTGAACTATGTGGACAATCCTCGATGCATGTTCTGGGGTTGGCAAACTCCCCGTCTATCGAAGTCGATCACTTGCAAATGCATGCGACCATAAAACCAGGACTCAAAGTTCCTCAAATATCATGTGCAAGAGCTTCCCACAATTCAGATCATCATGTTTGAGCGACCTCTACCGAACAGGATGCAATACATCTCCCTAGAGACCCTATATCATTGGCGTTCAGAGACAAGGTTAGAACGATCTATGCACCAGGTAGCGTTGACGCAGAAGAGGAGAAGGAAGAAATGAAGAATCGGAAAAGAACGAAAGATCTGGTCGAGAAATTAAAGCTTCACACAGTGGTCAAACATCCACCCTCGCAAAAGGAGAAAGCCCTGCCATGGATCGTGAATCAGATAAATTGCGCTTTTGAGCTGCATAAACTCCTACAGAAGAACGTCTCGAGCTCGTTGGGAGACGGTCACGGCGGAGTTTCATGTTATCGGAGAGGGTTGTTGAGTCTGCCACGAGCATGCGTGACTTCGTGGTCATGGCAATCTGGCAGCTGATAACTGTCTACATATACCCCATATTGCGGAGAGCCTTCATCATCGGCCTTGTGTGTCACAGGGTTGTCGCCGAGGCATTACTTCAAGTGCTAGAATGGAGGGCAAAGCCGGATTATGCGGCTCTGAAAGACATCAGCCACAGCACAGCAGGTGGAGATTCGTCTTCAGCAATTTTGTTATCTACCGATGCAGGTTCGTATCCCCTTTCATTTTTTGTTGTTCCATATCATCAGGATGGACCTTCCTTGGGATGAGCCTGGAGCGCCTGCCCTCTGGATGGACTTGGACATGCCTTTAGATGCACCTACCCTCTTGATGGATCTTACCCAAGATATCTTGGCATTCTTGCTTCCGTTCTTCTCGCAGCTCTCAAAGCTGTTACATTCTCGAATTTCAACTGCATCAAGAGGTTGCTACCGTCACTATCAGCCCCTCACCTGTCTACCATTGCGGATTCTTGCTGTCCTGGGACGATTCTCAGATCACTTCAAGCTACTTCCACCATGGCTTTCGACGCTACCACCATCCTCCAACTCCTCCTTCTCTTGACTTGGACCTGCCTTGAAGCCACGTCTACCAAGTCCCAAGCCCGCCCCTATGCTTTTGTCTTTCCAAGCATCGAAGTCTTTCAGCGGATCGCCTCTACTACAATTCTGGAGTTTGCTACCACAAGTATAGTTATCCAAGCTGCTATCCCCCATCTATCGCCTTCTTCAAGACCTTGCCAATCAACGTTAAGAAGCGATAGGGCTATCTACCTGCTCTTGCTTGAGAAATCAGGTTTCCGGCCTACGATCTACATCGGCTCAGGAACGAATGCTTCACGGGGCGTTTCTGGAAGATTTTGGGAGTACGACAACGGTGTACTCATTCCCCATACGTCCAGAAAGCTTTAGACGACGGCTATACCATCACACACAAAGGGCTTCTGTGCTGGACCGCGATCCCATCGGCTACTCTACGGCCGTCACTTCGTCTCTTGATTCTTGCACAGGAAGCAACCCTTTCCTGGGTGCTCTGGGCTATGAGGAAGACCAATGGCGATTGGGGAATGTCTCAAAGCTGTCCCTGGCCTCTCGATACTCTCGAGTATGATGGCTTATGCTCACATCCCTCTACACTAGAAGGCACCTCAACCAAGTGGATCTTCCTCTTGAGTAACTCGAAGCCTTGGGTGCCGAGGTCAAGCAAAGACGCATCGATGCCGCAGCCGCGGCAAGCAGTGAATATCACAAGCGTCAGATGGAGACCAATTCTGATGCCTATCATCTTTGGAAACGCGTCAAACAAGCAACATACGCCAGCAAGAACCCAGAGAAGGTTGACGCAACTGCAAGAAATGCCCAAGCCAAGGCCATTGAGGAGAAGAAATACTACTGCGAGCCTTGCGATCTTCCTTGCAAGAGCGACCACGACCTTACGGTTCACCTAAAAACCGAAAAACACCGCCAGAATGCAGAGGGTCGCGCGAAAAAACCATTCGTGTGTCAACTTTGTAACAAAGACTACAACTCCAAGGATCAGTTGACAAGACACAACAAGGCAAAGAAGCACCTCCGCAAAATGGCTGAAACCAAAGTCCTCGAATCCGCCGTCGACTAAGGCGCAACATCATTATCCTGGCCTGGCATTTTACTTTGTATTTTTGTAACGGATTGTTTCTAACGGGTTATCAGTATGTCACGTTGCGGAAACAGAAATATGATTGGCAGAGTGTTACGGATAGTCATCTAGACTATATCAGATTCTACAACAGTCTCTGGCTTATTTTAAACGATGTGAGTCCTTGTTTCTAGATTTCATCTTGCCTCATCCTTTGTACTCTTAAAAGGTCTAAAAACGGGCAGCCATTTTGCTCTCGAGACATTCTAATATAGACAAATGCTGATTCCCCAATGTTTTAGGTTATTATCGGCTTCGCCCTTCGGTCGTACATCATCGACAATTCCGCATGGGTAGCTGAATGTATCGACAAAACTGTCAGCTTATATGCAATTACCGCACTACACAACATAATTGTGTGGCTTAAGTGACTATCCTGCTGGATTGAAGTTGAATAACGAATTGGCTGCCTTCCTAGGTGACCTTTTCCTATGGGTTATTGATCATTGGTCCAGTGAGTAGTTTGGCTTCTTTACTTGTAGAAGATCATGACTGACTTTAATAGACTGTATCCGAAGCTCTGCGCCCAGTTCTACCGCACCTCATCTGGTTCATCGGCCCCTCAACTTCCGCAGGTGCAAGCATGCCGATTGCACTTTTCTCAGACTTGCTCTCGATCTTGACCCTTCACATCTACTCCTTCTACATGGCGTCCCGCACGAATCTTCAATTGGCAATACACCATCCTCCTCTCACTCTTCCATCTCTTCCGTGGAAAGAAGCATAATGTCCTTCGAAAACGTATCGACTCCTGCGACTACGATTTAGATCAACTCCTCCTCGGGACCATCTGTTGCACACTACTCTTCTTCTTGCTACCCACTGTGGTTGTCCTATTGAAACATTTCCTTGCCATCGATTTTCATGGGACGTATGCGGCGCGTGACCATGGCTTTCGCGATGTCGTGACTTCGCGCGCTGGTGACTTTGACTCTCTCTCCCCCCGATATGCCCATGCGATCGGCAGCTTCAGGATTTCCACGAAAGGCTCCGGCACAAGCTCTACGTTCATGGGATTGTTCTTGGTCCTCGTGATAGTGCTCGGTCAATCGGTTCCGGCTTCGCGGCGGGACGTGACGCGGCGCGCTTGAGCTTGGGTGCTAG
>CAVPGG010000009.1:0-4803 GCA_963703755.1 uncultured Pseudomonadota bacterium
CGAGGCGATCGTGTACGGCCCAGTGACGCTCTCCAGGGCGTGGGTCGCGATCTCGCCGATCGTCGAAGCCCATCTCGGAGAAGCAGCCGACGCCGCCGGAGACATTCCTGTCCCCGTACTGCTTGAGTATGGCGTCGAACAGCTGCGCGGTCTGGCTGGTGTTCCCGTCGAGCGGGAGGAGTTCGGCGTTGACGAACAGCTTGTTGTTCCACTTCTGGCCGAGCGAGGTCGCCAGGAAGTCGGTGTTGCACGGGGTGGAGCAGGCCCAGTACTTGACCCGGTTCTCCAGGTTGAGCTTCTGCGCGGCCTGCAGGTTCGAGCAGCGCCTCCGGCGGGGTGAAGTTGAGCACCACCGCGCCGCTCGGGCCCGCGGCGGTGACCAGCTTCGTGGCGATCGCGTTGGCGCTGGTGATCGGCACGTTCTCGGTGAAGTCCTGGATCGCCACGCCCTTCGCCTTGGCCAGCGCGTTCGGCAGGCGGCGATGTACGCGGTGCCGGGGACGTTGGAGTTGGTCAAAGGCGATCTTGCTCGCGCCCTGGGCCATCACGTACTGGACCGCGCCGTCGCTTGAGTAACGCGGCCCCATGTGGAGCCGAGGCGGTGTTCGGCGTCGAGTAGCACTCGGGGTCGATGCCGGGCGCCCAGGACTTCGATGCCGACGCTCTTCCAGTAGGCCGCGTCCACCGAGCACTCGATGATCGAGCTGTTGCCCATGATGCTCTGGCACGACTGGCCGTCCGCCGCGACCGACGCGACCGCGTTCAGCGGCTCCATCTGGGCGTGATAGACGAGGTCATTGAGATAATGGCCTCGACGATGGTCGCGGCCGTCTTCAGGGCCGCGACGGCATCGCCCTGCTTGCCCCACAGCTTCGCCGCCCGCGCCATGTCGCGCGCGGCCGCCGCGAAGGGCGGCAACGCCTTCTCGCTGTCGAAGCCCCAACCCTTGCCGGCGCGCGTCCACGTGACCTTGAGCGCATCCTTGGCGTTGAAGGCGGCCCACGGCGTCTGCGCGACCACGCCCACCCCGTACGGCAGCCGCACCAGCTGCACGACGCCGGCGATCGCCTTCGCCTTGGCGTCATCGATCTGGTCGGGCGCCGCGCCTTCCACCGGCGCGCGCAACAGCGCGCCGTAGAGCATGCCGGGCACCTGCACGTCGATTGCATATTGCGCGGTCCCGTTGATCTTGCCCGGCATGTCGACGCGGACCACGTCATGGCCGATGAGACGGAATTTGTCCGGCGACTTGAGCTCGCTCTCGGCAACGTCGGGGGCTTTGGCGGGGATTTCCGCGAAGGCGACGATCTCGCCGTAGCGCAGGCGCCGGCCCAGACGTCGCGTGCACCACCACATTCGGCTCGGTGGTGAGCTCGCCGACCGGCACGCCCCAATGGCTCGCCGCGTTCGCCAACAGCACCTTGCGGACCTGCGCGCCGAACTGGCGCAGCTGCTTGAAATACGCAGTCACCGCGTTGCTGCCGGCGCGTGTACATGTAGCCGAGAGCGCAGATTACTGTAGAGCTGCGTCGTTGGGCGGCGCGACGATCACGCGCACCTTCGCCCAGTCGGCGTCGAGCTCCTCGGCGAGCATGGAGCGGCAGCGAGGTGAGCGACCCCTGCCCCATCTCGGCCGCCGGCGACATGATCGCGACCGTGTCGTCGGTGGCGATCGTCACCCACGGATTGACCGCAACGTCGCCGTGGGCAGCGGCGTTCGCGCGCAGGCCGGACGCGACCGCGAAGGTCAGTCCGGCGGCGCCCACCATGAAATGGCGGCGGCTGATGTCGGTTGTGCGATGCGTGAGGCTCATGGGTTACGCCTCCTTCGCGGCGCGCTCGATAGGCGCGCACGATGCGTGGGTAGGTGCCGCAGCGACAGATATTGGTGCTCATGTGCTCGATGATCTGCGCGCGGTCGGGCCGCGGATTGTGCGCCAAGAGATCGGCGGCGCTCATGATCTGGCCGGATTGACAGTAGCCGCATTGCGGCACCTTCTCGGCGAGCCAGGCCTTCTGCACCGGATGCGAGGAATTGACGGACAGTCCCTCGATCGTCGTCACCGCCTTGCCGGCGACCTCGTGCACGTGGGTCTGGCACGAGAAGGCGCGCTCGCCGTCGATGTGCACCATGCAGGCGCCGCACAGGCCGGTGCCGCAGCCGAACTTCGTGCCGGTGAGCTTGAGCTCCTCGCGGATCACCCACAGCAGCGGGGTCGCGGGTGGCGCCTCCGAATGCACCGTCTTGCCGTTGATCTTGAAATTGATCGCCATGCGGGTCTCCCGGAATTCTTCTCGTGCGGCACTTGTCTTCCACCCTCCCCTGCGGGGGGAGGTGAAGCGCGCGAAGTGTCCTTCGCGCCGCGCAGTCTACTCACTCGGCAGGAGCCTGTCGAAGGCCATCGTGCCGACACACTGCCCGCGGGGTACGCACGGAGGTTGGGCACCCTCTCCCCGCAGGGGTCGCAAACTCCGCCTCGGCGCGATGGTGAATGCCGAGGCTGCGGCGATCGGCGTCGAGCCGCTCCTCGGTGCCCTGCATCAGCTTGCCCTGGCACACCGGCCCGCCCTGATGCGGGCAGTCGTTGCGCCAGGCATAGAACGCGCCGTCGACGCGGAAGACGCCGATCTCGACATCGTCGTCGATGAAAATTCGGCGACCGCCATCGGCAATCTCGTTCTCTTGCGCGACAAAGATTTCTCTCATAAATCGATTGTAGCGAACACGCCGCCAGCGCGCCAAGCCGCAGGCGAGCGGATCAGGCCGCATTGCCGCGCATCCGCGCCTGTACTACCTCAGATGCAGTGAGACGTCGTGGAGCTGCACATGGCCAAACCGAACGGTCAGGATCTGCCGTTTCTCGTCGCCGGCGGCGGCATCGGCGGCCTGGTGACCGCCTATGCGCTGGCCAGCAAGGGCTTTCCGGTGCGCGTGTTCGAGCAGGCGCCCGAGTTCAAGGAGCTCGGCGCCGGCATCCAGCTCGGGCCCAACGTGTTTCGCGCGCTCGAGCGCATCGGCCTCAAGGCCGACATGCTGGAGGAAGCCTGGCTCCCCAACAAGCTGCAGATGCGCGACGCGCTCACGGCCGAGGAGATCACGACGGTGCCGCTCGGCGAGCCGTTCCGCGCCCGCTTCAAGCAGCCCTACGCGGTGACGCACCGCGCCGATATCCATGGCGTGTTTCTGCGCGCCTGCCAGGGCAGCAACCTTGTCTCGCTGGAGAATGCGCGGCGCGTCGACGACTTCGTCGACCATGGCGATAACGTCACGATCCGCCTCGACAATGGCGAGGAGGTGCGCGGCCGCGCGCTCGTCGGCTGCGACGGCATGTGGTCGAAGGTGCGCGACAAGGTCGTCGGCGACGGCAAGCCGCGCGTCTCCGGTCACATCGCGTATCGCGCCGTCCTCAACCGCGAGGACGTGCCGGACGACCTGTGGAGCCCCGACATGATGCTGTGGGTCGGGCCGCGGACACATTTCGTGCACTACCCGCTGCGCCGCGGCACGCTCTACAACCTCGTCGCCGTTTTCCACTCCGACCGCTTCGTCGAGGGCTGGAACGCCGAGGGTGCCAAGGACGAGCTGTTCTTGCGCTTTGCGGGTCAGCGGCCCGAAGTCCTGCGCCTGCTCGAGCGCATCGAGACCTGGCGCATGTGGGTGCTGTGCGACCGCGAGCCTATCAAGGATTGGAGCAAGGGCCGTGTGACGCTCCTCGGCGACGCCGCCCACCCGATGCTGCAGTATCTCGCGCAGGGCGCCTGCATGGCGACCGAGGACGCGGTCTGCCTCGCCGAGAAGGTCGCCGCGAAGCCCGACGACGTGCCGGGCGCATTCCTGGCCTAGCAGCAGCAGCGCTATCTGCGCACCGGACGCGTGCAGATCATGGCGCGCGTGTATGGCGAATTCTACCATGCGCGCGGCGTCGCGGCGGAGCTGCGCTACGCGGCGCTGCACGGCCGCACCGCCGAGCAATCTTACGACGGCATGGCCTGGCTCTACGACGGCATGTGAGCGCTCTCGCCACCGCGAGGCGACCGTCGACTGCGACGAAGATACCGGCGACACGGCAGCGGCAAGTATGTACCATCCTGTCTCCGGAGCCATTGCGTATCCCCGCTCCGATCCTCGCTCCCATGGAGGGCAGAACATGCTTCGACGGCTCATCGCGGCGGGACTGGCCGCCGCTGGTCTCATCGCCGCGGCCAATGCCGCGGGCGCCCAGACGCTCGACAAGATCAAGAAGGACGGCGTGCTCGTGGTCGGCACCAAGGCCGACTACAAGCCGTTCGGCTTCCGCGATACCAGCGGCGCAATCATCGGCTTCGAGCCCGACCTCGCCCGCGACGTGGCCCAACGCCTCAAGGTCAAGCTCCAGCTCGAGCCGGTCGTGTCCTCCAATCGCATGCAGTTCCTGCAGCAGGGCAAGATCGACCTGATGATCGCCACCATGAACACGACCGACGAGCGCAAGAAGGTCGTCGGCATCGTCTCGCCCGACTACTACGCGTCGGGCGTGAGCATCTTCGCGATCAAGAAGGCGGCGCTGAAATCCTGGGAGCAGCTCAAGGGGCAGAAGGAACTGCGCCATCCAGGGCGCCTGGTACAACAAGACGATCGCCAGAAATACGGCGCCAACATCGTCGCGTTCAAGGGCACGACCGAGCGCCAACTTTGCCCTGCAGCAGGGCAACTGCATCGGCTCGGTCTATGACGACACGTTCTTCGTCGATCGTCTGAGCGACCCGAAATGGAAGGACTACGAGATGCAGCAATACGTAATCTAGTCAAGGCAGCCAACACAT
>CAVPGG010000010.1:0-8005 GCA_963703755.1 uncultured Pseudomonadota bacterium
GGAAGGAAGTCAACGGTTAACAATCGAACGTTGGCAGACTACTGTATAAAAGAGGCGAGCATACTACGAGTAAATGTAAATATCCAGCTCCTTCCTCGAATTGAAGATTACCACGGATTCATGTGCAGATGCCTCTTTGAACCTTGTTGGGGATTGCAGCCGGTAGACGAAGCAGGCACACCCAGCACAGCCGGTCATATGCACTGATGAAGAGAGGGATCAGCTTACACTCAGGAGTGTTAACCCTCCAAACGGGACGCATATACGCAGAATGGTGGCCGGCGCGCGTCTTTGCGTGACGGACGCTTCCCCGATCGTAGATGCAATCCGGTCGGCCGCAACCCCTTCGCGCGCCCCCTTCCTCACGGACGCATACGTGATGTACGCTGGGCGAAAGAGCCCGCTCGGGGCCGCGACAAACATACGGGGAGGAACACAATGCGCACTTTCGGGGTCAAAGCCTTTACGTCGACGCTGTGCCTCGCGGCCGGTCTGGCCTTCGCGGGCGGCGCGGCCGCGCAGGACGTGAAGCACTACCGCTTCGCGCACGACCAGCAGCTCAATTCAGGCTACAGCATCGCCTACGACCTGTTCTCCGCCAAGCTCAAGCAGCTCAGCGGCGGCAAGATGCTGGTCGACCAGTATCCGGGCGCGCAGCTCGGGCAGGAGCCGCAGATCCTGCAGCTCGTGAAATCCGGCGATATCGACTTCGCGATCGTGTCGTCCGCCAACACGGCGACCATCTCGCCGCAGGCCGGCGTCATGTCGCTGCACTTCCTGTTCCGCTCGGAAGACCACGACATCAAGGCGCTCGGCGACCCGCGGGTATTCGCCGCGATCCGCGACATGATCGACGACACCGTGCAGGGCATCCACGTGATCGGCCTGGGCACCCAGGGCTTCCGCTATCTCTATGGCCGCAAGGAGATCCACAAGGTCGAGGATCTCAAAGGCCTCAAGGTGCGCGTGCAGGCGACCGCGACCGAGGACGCGATGTTTCCGGCCTATGGGGCGCAGACCGTGCACATGCCGTTCGGCAGCGTCTACACCTCGCTGCAGACCGGCGTCGTCGATTTCGCCGAGAACGGCGTCAACGTCTATCTGATCAACCGGCACTACGAGGTCGCGCCCATCCTGTCGATGAGCGGGCATGAGGCGAACAACGCGATCCTGTGGATCAGCGACAAGCTGTGGAAGAGCCTCAGCGCCGAGCAGCGGCAGTGGGTGCTCGAGGCCGGCCGCGAGGTGAGCATGAAGGAGCCGAAGATGGGCTTCGGGCTCGAGGAGCAGGCCGCCGTCAAGCTCAAGGGCATGGGCATCAAGATCGTGCCCGACGTCGACAAGGCCGGCTTCCAGAAGATCGCCGATCCCTTCCTCGACAAGCTCGCCAAGGAGCTCGGGCCGCACGCCGACAAGCTCAAGACGCTGATCCGCTCGATCAACTGAAGCGTTCGGGCGCGGCGCTGCCGGTCTAGTGCCGCGAACCCGAAGTTCGCACGATTTCTCGGCAGGCACTGTTGCGAACTTCGGGTTCAAAAACGGCACCAGAATCATAAACTTGCTAGTGTCCTTTCGATTCCGAAGTTCGCGCAGCGGTCGCTGCAAAAGCCTGCGAACTTCGGAATCGGGACACTGCCCGTTGGAGGCGCGATGGCCATCGCCGACAAGCTGGTGCTGAGCCGGCAGCGTCACCTCAAGTGGCGCGCGCTCGACCGGCTCGAGCTCGTGCTGATGATCATCTGCGGGCTGACGCTGCTCGGCTTCTCGGTGTCGGTCACCTGCGACATCGTCACCCGCACGATCGGCCATCCCTGGCTGTGGCTGCAGGAAGTCACCTCGACGCTGTTCATCTATGGCATCTTCATCGGCGCCGCGGTCGCGACGCGGCGCAACGATCATCTCTATCTCACGGCGCTCGCCGACGCGCTGCACGGAACGCCGCGCCTGCTCGTCGAGATCGTCACGCGCCTCGCCGTCCTCGCGGTCGCGGCCTTTCTCGTCTACTACGGCTATCTCAACTATCTGCGCGGCTTCGGCAGCTTCCGCCTGCCGTCGGGGACGCCGATCGCCTCGCTCTACGCCGCGATCCCGCTCGCCGGCGCGCTGATCTCCCTGTTCATGCTCGAGCAGCTCGTCAACGGCTGCCGCCACGGCTTCGATCATCCCGAGCCGCCCGGGCAGGAGAGCTCCGGTCCCGCGATCGAACCTCCGGTCTAGCGGAGACAGCCCGTGGATCCGGCGATCATTCTCGGCGTGATGACCTTCTGCTTCCTGTTCTTCGGCTATCTCGGCGTCCCGGTTCCCTTCGCGTTGATGATCGGCGTCTTCATCGGCGGCTGGATGGCCGACGTGTCGCTCGCCGCCATCGTCCAGAAGATGTTTGACGGCGTCGATTCCGAGGCGCTGCTCGCCATCCCGTTCTTCCTCCTAGTCGGCGAGCTGATGAGCTCGTCGAACGTGGTCGTGCGCGTATCGAACCTGTCGCTCGCGCTCGTCGGCCATATGCGCGGCGGCCTGTCGCAAGTCGTCACCGTCTTCAGCATGTTCTTCTCCGAGATGTCCGGGTCGACCACCGCGGACGTTGCGGTCATCAGTCGCGCGCTCAGCCGGCCGATGAAGGACGAAGGCTACAGCCCGCCGTTCATCGCCGCGATCATCGCGGCCGCGTCGACGATCGCGGCGCTGGTGCCGCCCAGCATCACGGCGGTCGTCTATGGCGCGGTCGGCAACGTGTCGATCGCCGGGCTGTTCATGGCCGGTGCCGTTCCGGGCCTGATGATCGGCTTCGGCCTGATGATCTACTGCTACTTCTTCGGGCCGCCCGGCCGGCGGCGGGCGCGGGCGCCGTTCGGGGAGCTGATGGGCGCCGCCCGGGACGCGGCGCTGCCGCTGATGATCCCGGTCATCCTGCTCGGCGGCATCCTCACGGGCTGGTTCACGCCGACCGAGGCCGGCGTCGTCGCGGTCGCCTGGATCATCGTCGTCATCATCCCGGCGCTGAACCGCCGGCACCTGCGCAAGCTGCCCTACGACTTCTGCCTCGCCGGGCTGATCTTCTCGCTGCCGCTGATCACCATCGGCGCCGCCAACGCGTTCGGCTGGATGCTCGCCTACATGCGCGGCGCCATCGTGATCTCCGACTGGATCATCGCGGTCGCGGGCAACGATCCGCACTACCTGATGCTGCTCCTGGTCCTGCTGTTCACCATCATCGGCGACTTCATCGAGCCGGTGCCGACCATCATCATCTTCATGCCGCTGGTGAACACGCTCACCCAGGCCGGCAACATCAACCCCGTGCACATGGGCGTGGTGCTGATCGCGACGCTCGCCTTCGGCCTGATCACGCCGCCCTACGGCCTCGTGCTGCTGATGGCGTCGAAATTCGTCGGCGTGCGCTTCTCCCAAGCGCTGCGCGCCGCCTTGCCGATCTACGTCGTCTTCTTCGCGACCATCGCCTTCACGATCTACTTCCCGCAGGTCGTGCTGTGGCTGCCCAAGCACGTCATCCCGACCTCCGTCGGCTGCTTCAAGGCGCCGGAGGGGCCGGGGTATATCTGCCCGAAATAGAACGACCCATCACGGCGGCGACGCTTGCCGACAATGACGTGACCACGCATCGCGAGGTGGCCGAGTTCATCTCCTTGTGAGTGGCTTGGCGACCACTCGCATGCGTTCGATAAAGTATTCGGCGAGCGGGCTGAGCACGCGCTTTTTCAACGTGACGAACGCAATCGGTCGGCGTGTGTTTGGCATGACCACAGGCAGGGGCCTGATAGTCGCGGGCCTGCTCGCCTCGGCGAGCGCAAGACCATGCGTGAATGTGAGAAAGTCACCAGTCACCAGCAGCCGATTGCGCAGATTCTGCGACGACGTAATGACGGTCGCGTGCGGCGGCTCCAATCCGCTCTCGCGGAACACCTCCGTTGCCAGCATCGTCGTATAGCTATCGGGCGACTGCATCACCCAACGTTGGTGCACCAGCTCGGCGAGCTCTATGCTGCGCCGTCGCGTCAATGGATTGCGCGCGCCCGCGGCGATGACCAGGGTATCGTCGTACAAAGTCTCGACGCGCAGGGCACCTTGGTCGAGCGATTCGACCACCCGCATGATGCCAACGTCCAATGTGCGCTGCATAAGTCCGCGGTAGATCGAAGGTGCGCTGCTGGTCGTGATGTGGAAGACGATGCCCGGGTGACGTCGCGTGAGCTGGTTGATTGCGGCGAGGATGGGTCCGGTCGCGATCGCCTCGGGGCAGCCGATTCGGATCTCGCCCGCGGTCGGGTCGGCAAGAAACTCGATGTCCTTCACGCCCTGCCGAAGCTCGTCGAACACTGCGATGCCGCGGCTGATGATGGCGCGGCCGTATTGCGTCGGCTCGACGCCCAATGGACTGCGTTCAAGGAGACGAACGCCGAGCATATGCTCAAGGTCGGCAATGGATCGGGAGATCGCCGGTTGGGAGGTGCCGAGGTGCCCTGCCGCCTTGGCCATGCTTCCCGCCTCGGCTACCGACATGAGTACGCGCAGATCGTGCAGCTTGAGACGGCGTTCGGTGTGATTGATCCGGCCCATGGCACGTCCCACCCCCATATATCGGGATCGATATGGCGCGATTAGGCAATATCATTTCCCGGCGTTCGCCGCCTCTAATATTGTTCAATTGAATTCGCTCCCGTTGGCTGACGGCAAGGAAACCATGAGCAGTCGAGCCTTTCTGCGCAATGCGACCTTGATCGCCATGACCTTTGAAATTCTCGCGCCAATATGCGCCGCGACAGAGCGCTGGCCGAGCCGTCCGATGACCATGGTCGTGCCATTCGCCCCCGGCGGCAGTGTTGACCCGATCGCGCGTGTGCTGACGGCGGGACTATCGCGCGTACTTGGTCAGCCGGTAATCGTCGAGAATGTCGGTGGCGCGGGCGGCATGACGGGCGCGAGCCGCGTCGCCAACGCCACGCCCGACGGCTATCGATTCATCTTTGGGGGCAGCGGCATCTTCGCGCGGAGGCAAAGGCTCCACGGGCATGCGCTCTACGACACCATGACCGATTTTGCGCCCGTCGCGCTCGTCGCCGCGCAGCCGATGGTGCTAGTCGCGCGCAAGGATTTGTCCGTGCTAAATCTGCAGGAGTTCATTGCCTATGCAAAGGCCAACCGGGAGCAGATGCGGTATGGCTCGGCCGGCGCCGGCTCGGCCGTTCATCTCGCCTGCGTCATGCTCAACGCTGCCATCGGGGTGGACGTCACGCACGTTCCCTATCGCGGAGGCGGACCTGCGATGCAGGATCTGGTTGCCGGCCGGATCGATTATCAATGTGCCGTCAACGTGCTGGCCATGCCGCATATAGCGAGCCATGCGATCAGGCCGATCGCAGTCCTGACGCGCGACCGCTCGCCGAGTTTGCCGGATCTCGCCTCGGCGCATGAGCAGGGCCTCGCCGACTTCGACGCGTCGAACTGGTACGCGGTCGCCCTACCCAAGGCCACGCCGACGGCAATCGTCCGCAAGCTGAACGAGGCCATCGTCGCAGCAATGAACACTCGAGCCGTCCAGGAGCAAATGACGAGGGTCGGGGCAGAACTGGTCCCGCCCGAGCGCCGGTCGCGGGAATATCTGGAAGAATTCTTCAAGAGCGAGATCGTAAAATGGGCCAAGGCCATCAGGGCGAGCGGAATCGTACTGAATTGACCTCTTTCCTGTCGCTACACATCAGGCTCGCTGCGGCCGTCTTGCTGTCCCTTGCAATGGCGGCACCGACGGCGAGCCATGGAGCTGATCAAACCGTCCTCGGTGCCGGCAATCAGGCTGCACAGCAGCTTGCATCCCGCTCCCCTCTGGTGAACTCGGCGATGGCCCTGATCACGCAGCGTATTGCCCAGATCATCGACCCGGCCCTGCGTGCCGCCACGCTTGATGCAGCGACCAATCCGCTCACATGCCTTGCACACCGTGCCCACTTGACCGAAGCGAACAAGGCCGAGATTGTGCGGGAATTGCTCGTCCAGGGGCTGGTCGATGCGGCCGAGGAGAGGGCGATATCGGGCGGCCTTAGGGCGGGCATTTTCCCGCCGCTTGCGGATGAGGGCAGCACCTGCCCGCATCTGCCGCAGCCCTACGCGACCGCGCCGGCAGGCGACAACCACCACTCTTACCCAGGTGGTTTGGCGGTCCATGTCGCGGTCAATCTTTCGGCCAGCCTCAGCCTTGCCGACAACTATCGCAGGATTTTTGGCAGCACCGCTGCGAACGGTCTCGCCGAGATTGCCAACGCGCCTCCGCCCCCCGGCCAGTCTGCCGTCGCGATCGATCAGGACCTCATCATCGCCGCGCCAGTCTGGCACGATTGGGCGAAAACGATAGTGTTTCAGTGGAACGAGGACGGCACTGAATTCGCCGAGATAGCCTTCGGCGGCAACGGCAAGACCGATGACTACGGCGGGCCAGGCAATTCCAAGACGCCAGCCCACCATATGATCGCACTCGCGGAAAGCATGGCCCGCAAGCTGCCACCGGCCTTCGTGGTGACGCAAGCGTCAGCGCACGTTGCCCCAACTCGGGGGAACGAGTTCAAGGTCGTCAACTGGCTGCGCGCTGCTGCGATCATCGCTCGCATCGATCCAATCGCGGCCGGCTATCTGATCAAGGATGCGCGCGACCGCCTGCGCCTGCCCGTGCTGCGCAAGCAAGGCACTCTCAATATCCAGGCGTCCCTGCCGAACCAAGGCAATCTCCTCGTCGAGTATGCATTGCACAATCTGTCGGATGCTGACGCTGTGTTCTCCACTCCGGCCATCGTGCAGGCCCAGCAGCTGCTCGCGACGCTCGCGCCGAAATTCGGCTATGACTCCAACCAGCGTGCCGCCTACAACACGAAATATCGCAATCCGGTCCTCAGCTATTTCAGCGCCGAGCGGCTCCAAATCATCTACGTCAATGCCGGTCTCGACGCGGTGGCCAGCGAGATCGCAAAGCTCAAAGCGATGGGGATCATCTGAGCGGAAGCCTTATCTGTCCGAGGTGGCGTTCGATCGCGGCGGCGACGAGCCGCGGTATCGCCGCGCCGTATGGGCCGTGCTCGCCGCGACGGCCGCGAAGCCGATCCATTTCAAGGTGGTGATGATCGGGCCGCCTTTGATGTCGAAGGCGATCCACAGCAGCATTCCCGGCACCAATGCGCCGCACATCAGCACGACCATGCGGCGGATCTGCCAGGACACCTTCGACCATAGCGCCGCGGTCTCCGGGGTTGCCGCAAGGCGCGATCGCAGCCCGCCGGCGACGAGCGCGGCCGCGACGCGACCATCAATTCCCCCTGCTCTACCATTTTAAACACTTAACTTTCTTGAACTAATGAAATAGGTTGATTTAATTCTAAATTACAACTGTTTGAGCTTTAAAAAATTATTTCGACTTCCTGATTAATATTCTCATAAAAGTTGGTATCAAAATCATTAAAATCTAAGCTTTCAAGTCCTAATTTTCTGAATGCGTCAATCCAGACTTGTTCAGCTTCTTTACCACCAACCAAATCACCATTTTGATTTTTAATATAAATAGACAGGCGGATTTTATAAAGATATCTTCATCACATTCATAAACGCCTCCAATATCACGAGGATTACGTGATTTCAATTTCTCTAGATGTATCCATAATTAATTTTTTTCTTTTTCTTTTTCTTTTCTGTCTTAAATTTTAATTTTACGTTTATACCTTTATACGATTCTTTGATTGCTTGAATTATTGTCGGCATTTTTAATTAAATTCTGATAAGCTTTTTTTTCTTCCAATTTTAATCGATATATTTATTCCAGTTAATCTATTCAATTTTTTGTTTTCTTAATTGATATGCTTTCACCAAGTGCTGCATTAATATAGGAACAAAACTGATCAACCAGATCACCAGTTTTCATATCAACACAATGAAACATATAATCCCAATTTCCAAGTGCTTTCTAAAGACTTTTGCATTTTAAACCAAATACGAGGGATCATTTTGAGAA
>CAVPGG010000011.1:0-8845 GCA_963703755.1 uncultured Pseudomonadota bacterium
TGTTGTGCAGGTCTGCTCGACTTCATCGTATTGCTGGCGGCGCGCTGATCCGAGACGCGCGTCATGCTGGAGGTCGCAACCTTCACGCCGGCGATGTTCTTGAGCTCGTAGAGGCGCTGCATGGTGTCGACCGACATGTCGATCACCGAGCGCCCCGGGATGTTATACATGATGATCGGGATGCCGATGGCGTCATTGATCGCCTTGAAGTGCTGATACAGCCCCTCTTGCGTCGGCTTGTTGTAATAGGGCGTCACCACCAGGACGGCGTCCGCGCCCGCGTGCTCGGCGTGCCGCGCGAGCTCGACCGCCTCACGCGTCGAGTTCGAGCCGGCGCCCGCGACCACCGGCACCCGCTCTTTGGCCTGGTCGATGCACCATTCGACCACCTGCTTGTGCTCCGCGTGCGAGAGCGTCGGGCTCTCGCCGGTGGTGCCCATCGGTACGAGCCCGTTGGTGCCCTCGGCGATCTGCCACTCGACGAGGTGGCGAAATGCCTGCTCGTCGACCGAACCGTTCTTGAACGGGGTCACGAGCGCTGTGAACGAACCCCGAAAACTGGTCTTGGCGGCCATGGCGGTCTCCCCGGCGCGGATAGCGGTGAAAACACCGCTCCGATAATAGCTTTTCGCCCGCAAGACTAACGAATTTCCGCGATGACGCCTAACGATTTTCGTGAACCGCCCGGGTTCCCGGACGTCCCGGTCTCAACATCGCCACGATTGCGCTCGATTAGGCTTTCGTCAATTTTATCAACGCAATAGGTTGACTGCCGCGACGTGATTCGGCCGGGAGGGCTCGCGCCTTTGACTAGATTGCACCGCATGGCGCTATCCGGGGTCCTCGTGGCGCTCATGGCCCTTGCGCCGCTCGCACCTGCGCGGGCGCAAACCAAGCCGGACGACAAGACGGACGCGAAGACCGACGCCAAGAACCGCAAGGCTCGCGCCAAACCGGCCCCGAAGGCCGAACAAAAGTCGGAAAAGAAGTCCGAGAAGAAATCGGAAAAGAAGGCGGAGAAGAAATCGGACAAGCCCGCAGATACGCACGCCGCGAACAAGAAATCGCACGTCGAGAAGAAGCCCGCGAAAGTCGCTGACACGCGCGACGACCATTCCAAGCATAAGCCGCCGCACGCCCGTCCGGCGCTGGCGGCGACCACCCGCAGCCTCGAACCGCCGCGGCACGCGTCGGCCACGGCGCGCCTGGAACCGCCCACGGCGGCACCGTTCGCGCACGCCCTGCCCGCAACGTCCGGCATTCCGCTGGCCGGCGCGCCGACAGCCGAGACGTCGGCGGCCGATGTCGATTCCGTCAAGCAGGCGATCGGCCTCGTGCGCCACGGCAAGATCGAGGAGGCGACCGCGGTCGAGCGCGGCATATCCGACCCGCTCGCCCGCAAGCTGGTCGAATGGGTGATCCTGCGCAGCGACGACAACAACGTCGACTTCGCGCGCTACAACGCCTTCATCGCCGCCAATCCGGGCTGGCCGAGCATCGTCACGCTGCGCCGCCGCGCCGAGGAGATGCTGTGGCAGGAGCGCGCCGCGTCGGCGACCGTGCGCGCCTATTTCGCCAACAGCAAGCCGCTGAGCCCGAAGGGCCGCTTCGCGCTCGCGCGCGCGCTGCTCAACGACGGCGACAGCGCCGGCGCGCAGGCCTATGCGCGCGAGGCCTGGCGCCTCGACTCATTCTCGCAAGAGATCGAGGGCCAGGCGCTCGACATCTTCGGCAGCCTCATCACCCGCACCGACGAGAAGGCGCGCATGGACCGCAGCCTTTACGTCACCGAGGACTTCGACGCCGGCCTGCGCGCCGCGCGCCGGCTCGGCGGCGACGAGCCCGCGATCGCCAAGGCACGCATCGCCGTGATGGCCAATGCGCACAACGCCAAGTCCCAGCTCGACGCGGTGCCGGCTGCCGCGCGCCACGACGCGGGCTACCTCTTCGCCCACATCCGCTGGCTGCGACAGCACGACAAGATCGCCGAGGCCGGCGCCATGATGCTCACGGCGCCGCGCGATCGGGCGCTGTTGCGCGACACCGACGAGTGGTGGATCGAGCGCCGGCTGGTCGCCCGCAAGCTGCTCGATGCCGGCGACGCCAGGACCGCCTATGCGGTCGTGCGCGACGCCGCGACGCCCGCGCGGGACAATTATCGCGCCGAGCACGAGTTCACGGCGGGCTGGATCGCGCTGCGGTTCCTGCACGAGCCCGCGGTCGCAGCGCGGCATTTCGCCCGCGTCGCCGAAGGCAATGCCAATCCGATCACGATCTCGCGCGCCGGCTACTGGCTCGGCCGCACGGCCGAGGCGGCCAACAAGCCGCAGGAGGCGCGCGCCTACTACGAGGCGGCCGCGCGCTACAGCACGGCCTATTACGGCCAGCTCGCCCGCGCCCGGCTCGGCCACAGCGAGATCGCCTTCGCGGCCCCGCCGGCGCTCGCAGGCGAGCGTGGCGCGGCCGTGGCGCGCCTCGAGGTGGTGCGCGCCGCCGAGCTCCTCTACGCAGTCGGAGAGCGGGATTTCGTCGCGCCCTTCGTCGCCGACCTCGCCGACAAGTCGACGGACCAGGCCGCGCTCGCGGCGCTCGCCGCGATCGCCGAGAAGAACGGCGACGCCCGCTCGGTCCTGCTGATCGGCAAGATCGCGCTCGGCCGCGGCTTTCCGTTCGACGAATATGCCTTCCCGGTCGGCGGGCTGCCGCGCTACAGCGCGATCGGCCCGGCCGTCGAGCCCGCCGTCGTCTACTCGATCGCACGGCAGGAGAGCGCCTTCAACCCGAAGACCGTGTCGAGCGCGAAGGCGCTCGGCCTCATGCAGGTCACGCCCGACGCCGGCCGCTACATCGCCAAGAAATTCCGCGTCTCGTTCGACCAGCACCGCCTGCTGCACGACACCGTCTACAACATGCAGATGGGCGCCGCCGAGCTCGGCGACGACATTGCGCGCTATCGCGGCTCCTACATTCTGGCTTTCGCGGGCTACAATGCGGGCGCCGGCCGCGTGAAGGAGTGGATCGAGCGCTACGGCGACCCGCGCGATCCGCGCGTCGACCCGGTCGACTGGGTCGAGCGCATTCCGTTCTCCGAGACGCGCAACTATGTCGAGCGGATCCTGGAGAACCTGCAGGTCTATCGCGTGCGCTTCGGCGGCGGCAGCAAGCTCATGATCGAGGCCGACCTGCACCGCGGCCTGCCGACCGATTGATCGAGGCACGCGACAGGCCCCGCGCGTTTTCCCGCCCGCCAGAAAGCGACCGATGGCCGTCGTCGCCGACCACTACGTGACCGCGCAGGACGGCCTGCGGCTGCACGTGCGCGAATACGGCGAGCGCATCGCGGCCGGCCTGCCGGTCGTGTGCCTCCCCGGCCTTGCCCGCACCACCGCGGATTTCGATCCGCTGGCCGCGGCACTCGCCGGCGATGCGAAGCATCCGCGCCGCGTGCTCGCGGTCGACTATCGCGGCCGCGGCCTTTCCGAGCACGACCGCGACCCGGGCAATTATTCGATTCCAGTCGAGCTTGCCGACCTCCTCGCCGTGCTCATCGCCCGCGCGATCGAATTCGCCGTGTTCATCGGCACCTCGCGCGGCGGCCTGATCGCGATGATGCTCGCCGCGAAGCGGCCGGCGGTGATTGCCGGCATCGTGCTCAACGACATCGGGCCCGCGATCGAGCCGCAAGGCCTCATGCGCATCAAGAGCTATGTCGGCAAGCTGCCGCAGCCGCGCGATTTCGCCCAAGGAGCGGACGTCCTGCGCCGCCTGTTCGCCAGCCAGTTTCCGCGGCTCGGCGAGGCGGACTGGCTCGCCTCCGCGCACCGCACCTGGCGCGAGCGCGACGGCGAGCTCGCGCCTTCGCACGATCCCCAGCTTGCGCAGACGCTCGCGACGTTCGATCCCGACCAGCCATTGCCGGCGCGGTGGCCGCAGTTCGATGCGCTCGCCCACGCGCCCCTGATGGTTATCCGCGGCGCCAATTCGGACATTCTCTCGACCGCGACGCTCGAGGCCATGCGGGCGCGCCGGCGCGAGACCACGGTCGTCGAGGTCCCCGACCAGGGCCACGCGCCCCTGCTCGCCGAGCCGGCGACGATCGCGCCGATCGCGGCCTTCATTGCCGAATGCGAGCGCCGTCACGCGGGCTGACTTTTCTTCATTTGGTGCGTGTTCTTGCCGGCGAGCCCGCGTGCACCCCGGCAGGCTTTCGTCGAAACATGACGGTCAGCGTCTCTGTATCGCGAACTGGTACATTCCGGCGAATACGCCGGGATTGTCGAGCTCGAAGCGGTGCCAGCGATCGAGGTCGGTGGCGGCCGGATCCTCAGGATTGCCTGCCAGATAGGCGCCGAGCACGCGCTGGTCGATTTCGAAGCCGAGGAACTGCAGATCCTGCTCGGCGAGGAACGTCGCGATCTCGGGCAGCGTATGCTGATGCTCCTGCACATGGAACAGAAGGTCGCGGCATCCGCTCACGGAATAGAAGTCGCCTGACTGGATCGCGGTCCGCCCCGGCGCGCCGGGCGTGGACGCCAGGATGTCCTGACGGCAGCGGCGAATGCCGTCGGCGCCCGCCGCGTAGCCGCGCTCGGCGATGAAGGCGCGCGCGGCATTGATGTCGACCCGCGCGAGCTTGCTGTACAGGCCGACCGACATGACGCCCGCGGGCTTGAGCCGCGCCAGCAGGATGCGCCAGCCGGCGAAAGGATCGGCCAGGTGATGCAGCACGCCGCTCACCTCGATGAGGTCGAAGGCGCGGTCCAGCTCCGCAAGCTTGAGGATATCGGCCTGCGCGTAGTCGATCGGAAGCCCGAGCGCGCGGCTCCTGCGCGCCGCATAGGCGAGGCTGGCGCGGCTTAGATCGATTGCCAGCACCCGCGCGCCGCGGATGCGGCGACAGATGTCGATCGCGTGCGCGCCGGTCCCGCAGCCGGCGATCAGGACGTTGGCCTCGGCCGCCGTGGGCGGGCGCAGCGGCGCGAGCGGAAATTTCCGACGCAGATGCTCGCCGAGCGCGGCGGCCGTCACCGGTGGCATCGGCGCAACCCAGCGCGGATAGGGATTCGCCTCGTATTGGTCGCGTACGCGGCGCGAGACCGCATCATCGATCGCGGTCAGTGCCGGGAGTGCGGCGGCGATCGCCCCCTCCTCGGCCGGCTCGCGCACCTGCTGGGTGAGCAAGCCATCGACGACATCAGGCCAACGCCGCGACAGCCAGCGCGGCGCGCCCGCGACCGCGTGCAGCGGCCGATAGCAGGCAAGCGCAACCAGTGCCGCGGCGGCGATCTCCTCGTCGGCATCGAGCCGGCGCACGACCGCGGCGGCGAGGCACTCCGCCGCCGCGCATTCCGCCGCGCTCTCGGCAAAGACGTACTCGTTGACGAAGCACTGGCGTGCGAGGTCGGCGGCGAAGTCGAGCATCGGTCCGGGAAGCTCGGCTGCCCCTGACGCCGACGCCGCGAGCATCGCGTAGCGCGCCGCCGTGAGCAGGCGCTCGAGGTCGGGATCGCAGATTCGCGCCGTCGCCATCAGGCTGCGCAGCAGACGGTCGTCGGCAACGCCGGCAAACAGCGCGAGATCGGGCGCGCGCCCAGATCCGGCAATGCCGGGGAGCGCGGCAGCGACGGCGGGATTGCGCCGGACGAGCCGCGCGCTCACGCGCTCGAGCTCGCCCGCCGGCGCCCAGCCTTCGCGCAACGCCCGCGCGATCGCGTCGCGGTGGCGCTCGGCCGCCTCGCCGTCCGGCAGCGCACCCGCATAGATCGCGAACAGGTATCGTGCGTCGGGCGTCTCCTTGACGCGCAGCGCGCGCGCCACAACCTCGCTCGCACCCGCAACGTCGCCGGCCGCATAGAGCTGGCGCGCTAGGTTGAGGTAAGCCTCGACCGAATGCGGATCGAGCGCCGCGGCCCGCTCGAAATGCGTGACCGCCTCGCCGGGCTGCCCGGCGCGAAAGAGCGCGAGGCCGAGATTGCTGTGCGCCTCGGCGAAGTCCGGCCGCGCCCGCACGGCGGCGCGGTAGTGGGAAATTGCCTCCTCGGCGGCGCCGTGCGCGATCAGGATGGTGCCGAGATTGTTGTGGGCGTCCACATAATCGGGCTGCAACGCCAGGGCGCGGCGGTAGGCGGCCTCGGCGTCTGCGGCCTGATCCTGGCCGCGCAGGACGTTGCCGAGGTTGTTGTGCGCTTCGGCGAGATGCGGCGCCAGCGCGATCGCCTGCCGGTAGCGCGCCGTCGCGGCGGCGAGGTCGCCGGCGCGTGCCAGCACGTTGGCGGCATTGTAGTGCGCGGCGGCCGACGCCTGATCGAGCGCCAGCACGGCGTCATAGCAACCGACGGCGCCAACCGCGTCATCGCGCGCCGCAAGCGCATTGCCGAGGTTCATGTGCGCCTCGGCATAGCGGGGGTTGAGCGCGATCGCGTGGCGATATTCCGCGATCGCGTCGTCGAGGCGGCCGGCGCCATGATGCGCCGCGCCGAGGTTGTAGCGCAGCTCGGCATTGCGCGGATCGAGCGCTGCAGCTTGTCCGATCAGATCGCGCGCGGCATCGAAACGTCCCGTGTGCGCGCAGACGACGCCGAGATAGTAGAGCGCGCGAGCGTGACGCGGGTCGCGCGCGAGGACGGCGCGATATCCCGCCTCCGCCTGGACAAGCTCGCCGGCCTGGTGATGGCGGACCGCAGGGGCGAGCAGTGTGGCGATCTCGCCGCCTTGCCACCCCGCGGCGCGCCGCTCCTTGCGATTCATCGCCGGCGTCCCGCCGGGCGCACGAAGCCGCTCTCGCCGAACGCCATGCTCCACCGTCCTCGCGGGCACCGCAGCCTCTTACCGAGCTCTCGCGGCGCACCCGTGCGGCCCGCTCGTAGCGGACTTCCCGGCAAAGAAAAACCCCCGGCGGACCAACCGCCGGAGGCTTCGAAAGACCAACCAACCGTGATGGGACGATTACGGGAGGAAGTTCCTCTGGATGCGGAAGAAGGCGCTGACAGTGTCCTGGTTCGAGATCGCGTAGACGCCGCCCGGACGCGCGCCGTTGGCGGCGAGGGTCGCCGTCCCGGCAAAGGCCGTGTTCAGGTGGTCCCACACGACGTTGACGCCGATGTCGAGATCCGGATGCGGATTCCACTGCGTCCGGGTGCCGACTTCCCACCAGCTGTTGTTCGGCGAGCAGTTCGTGAGGCCAGTGAGCGCCGTGCCAATCGCAACCGGCGAAGCGCCGCCCGCCGGGCAGATCATCGCGGTGGCGGTGCCGCTGTAGTCGACTTCCTCGTAGCCGCCATGGATCGAGGTGCGCCACTTCGGGTTCCAGAAGTGTTGATAGAACCCGTTGATGCCCCATACCGAGGTCAGCGCGACTGACGAACCGGTGGTGAACACACCATCGGTGATCCAGCTCAAGCCGGCCGACATGTTCCCGGCGTAGATCTGCGAGGCGCCGGTGGCGCGGGTCGCATAGCCGGCGGCGCCGACCGAGTAGACCGCCTGCATGCCGAACTGATCGCCCTTCATGCCGAGGACGTTGTTCAACGTGAAGCCGCCCGTGACCGCCCAGCCCCAGGCATCCGACGGATGACCGTTGTTCTGGATGCCGGCCGCAAGCGCGGTACCACCGGTCTGGTAGTAGCCGGCGCTGGCGTCATGCAACGCCGCCGCAACCTGTGCATAGCCCCAGGCCTGATCGATGCGCAGTGCGCCGACCACGTCCGGGAACTTCCAGCCCTCGTTGTCATACGAGGTGGTGCCGAGGCCCCACTGGCTCGCCATCGACATGTTGGTCACGAAATGACCACGCGCCGAGCTCTGGCCGCCGTTGTTGCCCTGCGAGCTCGAGCCGCCGTCCTCGAACGAGAGGGTGGCCGAGATGCCGTTGCCGAACTGCGCCGTGTAGGCGATGCCCCACAGGCCCAGCGCGCCGGAGTCACCGGAGACGCGGGTGTTGAGGTACGAATACGGAGCCATCGAGTTGATGTCGAAGTACGAGCGGATGCGGCCCGCCGTGATGCCGGCGAACTGGATGAAGCCGCGGTCGAAGTAGACCACGTCATTGGTCGGCGCCGAGCCGACGGTCGAACTCGTCTGAAACCCGCCTTCGAGGTACGACCGCAGCGTGCCGTATTCGGTCTGCGTGCGCAGATCGACCGAGATGCCGACGCGGGTACGCATCGACAGCTGGCTGGTGTCGGTCCGATCAAACCGGCCGCCCGCGGCCGGGTCCGTCGAGCCGAACCCGATCGGAATGCCGCCGCCTTCGGCGTTCCACTGCACTTGCTCGCGGATATAAGAGCCGATCTTCAAGCACGTGTCCGTCCCCGGCACGTACCAGAAGCCAGCCCCGTACAGGCTGCAGACCTTCACGTATTCGACCGGCTTGGCCTTTACGGGAAGATCGGCGGCCTGCGCCCCAGCCACGGCGACGAGACCCGCCGCCGAGCCGAGGAGAAGGCTTTTCACCATCTTCATTTGAACCTCCAGTTAGACTTTTCCTCTTGGGAGGGTTCCGTGAGAGTGCGCCTGCACCCGAAAAGGTCCCCTTGATCCCCGTAACTCTCCGACGCTTGACCTCCTTTGGTCGGCGATTGTGCCGCTTCCAGCAAGTCCGACGCCGGACAGGGCGACCCGGGGATGCCCCCTCCGTCGCATTTGCCACATTAGTGGCCGGGCTTGCACAAGCAATGAATAAGGGGGCTTCCCACAGCAGGCTGCGCGCGGTTTTCAGACAGGTGTTGCACAAAAATCACGCGCCTGTCACATGCCCCAACCTGCCGCGTCCCGCTTTCCGTAGGGACTCTTTCCGCTTTATTACCAGCACCTTAACAGAAACTCTCCGAGCGGAATTCGATCCCAC
>CAVPGG010000012.1:0-5130 GCA_963703755.1 uncultured Pseudomonadota bacterium
CCGCTCTTGCGCGACGAAGGCCTGCCGCTCGGCCTGCAGGTCGTCGGCTTCGAGCACCGCGACGCCGACGCTTTCGCGACGGCGGCATGGATCGAGCATGCGCTTGCGTGAGCCAATCACGTTCCCACCCATTCGGCGTCATGCCCCGCGCAAGCGGGGCATCCAGTAATCACGGCGCTTACGGTGATTACTGGATCGCCCGCTTTCGCGGGCGATGACGGAGGAACAAGAGGAAACGTCACATGAAGCTCGCCATCCCGGACATGATCTCCAACTCGTACTTCCCGGCGATCGCCGCGATCGGAATCGGCTGCTTCAAGGACGAGGGCCTCGATGTCGAGCTCGAGATGATCTATCCGGTCGACAAGTGCTACGCGGCGCTGCGCGACGGCGCGGTCGAGTTCGTCGGCGGCTCGGCTCATTCGGCGCTTGCGGCCTTTCCGGAATTCCACGGCGTGAAGCTCATCGGCGCGCAGGCGCAGGGCATGTACTGGTTCCTGATCCTGCACAAGGATTTCGCCGCCAGGCGCGGCGACATCGCGGCCGTGAAGGGCCGCAGCATCGGCGCCGCGCCCTGGGTCGAGATGGGCTTGCGCCGCCTGCTGCAGGAAGCCGGCATCGACCTCGCCCGCGACCAGGTGAAGATCGCGCCGGTGCCCGGTATGCAGGGCGCCGGCGTCAACTTCGGCGTCACGGCAGCGCGCGCCATGGAGGAGCGCAAGATCGACGGCTTCTGGGCGAACGGCATGGGCGCCGAGGTCGCGGTGCGCCGCGGCGTCGGCACCATGGTGCTCGACGTCCGCCGCGGCGACGGGCCGAAGCCGTGCTTCAACTACACCATGGCGTCGATTGCGACGACCGACAAGCTCATCGCCGAGAAGCCGGATGTGGCGCGTGCGGCCGTGCGCGCCTTGGTGAAGACGCAACGCGCGCTGAAGCAGGACCCGACGCTCGCGACCGGCATCGGCAAAAAGCTCTTTCCGCCGTCCGAGGCGGACTTGATCGCCGAGCTGATCCGCCGCGATCTGCCCTATTACGATCCCACCATCTCACGCGACTTCGTCGCCGGCATGGCCCAGTTCTGCCGCGACATCGGCATCCTCAAGGGGCCGCTGCCCTACGAGCAGGCGGTGGCGGTGCAGTTCTCGAAATGGTGGGCCGGGTAGGGTAGAATAGGACGCTTGAGGCGATGGTGGAGGCGAGTGTGAGTGAAGCTCATCCTTCGCGGTTCTTTGCCGATGTCTACGATTCCATTCGACAAGCGGCGAATTTGTCGTGGGGAGACAAAGATCTGACAAATCACTATCTGGCGCGACTACGGTTGGACTTCTCTGTTGTGCCGCACGACGGTTCTTACGGATTCACAGGTGCTCGATGGTGTATTCTTTCTAGGCGTCACCGAAGAGCCAATATTTGACGAATTGCCATTTGAACGTCTTGAGATCAAGACTTGCGCTGCAACTCTCGAGGATTCTCTCTTGGGGTTCCTTCGATCAGGTGATCAAGAAAGGCTTCGAGGGTATGCATTTTCTTCCCTTCCCGTCGATCGTGCTGACGACGAGGCTGAGCGAATAAGAATTCTACTTAAAGACTACCGATCAACCGGAATAGACCATTGGCGAAAAATAAGAAAAGTTCTAGTTGATATTGGCTTCGACCGGACTGCTGCTGAACGTCTCGAAAGCGCTTGGGCGAGATGGATTGAACTGGCCACGAGTGGCCGCGTTGCGGTTTCGCCGTGGCAAGCCAAGTTTCCGTTCAATCATGAGTTGGAGAAAAGGCTTTCCGGAAGCAGGCCCGAAATTCATAAATCGCTAATCACCGAATTGGGTTTGGATGCCGAGCGGCGTGTTTGGCATGAGAGAAATTACCGTAGTACAATCACTGGCATTCTCAAGGAGGCTTATACTGGCGCCAATATCGAAGAAGAGGCGGACTTAGCGACCATCTATTCGTGGTTTAACGCTGCGTACAATAATACGGCGGCTGCGCAACATGACTGCGGAAGCGTGGAGGTAACGGAGCTTCCTGGAAGCCGACCCGTCGGTGGAGATCAGATTCTATACGATTGGATAAATGAAAGACTGGAAAGTGGTCCTTCAGAGGCTATCGCAGAATTGACCGCTAATGTCCCATCGTCTTTCTCAGCCGCTCTTGGTCGCCTTCCAAAGGCCACCATTGATCGTCTTCTCGCTGATCACAAAAATAATCTGGTGGAATGGTACGATGAAAATGACATTTCGCGGCTTCGCAGAGTAGTCGATGAGCTTGTTGAATCCGTTGATAGAATTGAGAAATTTGAAGTTGCAAGCTTGGTGCCTCCTTGGGTATCGCCACGATTACGAACTATAATGAAGGGAGCCGGCGGCAAAATGGGGGCGGGAGCTGGTGGTGCGATTGGCGGCGCAATTGGAGTAACCTCGGGAGAGTTATTGCTGAGCACGTTGTTAGGGATAGTTGTTGGTTCACTCGTGAGCGGCGAGATAGATAAGGCAGCAGACAAAGTGCTGGGAAAAGTGGAAAAGCGCAAGCAGGCAGCGCGTTGCATCATCGAACGAGCTCAGTCCATTCGCAAAATCGAAAGCCAATGATATGACATCAGAGATCAGAACAATCGAAAAGCGGCTGGTTTACGATGATCCAATGAACCGGTGGGTAAAACTATATTTTGATCGAGTTCAGTTTCCGAATGGCTCGCAAGGGTTTTATAATAAAATCGTAGAGGGTACGGGTGTGCCAGGAGTTGCCGTACTTCCGATCTCAGTTCGCGGCGTCGGTTTGGTGCGTCAGCATCGCTACGCGATCGACAGGGACGTTTGGGAGATACCTCGAGGCTACGGGGACAGCGACGATCCCTCGCGCGAGGCGAAGAGAGAATTGGTCGAGGAGACTGGATTGCATGCAATCGAGCTCATCCCTCTCGGTCCAATGCATCCGAACTCCGCTGTATTTGCAACGGTAGTTGAGCTCTTTGCGGCCCGGTGTAATCCCGAGGGTGGGGTCGCGAGTTCAGATGGAAATGAGGACATCGAATTTCGTTGGTTCCCGGTCGCGGAAGCATTGAGGGCTGCTGAGAGCGGAACTATCACGGACGCATTCACGCTGTCCGCTCTACTTCGCGGGAAGCTGCGGGGCTTGCTGTAAAATCTTACAGTCCCAGATTGGAGCGGTAATCCTTTTGCGACCGACATCAGCGTCCGCGATGGGCATTGTCCAACGAGCAGGCCATAGTGACGCAACTGCCTGACGAGTGGGCAGGGTAGGACAAATTCTCCATCATGGTCGGTCGGCGCCGCAGGGCGCGAGTCCCGGCCACCAACGTCTTTGTTTCCCGGGCGCGGCGCTGCTAAGAGGTGTAGCCGGGAAAAGCCCGGCCATGACGGACGCGGGGTGCCCGATGCTCTTCCCCACCTGCCTGGTCGGCTCCTATCCGCAGCCCGAGTGGCTGATCGACCGGCCCAAGCTGTCGAAGCAGGTGCCGCGCCTGCGCGCGACTGATCTCTGGCGCATCGAGGACGCGCATCTCGAGGCCGCGCAGGACGACGCGACCTTGCTCGCGATCGGCGACCAGGAGCGCGCCGGCCTCGACATCATCACGGACGGCGAGCAACGCCGTGAGAGCTACTCCAACCGCTTCGCCACCGCGCTGGACGGCGTCGACATCGACAACCCGGGCACCACCCTCAACCGCAGCGGCAAGCCGATCCCGGTGCCGCGCATCACCGCTAAGATCACCCGCCGCCGGCCCGTCGAGGTGCGCGACGTGGAGCTGCTGCGCGCCAACACCGACCGCAGGGTCAAGGCGACGGTGCCGGGCCCGTTCACCATGGCGATGCAGGCGCAGGACGACTTCTACGGCGACCCGGTCACCATGGCGATGGACTATGCCGCCGCCGTCAATGCCGAGATCAAGGACCTGTTCGCGGCCGGCGCCGACGTGGTGCAGATCGACGAGCCGTGGATGCAGCAGCATCCCGACAAGGCGCGGCAATACGGCGTCAAGGTGCTCAACCGCGCGCTCGAGGGCGTCACCGGCACGGTCGCGGTGCATCTGTGCTTCGGCTACGCCGCCGTCGTGCACGACAAGCCGAGCGGCTATTCGTTCCTGGCCGAGCTCGATGGTTCCGCGGCGCAGCAGATATCGGTCGAGGCCGCCCAGCCCAAGCTCGACCTCGCCATCCTGAAAAAGCTGCCGTCCAAGGACATCATCCTCGGCGTGATCGATCTCGCCGACCTGACGGTCGAGACGCCGCAGACGGTGGCGGCCCGCATCCGCGCCGCCCTGCCGCACGTGCCGGCCGAGCGCATCGTGGTCGCGCCCGATTGCGGCATGAAGTACCTGCCAAGGCCGGTCGCTTTCGCTAAGATGAAGGCCATGGTTGACGGCGCCGCCATCGTGCGGCGCGAGCTGAACGGCTAGCGCATGTCCCGGCGAAGTGGGTGCCGGTTCGCCGATAAGGACATGCGCCGGGGATGATGAATTGAAAGGGAGAACACCGATGCCCTACGTGAACGAGAAGAACCTCACCAACGTCGTGCTGGCGCGCTGGCAGGATGTCCCCAATCCGCGCCTCAAGCAGATCATGCAATCGATGATCAAGCACCTGCACGGCTTCGTGCGCGATGTCGAGCTGACCGAGGCCGAATGGGCGGTGGCGATCGATTTCATCACCCGCGCCGGCAAGATGTCGGACGAGAAGCGCCAGGAGGTGATCCTGTTCTCCGACGTGATGGGCGTGAGCATGCTGGTCGACGCCATCAACCATCGGCTCGACAGCGGCGCGACGCCGACGACCGTCGAGGGTCCGTTCCACGTGCCGAACTCGCCGGCGGTCGCGGACGGCGGCGACATGGCCAAGGGCGCGCCCGGCATCCCGTGCTTCGTCAGCGGCCGGGTGCGCGGCCTCGACGGCCAGCCGGTCGGCGGCGCCAGCCTCGACCTGTGGCAGACCGACGGCGAGGGCCTCTACGAGGCGCAGCGCGAGGTCACCGAGCCGTGGATGCGCGGCCTCTATCGCAGCAAGCCGGACGGCTCCTACACGATCCGCACCGTGGCGCCGATCGGCTACACCATCCCGATGGACGGCCCGGTCGGCGAGCTGATGAACAAGACCTCCATCTCGCACATGC
>CAVPGG010000013.1:0-40218 GCA_963703755.1 uncultured Pseudomonadota bacterium
GTCGTGTATGTATTTTACTTGACGCATACGTATTGCTCGGTTGCTCCCATCCCGGTCGATGGCATTAAGTAGAATCTCACCCGCTCCCATCGCCTCAACTGCTTGCACCAGTTGTCTTACGTCGAGGTCCCTCTGCTCTCTCCCACCCCTGACTGTGCAAGCATACCAGACAAACTTTCGCCCCCCTGAATCAGGGAAAGCAGTCTCAATTGTATGATGCGTCGTGTCTGCTTGGTCGCCAACAAATACCCTCTTCGGATCCACACTAACCACGACAGCTTGCGCCCCGTAGGCCTTGGAGATTTGCTCAATCGCCGTCTTTCCACTCAACCGTTTCCCGCTTGCGTAATAATGCTCCGCCGCACTGACAGCGTCGCTTCCAATACTTACCTTATCAGCTCCACTCTCAAAATACAACTTTGCCACCTTAAGCGCGCTCACTTCCTCCCCAGAAGCTGGATCAACCATATCTCTGATCCCACCTCCAATCGTCAGCGGCACAAACACGGTCTCGCTCGTCCGCCTGAGGATCTCCAGCATTGGCAGGTCGGCAATAGGACAGTTGCGAAGGATGTGATGTTGAGAAATGTGACTTCGTCTGCACCTTGCTCGTAGTACCGCCGTGCCATCTCAACAGGTTTACCCAGATTCCTGACTGCAGAGTCTCCAGACTTCTCGCGGACATCATACTGGTCGCCTTTCGTGACAACAAGATCGCCCTGATCGTTGGTGCGGACGTCAAGACACGCGATGACCCTCCTTGTAAGACCGTTGCTTCCGCCATCACCTCCCGTCTTGCCAAGAGCTGATCCACTCATTCCTAGCTCTCCATCTTGGGGTAGGCTCTGCCACACTCTGCCTTCTAGAAACGCCTTGATCACTCTCAAACCCGCTGCACCACTCTTCTCGGGATGAAACTGCGTCGCAAACACATTCCCCTTCCCAACCGCACCTACATATGTCTCATCACCATATGTCGCCGTCGCGACAGTCCAGCCTTGGCTTTCCAACTGTCCCGGCACATAAGGCGCCGCGTAGCTGTGCACGTAGTAGTACTTGCTATTTGGCCTTAGGCCGTAGAAACTCTTTCTTGAGTCATCCTTGGCCGGATCGTGAATTGTTGTAGCGGAGTTCCATCCGATGCACGGAACGCTCTTCGGCCCGCCGCTGGTAGTGGTAGAGCTGAAGCGATGGAGCTCTGTGGGAATGAGGCCGAGACCAGCGACATCCGGGGCTTCAGTGGAGCCGGAGAAAAGGGCCTGCAGGCCAACGCAGATGCCGAAGAACGGCTTGCCGGCTGCAATGTGTGTCTGGATTGCTGGGAGGTAACCGGATGTCGCGAGACTGGAAAGGCAGTGACCGAAATGGCCGACGCCTGGCAGGATGAGTTTCTGTGTCGGAGGGGCAAGGTTAGGGCTAAACAGTGGCATAGAGGGACAGAGAAAAGGCATTGCGATATCGACCAAGCAAATTAAATACGGTAGAACCATCAAGTAGGAAAATGCTATTAGCGTACGACAAAGCTAGTAAGAAATAGGGTATTCAACAGAGAAGCGATAGGCATACCTCAGCATTTTGAACGTCTTCAGGGCTTCGGATCCATTCTACTTCATAGCCACACTTCTCGATCGCATTGACCAGGGATCTGATATTGCCTGCAACATAGTCCAACAGGTGGACTTTTGCCATTATCTGCTCCTTCTTGGCCACCTTTGTGGGTTGCGTGAGTGGGGCGTGCAATCAGGGCAGAACCAGGAACTTGAGAGACATGTTTGATGATCGAGAATCTAGAATATCAGAAACAGTATTGTACGCAGCGCAAGTTGTTGGTGTGAAAAGACTTCGAATGTTGTCTGTTTGAGAATTGGGAATATGAGTCACTGGAGTGCATTTCAGTTTCGAAAATTTTACGGTATTTTGGTCAATCAACTTCGAACTCTCACATCTAACTCACGGACGTCCGCTGCGAGCAAGGTCAACTCATCGGAACTATAGTTGGTCTTTCAATATGTTGTCCTAGTTGTGGTTACATAATTAGACATCACCGCTCATGAAGTTGTCTGCCGCGATGCCAGTTGTCCTCATTACAACACCCACTGAGGATACGTCTGGGTTTATACAATCTTAGCGTCTACTTCTTTCAGGCCTTCGCGCAGCAGAGCTACTATCCCGCTAGCTCCCATTGCAGCTCTCGTTGTTTTGTATAGACTCGACCGTCGAGGGGCGAGCAAGGGTCGCTCATAGACTTAATGCCTCCAGACGTTCACGAGACTGTCTCTGGTACCGCCAGCGGCACTATATATCTGATCTTGATCCAGGTGGCTTCTCGTGCTCTGACTTTCATTGGCAACCAAGTCTTGCTGCGGTTTCTATCTCCTAAATTATTGGGTATCGCTGTTCAGCTTGAGCTCTTCTCCGTATTTATTTTGTACTTCTCTCGTGAGAGTCTACGGGTGGCATTGCAACGCCAGCCAGCACAAGTGGATGGCGAGAGAGAGATGACGGCCAGGTCGAGAAAACAAAGTCTGTACAGAGCCAGTCTATTGTCAACTTGTCATACTTGGTGGTCTTCTTTGGTTCATGCCTGACGCTTGGATTCGGGTATTGCTGGTACCACCAAGCGGACGTGGTAGTCTTGGAAAGCCCCTATTTCGGAATCAGTCTCTTGTTGTATGGCATCGCGACCATTGTCGAGCTACTCTCAGAGCCAAGTTTCGTCATCATCCAGCAGAACCTGTTCTATAAAGCACGCGCTCAAGCAGAGACAAGGGCAGCGATCCTCA
This sequence comes from uncultured Pseudomonadota bacterium, assembly GCA_963703755.1. Lineage (GTDB taxonomy): Bacteria > Pseudomonadota > Alphaproteobacteria > Rhizobiales > Xanthobacteraceae > JAVDCA01. The sequence continues at coordinate 2,784 of CAVPGG010000013.1, forward strand.
AGTGCCTCGCTGCGTGCTCGACAGCCTTCCTCTCCCAACGTCTGGGTTGGGAGCCTTCCGCACTACCATTCGCGGTCGGGCAGTGCACTTACGCCATATCGCTCTTGGTCTTCTATCTCAAGTCTGCATATCCCACCAGCACCAAAGAGAGGTTTTCCATGCTCCTAAGCTCCGTCGAGAACAATCCCTCATACATCTTCTCCTACTTCTCAAAGCCGCTGCTAAATCTCGCCGGAACACTCTACGCCCAATCAATCTTCAAGCAACTCCTCACCCAAGGCGATGCGCTCATCCTGTCCTTCCTGGCCAGCCTCTCCGACCAAGGTGCCTTTGCTTTCGCATCCAACTACGGCAGTCTCATCGCCCGCTTGATCTTCCAGCCCATCGAAGAAAGCAGCCGTAACGCCTTTGGCAAATTGCTAGCTACAAACCCCTCAAACGGCAAACCTGACAAGCGGGGCCTCCAAGCCGCCATCGATCACCTCAGCGGCATCCTGCACCTCTACGGCCTCATCGCTCTCCTCTCATGCGCCTACCTCCCTATTATCCTCCCGCTGGCCGTCCGCACAATCGCCGGCCCAGCCTGGTGCACCCCGGCCATATCTGCCCTGCTCTCTGCATACAGCTACAGCATCCCCTTCCTCGCATACAACGGTATCCTCGACGCATTCGTCACATCCGTCGCAACACCCGCCGAACTCGGGCAACAGTCATTCTGGATTTGCGGGCGCCTACCTGACGGGCTCGACGCTCGCCGGCGCGCTCGCCGGCATCGTGGCCGGTGTCGCGCTCGCCGCCGTGTTCGCGGTGCTGACGCTGGGCCTCGCCGTCAATCAGGTCGCGACCGGGCTTGCGCTGACGATCCTCGGCACTGGCCTGTCCGGCCTCATCGGCGCGGGCTTCGTCGGCCAGCGCATCGGGCTTGCGCCGCACCTCCTCGACAACCTGAGCGCACTCCCGGTCCTTGGCGCCTATTTCTCCTACCTCGGCAATGTCCCGTTCGTCGGTCGTGTCGTGCTCGGTCAGGATGCCTTCGTCTATTTCTCGATCCTGCTGGTGATCGGCATCTGGTGGTTTCTCTACCGCACCCGCGTCGGTCTCGTGCTGCGGGCGATCGGCGACAACCACGCCTCAGCGCATGCGCTCGGCTATCCGGTGCTCAAGGTTCGCTGGCTGGCCGTCTTGTTCGGCGGCGCCTGCGCGGGCCTCGCGGGGGCCTACCTGCCGCTCGCCTACACGCCGTTCTTCATTCCGGGCATGACGGCGGGGCGCGGCTGGATCGCGCTTGCGCTTGTGGTGTTCGCCTCCTGGCGGCCGGCCCGTCTCGTCGGCGGCGCCTACCTGTTCGGCGCCGTGACGATCATGCAGCTGCACGCGCAGGCGCTCGGCCTCGGCATTCCGTCGCAGTTGATGTCGTCGCTGCCCTATCTTGCCACGGTCGTCGTTCTCGTCTTGATTTCACGTACGCGCGGTACCGCCGGGTCGGCCGCGCCTGCGTCCCTGGGCACCGCGTTCGTGCCCGATCGCTGAGCAAGGACCGACCCATGGGCGCGCGCGGACGGGCGGCGCGCCCGGGGACCCAGGAGACACCCGTCTGAACCCGGAGCCACACCCATGAAAAAGCTCTTGATGACTGCCGCGGCCGCCGCACTGGCGCTCGCGGCGACCGGCCCGACCGCATCGGCGGCCGAGAAGCTGAAAGTCGGATTCATCTACCTCGGTCCGGTCGGCGATTTCGGCTGGACCTACCAGCACGAGGTCGGCCGGCAGGGCCTCGTGAAGGCACTCGGCGACAAGATCGAGACGACCTATCTGGAGAACGTCAACGAAGGCCCCGATGCGGAGCGCTCGATCGAGCAGCTCGCGCGCGCCGGCAACAAGCTGATCTTCACCACCTCGTTCGGCTACATGGACCCGACCCTGAAGGTGGCGAAGAAGTATCCCAAGGTCTTCTTCGAGCACGCGACCGGCTTCAAGCGCGCGCCGAACATGAGCACCTATTCGGGGCGCTTCTACGAAGGCCGCTACATCCAGGGCGTAATCGCCGCCAAGGTGTCGAAGAAGGGTGTGCTCGGCTACATCGCGTCGTTCCCGATCCCGGAAGTCATCTCCGGCATCAACGCGACGATCCTCGGCGCGCAGAGCATCAACCCGAACATCAAGGTCAAGATCATCTGGGTGAACACCTGGTTCGATCCCGGCAAGGAAGCGGACGCCGCCAAGGCGCTCGCCGACCAGGGCGCCGACGTGATCATGCAGCACACCGACAGCCCGGCCGCGATGCAGATCGCGGCGCAGCGCGGCATCTACGCGTTCGGCCAGGACTCCGACATGATCAAGTTCGGTCCGAAAGCGCAGCTCACCGCGATCATCGACAACTGGGCGCCGTACTACCTGCAGCGCACCAACGATGTGCTCGCCAGCAAGTGGACGTCGACCGACACCTGGGGCGGCCTCAAGTCGAAGCTGGTCGTGATGGCGCCCTATACCAACATGCCGGACGACGTGAAGGCGCTCGCCGAGAAGACGGAAGCGGCGATCACGGCCGGCACGCTGCATCCGTTCAAGTGTCCGGTCGTCGGCCAGGACGGCAAGGCGGTCGAGTGCAAGGGCGGCACCCATCTCGACGATGGGCAGATCCTCAGCATGAACTTCTACGTCAAGGGCATCGACGACAAATTCCCGGGCAAATAGGCGCAGGCCCAGCCGCATGATCGCGTCGCCGCGATGACCAGCATCGCGGCGGCGCATCAGGGCGCGGCGACGTGCAGGCGCCGGGCGGCCGCACGGTGGCGGCGCATGAGGTCGTCGACATCCAGGCCGGGGATGCGGCCTTGCTCGACCACCCAGCGTCCGCCGACCATGACGCGGTCGGCGGCGTGCGCGCCGCACAGAACGAGCGCGGCGAGCGGATCGATGCTGCCCGAGAAGCGCAGCTCGTCGAGCCGGAACAAGGCGAGGTCGGCGACGTGGCCGCGCCTGATCTCACCGAGCGTCGGGCGACCGATGCAGGCGGCCGAGCCTTTAGTGGCCCAGCGCAGCGCATCGCGATGGCTCACTTTGGTCACGCCATAGCGGTGGCGCTGCAGCAGGAAGGCGGCGCGCACCTCCTGGATCAAGTTGGAGCCGTCATTCGAGGCCGACCCGTCGACGCCGATGCCGACCGACATGCCGGCGTCCTCCATGTCGCACACCGGGCAGCCGCCCGAGGCGAGCACCTGGTTGCTGCATGGGCAATGGCTCACCGTGGTGCGCGCCTTGGCGAGCCGCTTGATCTCGCTGGCGTCGAAGTGGATGCCGTGCGCGAGCCAGGTGCGCTCATTGAGCCAGCCGCAATTCTCGAGGTAGTCGAGCGGCGTGCAGGCGAATTTTTCCTGGCAGAAGCGACCCTCGTCCTGCGTCTCGGCGAGATGGGTGTGCAGCCGCACGTCGCTCTTTGCCGCAAGATTGGCGGTTGCGCGCATCAGCGAGGTGGTCACCGAGAAGGGCGAGCACGGCGCGAGCGCGATCTGCACCATCGCGTCGTCGCCGCGCTGGTGATGGCGATCAATCAGCCGCTGGCTGTCGGCGAGGATCGTGTCCTCGTCCTGCACGACCGAATCGGGCGGCAGCCCGCCGTCGCGTCGGGACAGGTTCATCGAGCCGCGGGTGAGCACGACGCGGATGCCGAGCCGCTTTGCCGCCGCGACCTCGATGTCGATCGCATCTTCGAGGCCCGCCGGGAAGACGTAGTGATGATCCGTCGTGGTGGTGCAGCCGGACAGCAGCAGCTCCGCCATCGCGACCGTGACGGCGGCCTCGAGGGCCTCAGGCGTGAGCCGCGCCCAGACGGGATAGAGCGCGCCGAGCCAGTCGAACAGCTCACGATCGAGCGCTGCCGGCGTCGCTCGCGTCAGCGTCTGGTAGAAATGGTGGTGCGTATTGATCAGCCCGGGCAGCACCACATGATCGGAGGCGTCGAATGTGTGAACGCCGGGTGTCGTCGGCGCAGCGCCAGCCGGGACGAGCTCGGCGATGCGTCCGTCGGCGATGACGACGCCGCGCTCGGCGCCGTCGGCCAGAATGGCGAGCGGATCCTTGATCCAGATGGGTCCGTTCGACATCGCCTCAAGCTCCTTGCCGCGCCAACCGCCGGCGCTCACCCACTAATTCTACCGCGATTGCTGCAAGTCCGGGACCAGCCGTCGCCGGAATTGCGTGCCGGTCCCTGGCTTCATTCTTGCACTTGATGCGGGCGAGGCGGAGAGTTCGTCTTGGTGCACGAGCGATGGACCTGAATACGATCACCGAGGTGGTGCGGCCGCGCGGGCGCGGGCAGCTGCCGCCTTGGCGCGAGGGCGACGCCCTCTTGGCCGGCGGCACCTGGCTCTTCTCCGAGCCGCAGCCGCATCTCAATCGGTTGATCGATCTCGCGAGCCTGGATTGGCCGGCGCTCGACGTTGGTTCGCGCGGCCTGAGCATCGCGGCGACCTGCACGATCGCGACGCTCGACGCCGTGACACTGCCGGTCGAGTGGATCGCGGCGCCGCTGATCGGCCAATGCTGTCGTGCCTTTTTGGCATCGTTCAAAATCTGGAACACCGCGACTGTCGGCGGCAACATCTGCATGTCGCTGCCGGCGGGACCGATGATCTCGCTCGCGGCCGCGCTCGACGGGATCGGGACCATCTGGGGTCCGCAGGGCGCGGAGCGTCGGCTGCCGGTCATCGATTTCGTCCGCGGCGCACGTATGAATGCGCTCGCGCCCGGCGAGATACTTCGGCAGATCGATCTGCCGGCCGCGGTGCTGGCGCGACGGGCGGCCTTCCGGCAAATCTCGCTCACGCCGCTCGGCCGCTCGGCCGCCCTGCTGATCGGCACGCTCGCGCCGCGCGAGGGCTCTTTCGATCTCACCGTGACGGCCGCCACGGCGCGACCCGTGCGCCTGTCGTTTTCCGCGCTTCCGGACGCTGCGGCGCTCCGCGAGCGCATCGCGCATGAGATCGGCGACAGCCTCTACTACGCCGACCCGCACGGCACCTCGGCGTGGCGCAAACGCGTTACGCGGGTGCTGGCCGAGGAGATTCGTGCCGAGCTTGCCGGCGAGGCCGCGCCGTGAGCTATCGGGTGAATGGGCAAGTGCATGATCGACAGCCGCGCGCCGGCCAATGCCTGCGCACGTTCCTGCGCGAGCTCGGCTGGCACGGCGTGAAGAAGGGCTGCGATGCGGGGGACTGCGGCGCCTGCACGGTACTGATCGACGGCGAGCCGGTGCATTCCTGCGTCGTGCCGGCGTTTCGCGCGGAGGCGCGCGAGGTCACCACCGTCGAGGGCCTCGCGCGCGACGGCGCGCTGCATCCGATGCAGCAAGCTTTCCTGGACGCGCAGGGATTTCAATGCGGCTTCTGCACGGCCGGTATGATCGTCACGGCGGCCACGCTCAACCAGGCGCAGCGCCGCGACCTGCCGCGGGCGCTCAAGGGCAACATCTGCCGTTGCACCGGATATCGCGCGGTCGCCGACGCGATCGGCGGCGTCGTTCACGTCGAGCACGCCGGGGCAGGGGAAGCCTGCGGCCGCAGCGTGCCGGCGCCCGGCGGGCCGGCGGTGGTCACCGGCGCGGCGCGCTACACCAATGACATCGCGCTCGACGGGCTCCTGCACATGAAGCTCCTGCGCTCGCCGCACGCGCATGCGCGCATCCGCGCGATCGATCGCGCGGCCGCGCTCGCGGTGCCTGGGGTGCGCGCGGTGTTCACCCATGAGGATGCGCCGGCGCGGCGCTATTCGTCCGGGCGCCACGAGATCAGCACCGACGACCCCGACGACACGCGAGTGTTCGACGACGTGGTCCGCCATGTGGGCCAGCGCGTCGCGGCGGTCGTCGCCGACAGCGAGGCGGCCGCGGAGGCGGGATGTCGCGCGCTCCGGGTCGACTACGCGCCGCTGCCCGCCGTCTTCGACGCCGAGGAGGCGATGCGCCCGGGCGCGCCGATGCTGCATGCGGCAGACACGCGCGGTCCGTTCGATCCGCGCCACAACATCGTCGGCGCCGTCGACTGGAGCCACGGCCACATCGCGCAGGGATTCGCCGAGGCCGAGGTGGTGCACGAAGGAACTTATTCGACCCAGCGGGTCCAGCACGTGCCGCTCGAAACGCACGCGACCATCGCGTGGCGCGACGCGGACGGTATGCTCAACGTGCGCTCCAGCACTCAGGTGCCGTTCCTGACGCGCCAGGCGCTTGCCGTTCTGTTCGATCTCGATCCCGCGAAAGTGCGGGTCTATTGCGAGCTGGTCGGCGGCGGTTTCGGCGGCAAACAGGAGATGCTGACCGAGGATGTGGTCGTGTTCGCGGTGCTCCGCAGCGGCGCCCCCGTGAAGCTCGAATACACGCGCGAGGAACAGTTCATCGCCACCACGACGCGCCACCCGATGAAAATCACCGTCAAGGCCGGCGCGCGGCGCGACGGGACACTGACAGCGCTGCAGATGCGGGTCGTCTCCAATACCGGCGCCTACGGCAATCACGGCGCGCAGGTGCTCTATCACGCGTGCGGCGAGGCGATCGGCGTCTATCGCTGCCCGCACAAGAGGATCGAAGGCTATGCGGTCTATACCAACAACGTGCCGGCGGGCGCCTTTCGCGGCTACGGCAGCCCACAGGCAGGCTTTGCGATCGAATCCGCCATCGACGAGCTTGCGCGCGCCATCGGCATGGACCCGATCGAGTTCCGTCGCCGCAATGCCATGCGGCCGGGCGAAAGGATGGTGTCGGCCGATGATCTCGATCACGACGTGGACTACCGCAGCAACGGCCTCGCGGAATGCCTCAACGTCGTCGGCGACGCGCTCAGGCGCCCGCGCGAGACCGACCGGCCGGCGCCGCCGGGCTGGCGCACCGGCGCGGGCGTGGCGCTGACCATGATCCACACGGTGCCGCCCAACGGGCATTTTTCCGACAGCCGCGTCGCGCTGCATGCCGACGGCACCTACGAGCTTGCATTCGGCACTGCCGAATTCGGCAATGGCACCAGCACGGTGCACTGTCAGGTCGCCGCGACAGCGCTCGCGACGACGCTCGAGCGCATCCACTTCCACCAATCCGACACCGCGAATGGCGGACACGACACGGGCGCGTTCGGCAGCACCGGCACCGTGGTGGCGGCGCGCGCGACGCAGCACGCGGCCGAGGCGCTGCGCGACGCGATCCTCGGTTTCGCGGCCGAACATTCCGGCAGCACCGGCTGGCGGCTTGCCGCCGATGCAGTGATCTGCGGTCAGCAGCGGCTTGGCCTTGCGGAGCTCCATGCGGCAGCCCAAGCGGCCGGGCGCGAGCTCGTGGGCCACGGACACAGCAGCGGCTCGCCGCGCTCGATCACGTTCAACGTCCAGGGTTTTCGCATCGCGGTCGATCCGCGCACCGGCGCGCTGCGCATCCTCAAGAGCGTGCAGGCCGCTGATGCCGGCACCGTGATCAACCCGATGCAGTGCCGCGCCCAGGTCGAGGGCGGCGTCGCGCAGGCGATCGGCGCCGCCCTCTACGAGGAGCTGGCGATCGACGCGGACGGCAAGGTGGTCAATCCGACCTTGCGCGACTATCACGTGCCGGCTTTTGCCGATGTGCCGTATACGGAGGTGTACTTCGCGCACACGGCCGACCAGGTCGGTCCGTACGGCGCGAAATCGATGAGCGAGAGCCCCTACAACGCCGTGCTCGCCGCGCTCGGCAATGCGCTGCGCGACGCGACCGGCGTTCGCTTCGACACCGCGCCGTTCCGCGCCGACCGGATTCTCGAGAAGCTCGGCGAACCGGCAGGGGAATGAGGCCATGCCGACGCCGCAGATCCCGATCATTGATATATCGCGCCTGGTCGCCCGTGACGGCGCCGGCGAGCGCGAGGTGGCGCGGCAAATCGGCGAAGCCTGCCGCGGCATCGGCTTCTTCTACATCACGGGACACGGAATCGCGCCAGCAACGCGTGCCCACGTGTTCGCGGTGGCGGCCGACTTCTTCGGGGCGCCCGCGCACCTAAAAGATGCAACCGCATTCACCGGCGCGGACGGCAACCGCGGATACATCCGTCTCGCCGGCGAGGCGCTCGATCCCGGCAAGCCGCCCGACATGAAGGAAGCCTTCAACATCGGCCTCGATTTGGCCGCCGACGATCCGGAGCTGATCGCTCGCAAGCCGTTCCGCGCGCCCAATGTGTGGCCCGCGACAGCCGATTTCCGCGCCGTCACGCTCGATTATTTTGCGCGCATGTGGCAGCTCGGCGTGCTCCTGCATCGCGCCTTCGCGCACGATCTCGGCCTCGATCCGGATTTCTTCGCCGACAAATTCCGCAAGCCGATGGCGACGCTTCGGCTGCTGCACTATCCGCCGACCGACGCTCCGCCCGCCGATGGGCAACTGGGCGCAGGCGAGCACACGGACTACGGCAATGTGACGTTGCTCGCGACCGACGCGGCGGGGGGCCTCATGGTACGCGAGCGGGGCGGCCGCTGGCTCGACGCGCCGGTTGTCGCCGACGCCTTCGTGTGCAACATCGGCGACTGCCTGATGCGGTGGACCAACGACACCTACGTGTCGACGCCGCACAAGGTTGTCAGCCCGCCCGGCCGCGACCGATACTCGATCGCGTTCTTCCTCGATCCCGATCCGGAGGCGCTCGTCCGGTGCCTGCCGACCTGCACCGGGCCCGGGCAGCCGCCGAAATACCCGGCGATCACTGCGGGGGCTTTTCTCCGGTCACGGCTCGAGCCGACCTACAACCATCAGGTCGCCACGAAATGAAGGTTCGCACCAATGCGGTCGGTTGCCGGCCTGGAAAATATGCGACGCGCCCGCGAGTTGGACATAGATTGTGACGGTCGCGGATGGCCCGAGCGGGGGACCGCGGTCGCGGAAAGCGCCTGATTTATTGCTGGCGCCAGACACTTGCTCGAAATTTCAGCGTTTCTCGGCGTTCTGTATACAATTGGCACGGCACTTGCTGATCACCACGCGAGCGCAATTTCAGCGCCGTCGATGTGGAGATCGCGATGCCCCTTGCCAAAATCTCACGCCGCAACTTCCTGTACGGTACCGCCGCGGGCCTTGCCGCCACGGCCGGATCGAGCCGCCTCGCGCACGCCGCCAACGTCACGCTCGGCATCGTATATGTCGGGCCGCGCGACGATTTCGGCTGGAATCAAGCCCATGCGGTGGCCGTCAAATCGCTGAAAACGCTCCCGGGCGTCACGGCGATCGAGGAGGAGAACGTCCCCGAGACCGATGCCTGCTCCAAGACCATGGAGTTGATGGTCAACCTCGACGGCGCCAAGATCATCCTCGGCACCTCGTTCGGGTATTTTGATCCGTTTATGGTCGACTTGGCGAAAAAGTATGCAAAAGTCGAATTCCGCCACGCGGCCCCGCTGTGGGATGCCAAAAAGCATCCGAAGAACCTCGGCAGCTACTTCGGCTACCTGAACCAGGCGCACTACGTCGACGGCGTCGCGGCCGGCCTCTGCACCAAGTCCAACAAGCTCGGCTTCGTGGCCGCCAAGCCGATCGCCTCGGTGCTGAGCAACATCAACTCGTTCATGCTCGGCGCCAAGAAGACCAACCCGAAAGCCGTCGTGCAGGTGATCTTCACGGGCGACTGGTCGCTGCCGGTGCGCGAGGCCGAAGCCGTGAACGCCCTCGTCGACGCCGGCTGCGACGTGATCACATGCCATGTCGACTTACCGAAGGTGACGATCGAGACCGCCGAGAAGCGCGGCGTGAAGACCTGCGGCCACAATGCCTCGCAGGCCCCGCTCGCGCCCAAGGGCTTCATCACGGGCGCCGAGTACAAGTGGGAGACGATCTACAAGGGCTATGCGACCAAGCTCGCCAAGGGCGAGCCGCTGCCCAACATGACGAGCGGCGGCTACGAGTCCGACATGGTGCAGAACACGCCGTTCGGCGCGGGCGCCACCGAGGCGGCGCGCAAGGCCGCGACGGCGGCGATCGCCGACCTCAAGGCGAAGAAGCCGATCTACGTCGGGCCGCTAAAGGACAACAAGGGCAAGGTCGTGATCGACAAGACCTACGACAATCTCGATCCCTTCCTCGACCAGATGAACTACCTGCTCGAAGGCGTCGTCGGGTCGATCACCTGACGATCGTCGGCCGCGGCGGGCGGCCGCACGGAAAGGCGGCCGCAACTCCCCATGCCCTGGGTGAATGCAGATGGTTGATGTCGCCGAACCGTTCGTTGCCGCCCCCGCGGATCCTGGGCGCGCGCGCTGGATCGACCTATCGGTTCGTATCCGCAGCAGCGCCGAATACGTCGTAATCCCTCTTTTCGCGTTGGCACTCTCCGGCGTCCTGTTCTCGCTGTTCCTGCTCGGCCTCGGCAAGTCGCCGCTCGATTTCTTCGAGCTCGTCTACCGCGGAGGATTCGGCACGGCGTTCTCGATCCAGAACACGCTGCAACGCTCGGCGCCCCTCATCTTCACGGCGCTCGCCGTAGCGATTCCGGCGCGCATCGGCCTCGTCATGATCGGCGGCGAGGGCGCGCTGGTGCTCGGCGGCTTTGCGTCTGCCGTCGTCGCCATCCCATTCGTCGTGGCGAAGTCCCCGCCGATATTGACCTGGATCCTGATGGCGACGGCCGGTGCGCTGATTGGCGCCATCTGGGTCGGCATTGCCGGCATCCTGCGCTATGCGCGCGGCGTCAACGAGACGATCTCGTCGCTGCTGCTGACCTATATCGGCATCGCGATCATGAACTTCTTCGTCGAAGGATCGCTGCGCGACCTCACCAATCCCAACAAGCCCTCGACCATGCCGATCGGCGACGCCTACATGGTCGGCTCGATGCCCGGCACCGACGTGCACTGGGGCCTGCTGGTCGGCGTGCTGCTCGCCATCGGCCTGCACATTCTCATGTCGCGCACGACGTTCGGCTTCGCGGTACGCGTCAGCGGCGGCAACCCGCGCGCCGCGCTCGCGCAGGGCCTGCCGGTTGGCAAGCTGATCGTCGGCTGCTGCCTGATCGCGGGCGCCTGCGCAGGCCTTGCCGGCTTCTTCGAGGTCGCGGCGATCCAGGGCAGGGCGAATGCGTCGCTCGCCGCCGGCTACGGCTTCACCGGCATCCTGGTGTCGTTCCTGGCCCGGCACAATCCGCTCGCCATCATCCCGGTCGCCATCCTGTTCGGCGGGATCGTGGCGTCAGGCGGCCTGATTCAGCGCCGCATGGGCCTGCCGGACGCGACCGTGCTGGTGCTGCAGGGGCTGACCTTCGTAGTCCTGCTGGTGTCGGAGACGCTCTACGGCCGCTTCAGGATCTTCCAGGTCACAGGGACGGCGGATCGCACATGAACGAAAGTCCCGGCCTCATCGTGCTGGTGGCGATCATCGGTGGCGCGCTGCGCGTCTCTACGCCCTTCATGTTCGTCGCGCTCGGCGAATGCCTCACCGAGAAGTCCGGCCGGGTCAATCTCGGCCTCGAGGGCACGCTGGTGCTCGGCGCCATGTGCGCCTACGCGGTCTCCTACCACACCGGCTCGCCCTGGATCGGCGTGCTTGCGGCGGGCCTTGCGGGTGCCTGGCTCGGCGGCATGCACGGCTACATCTGCAAGCTGCCGCGCGTGAACGACATCGCGATCGGCATCGCGATGATGTTGTTCGGCACCGGCATCGCGTTCTTCTTCGGCAAGGCCTACATCCAGCCCTCCGCGCCGCGCCTCGGCTCGTTCTCGCTGGGCGCCTGGACCGGCAACCCGCAGATCGCGACCGCGCTGCAGATCAACGCGCTGCTGATCATCGGCGTATTGGTCGCGATCGTGATGGCCTGGGCCTTCGCCAACACCAAGTGGGGCCTGATCGTGCGCATGACCGGCGATAGCGCGCAGTCCGCGCGCGCCATGGGCGTCTCGGTCGACCTCGTGCGCTTTCTTGCCACCACGATCGGCGGCTTCCTCGCGGGCGTCGGCGGCGCCTTCCTGTCGCTCTACTACCCGGGCTCGTGGAACCAGGGGCTTTCGTCGGGCCAGGGCCTGATGGCGGTCGCGCTCGTCATCTTCGCGCGCTGGAGCCCGATACGCTGCGTGATCGCGGCGCTCCTGTTCGGTGCCGCCGGCGCGATCGGTCCGGCGCTGCAGTCGATCGGCATCACGCAGGGCTACTACTTCTTCAACGCGGCGCCCTACATCCTCACGCTGATCATCATGACGGCCTCAGCCGGCTCGAAGCACGCCATGCGCGACGTTCCGGGCGAGCTGAGCATTACGAAATGAGCGGTTGCACATGAGTGCGCTCGGCGGCCTGAACAAGACACCGAACGGCCTGGTCATCGGCCTGATGCAGCTTCAGCTCCCCAATGTCGCGACGCGGGACGAACTCGCGGCGCAGACGCAGCGCATCGTCGCCATGGTCGGCAAGGCGCGCCGCAATATGGCGACCATGGATATGGTCGTGTTTCCCGAATACGCGCTGCACGGCCTGTCGATGCGCACCAACTCCGCGATCATGTGCTCGCTCGACGGGCCTGAGGTCGCCGCTTTCATGCGCGCCTGCGCCGACAATCGCATCTGGGGCTGCTTCTCGATCATGGAGCTCAATCCGGGCGCGAATCCGTTCAACTCCGGGATTATCATCGACGACACCGGTGAGCTGCGCCTCTATTACCGGAAGATGCATCCGTGGGTGCCGGTCGAGCCGTGGGAGCCGGGCAACATCGGCATTCCGGTGATCGACGGCCCGCGCGGCGCCAAGATCGCGCTGATCATCTGTCACGATGGCATGTTCCCCGAGATGGCGCGCGAGTGCGCCTACAAGGGCGCCGAGGTGATGATCCGGACGGCCGGCTATACGGCACCGATCCGCGCCGCTTGGCGTTTCACCAATCAGGCGAACGCCTTCTGTAACCTGATGGTGACCGCGAACGTCTGCATGTGTGGCTCCGACGGCACGTTCGACTCGATGGGCGAAGGGATGATCGTCAATTTCGACGGGACGATCATCGCGCACGGCACCGGCGGCCGGGCCGACGAGATCATCACGGCCGAGGTCCGGCCCGATCTCGTACGCGAGGCGCGGGCGCACTGGTCAGTCGAGAACAACATCTATCAGCTCGGTCACCGCGGCTTCACGGCGGTCGCCGGCGGCGCGCAGGATTGCGTCTACACCTATATGCGGGATCTCGTCGCCGGCCGCTATCGCCTGCCGTGGGAAGCCGAGGTCGTGCACGTCGACGGTACCTCGTGTGGATTCCCCAAGCCCGTGCGCCGCTACGGCGAGCGGCTCGACCAGGCCGCGGAGTAACCATGCCGAACATCCCGGGCGATCCCTATCCGTGGCCGTTCGACGGCGACCTCACGCCGCAGAACACGGCCTTGATCATCATCGACATGCAGACCGACTTCTGCGGCAAGGGCGGCTATGTGGATTCCATGGGTTACGACCTCTCGCTGACGCGCGCGCCGATCGAGCCGATCAAATGCGTGCTCGATGCCATGCGGTCAAAGGGATACACGGTCATCCATACGCGCGAGGGCCATCGGCCGGATCTCTCGGACCTGCCCGAGAACAAGCGCTGGCGCTCGCGCCGCATTCACGCGGGGATCGGTGATCCGGGACCCTGCGGCCGCATCCTGGTGCGTGGCGAGCCCGGCTGGGAAATCATCCCGGAGCTCGCGCCGAAACCAGGCGAGCCGATCATCGACAAGCCCGGCAAGGGTTCGTTCTGCGCGACCGACCTCGAGCTGATGCTGCGCACCCGCGGCCTGCGCAACATCGTGCTCTCCGGCATCACGACGGATGTTTGCGTGCACACCACTATGCGCGAGGCGAACGACCGCGGCTTCGAATGCCTGCTCCTGGACGACTGCTGCGGCGCGACCGACCACGGCAACCACCTCGCCGCGATCAAGATGGTGAAGATGCAGGGCGGAGTGTTCGGCTCGGTATCGAATTCCAAAGACTTCGTGGAGAGCCTGCCATGAGTAGCGACACGGCGAGCGCCGCGACGGCCGCGCCCATGCGCGCTCCGTCGCTGCAGACGATCGGCATGACTAAGATCTTCGGGCCGCTGGTCGCACTCGACGACGTCTCGATCATGGTCGAGCCCGGCTCGTTCCATGCGCTGCTCGGCGAGAACGGCGCCGGCAAGTCGACCCTCGTCAAATGCATCATGGGCTTCTATTCGGCCGACAAGGGCGAGGTGCTGCTCGACGACAAGGAGACGCCGATCCGCAACCCGCGCGATGCACGCGCCAACGGCATCGGCATGGTCTACCAGCACTTCACGCTGGTGCCCTCGCTCACCGGCGCCGAGAACCTGGTGATCAGCCGCGCCGACGCGCCCGCCGTGATCGACTGGAGGAAGGAGAAGCGGGCGCTCGATGCCTTCCTCGACCGCATGCCTTTCCGCGTGCCGCTCGACGTGCCGGTGGCGACGCTGGCGGCCGGCGAGAAGCAGAAGTTGGAAATCCTCAAACTCCTCTATCTCGACCAGCGCCTGCTCATCCTCGACGAGCCGACCTCGGTGCTCACGCCCGACGAGGCCGACGAGATGCTCGGCCTGCTCAGAGGCATGGCGCAGCGCAAGGAGATCACGGTCATCATGATCACCCACAAGTTCCGCGAGGTGCGCGCCTTCGCGGACGACGTGACGGTCCTGCGGCGAGGCAAGAAGGTCGGTGGTGGCAAGGTCTCGGAGCTCACTACCGACGACATGGCGCGCATGATGATCGGCGACACGCAGATCCGCGATCGCGCCGTGCGGGCGGATCGGCCGCCCGGCGACGTGACGCTCGAGCTCGCCGCCCTCTTTGCCGATGACGACGACGGGCTGCCGGCGCTCGAGCAGGTCAACCTCAAGGTCCATGCGGGCGAGATCGTCGGCATCGCGGGCGTGTCGGGCAACGGGCAAGCGCAACTCGTCGAGGTGCTGTCCGGTCAGCGTCCGCTGAGCGACGGACGGATCATCATCAAGGACGAGCCGTTCGAGCCGACGCGCGACACCTTCCACCGCATGAAGCTGTTCGGCCTGCCCGAGGAGCCGCTCAAGAACGCGACCGTGCCGCGCATGACGGTGGCGGAAAATATGGCGTTCCGCACCTTCGACAAGCCGCCGTCCGCGAAATGGGGCTGGTGGCTGTCGCCGGGTCCGATGCGCGAGAAGGCGCGCGAGCTGATCGCGCGCTATCGCATCAAGACGCCGTCGCCCGAGACCGAGATCGCCAATCTTTCTGGCGGCAACGTGCAGCGCGCCGTCCTGGCGCGCGAGATCGCCGGCGAGGTCGACGTGCTGATCGTCGCCAATCCATGTTTCGGGCTCGATTTCGCCTCGGTCTCTGAAATCCGCTCGCAGATCATGGAGCAGCGCAATCGCGGCGCCGCTGTGCTCTTGGTGTCGGAGGACCTCGACGAGATCCTCGATCTCGCGGATCGCGTCGCCGTGATGTCGGGGGGTACGATCAACTATGTGGCGCCGGTGGGCGAGACCGACCGCGCGACCATCGGCAAGCATATGGCGGGGCACTAAGCCGACCCAACGCTTGGCGTCTCAGATCGCGCCCGCGAGCTCCCGGATCACGCCGCGCAGCCACGCCTGCAGCGGATCTGCATGGACGCGGCGGTGCCAGAACATGTGCGGGCTGACCTCGACGTCCGCGAACGGCGGGTCGATCAGGCGCACGTCGGGCAGCGTCGCGAGGCCTTTGACGATCCGGCTGGGCAGTGTCGCGATGAGATCCGTCGCGGCCACCACGAAGGGCACGCCGGCGGAATTGGGCAGCACGAGCGCGATCCGCCGCCGCAGCCCGCGCGCCGCAAGAATCGCGTCGACGATGCTGGTCCCGATGCCGTCCGGCGAAACCTGGACATGCCCGGCATCGACCAAGTGCGCGGCTGCCGCGTAGGCCTCGAGCGTGAGCGGCTCGCGCAGGGGATTGCGTGCGCCCACCAGGGTCACGAGCCGGTCGTTCCACAGTGGCTCGGCATGCAGTTCGTCGGTCCTCGCGCCGAGCGGCGCGAAGGCGAGATCGATCTCGCCCGCGGCGAGCTGCGCCCGCAGGCTGGCGCAGTCGTTGACGCGCACGTGCAGGTCGATCCCCGGCGCCTCGCGGCGCAGATGGCTGACGAGGGAGGGCAGCAGCTTGACGTGGTAGAGGTCGATGGTGGCGATCGTCACGGTCGCGCGCGCGGTCGCGGGATCGAACTCGGCCGTGAGCGCGAGCGTGCGCGAGATGTCGGCGAGCGCGCCGCGGATCGGGCCGGAGAGCTCGACGGCGCGCGGCGTCGGCTCCATGGCGCGGTCGTGCCGCACGAACAACGGATCGGCGAACAGGCCGCGCAGGCGATTGAGCGCCTTGCTCATGGCCGGTTGGGTCAGACCGACGCGCTCAGCCGCGCGCGTCACGTTGCGCTCGGCCATCAGCGCATCGAACGCGACGAGCAGGTTGAGGTCGACCGACCGCAAATTCCGTTCGGCTATGACTTGCATGTCGCTTTGTTATTTCCCCGCCGCGAATTGTTCCGGCATCATCGGGTTGCCCGGACCGGATTTCGACCATGCCGCGACTGTCGCGCCAAGGCTTGTTTCGTGCGCGCTATCCTCGCGCCGCAACGTATGGCAGTCATGCGGCGCCGGTCCGCGGAGGTCTCCTAACCTATTGTAAAGCAAGAAATATGCCGCTGCCTGCAACTCCCGCAGGGTGGCGGCGCATGGCGGCCTCGGGGCCACCATGACCGGCGACATCACCCGCGACGGCGGTGCGCCGATCCTGCAGGCGATGGGCATCGTCAAGCGCTTCGGCTCGCTCGTCGCCAACGATGTCGAGGAGTTCGCGGTGGGCGCCGGCGAGGTCGTGGCGCTGCTGGGCGAGAACGGGGCGGGCAAGAGCACGCTGGCGAAGATTCTCTATGGCTACTACGCGGCCGATGCCGGCGAGATCCGGGTGGACGGCAGGACCGTAGCGATCACTTCGCCGCACGATGCGCGCGCGCTCGGCATCGGCATGGTTTTTCAGACCTTCACGCTCATTCCGGCACTGAGCGTGTTCGAGAACGTCGCGTTGTTTCAAAAGGGCGTTCCCGCGATCGTGCCGCGCGACGACATCCTTGCGCGCATGCGCGCCTGCGCGGAACGCTTCCGCCTCGCGATCGATCCGCAGATGCCGGCCGGCAAGCTTGCGGTCGGCGACCAGCAGAAGGTGGAAATCCTCAAGCAGCTCGTGGCGGGCGCGCGCATGCTCATCCTCGACGAGTCCACCAAGGTGCTGGCGCCGCAGGAAAGCGCCGGCTTGTTCGCGACTATCGCCGAGATGCGCGCCGCGGGCCTCGGTGTCGTGCTGATCACGCACAAGCTGCGCGAGGTGCTCGCCTGCGCGGACCGGATCGTCGTGATGCGCCAGGGGCGCGTCGCGGGTGTGCTCGATCGGCGCGAGGCCACCGAGGCGAAGCTCCTTGCGCTGATGTTCGGCGATGCGTTCGTCCCCGTGCCGCCGCGCGGCGAGCGCCCGCGCCACGGCGCCGGCGAGTGTGTGCTCGAGCTCGCCGGCGTCTCGACCTCCGGTACGCGCCCCGCCTTGCGCAACGTCTCGCTCAAGCTGCACGCCGGCGAGATCGTCGGCATTGCCGGCGTCTCGGGCAACGGCCAGCGCGAGCTCGGCGACCTGATCCTTGGACTGCTGCAGCCGCAGCGCGGCACGAAGCGCCTATGGGGGCGGGACGCATCGCGCTGGTCGATCGCCAGACTTCGCCAGATGGGCATCGCCGCGATACCGGACGATCCTATGGCGCTCGCCAGCGTGCCGTCGATGACGGTACGCGAGAATCTCGTGCTCGGGAGCGGCGCGCGTTATCGCGCAGGCTTGGGAATCGATTGGCAGGCGCTCGACGCCGACATGCAGCGCAGCTTCGCGCGGCTCGGTTTCCCGCGGCTGTGCTTTGCGGCGGCGGCCGCGACGCTCTCCGGCGGCAATCTGCAGCGCGTCGTCCTGGCGCGCGAGCTCGCGCCGGACCCCAAGCTGATCGTCGCGCTCTATCCGACGCGCGGTCTCGACGCGCGCAGCACCATGACGGTGCGCGCTCTGCTCGACGATGCACGCGATCGGGGCGCGGCCGTGCTCGTGGTCTCGGAGGATCTCGACGAGCTGTTCGAGCTTTCGGACCGGCTGCTCGTGCTCAATCACGGCGCGATCGCGGGCGAGATCGCGCCGGAGAAGTTCACGGCGGAGGTCGTGGGCCCGCTCATGGTCGGCTCACCGGAGCAGGCCGATGCAGCCTGAAGGCGCGACCTTGCGGCGGCTGGGCTCCCCGCACGCAAGGGCGCTGGCGCTCGCCGCCGCGACCGCACTTGTGCTCTTTGCCATTCTGCTCGTCGCGGCCGGCAAGGATCCGCTGCGCGCCTACATCGACACCATCGTCTACGTGTTCGGCAACGCCTACGGCTTTTCCGAGCTGCTGGTGCGCATGATCCCGCTGCTCTTCACGGCGGTCGCGGTGGCGCTGCCGGCGCGCATCGGCCTGATCAATGTGGGCGGCGAGGGCCAGCTCTACATGGGTGCGTGGCTCGCGACCGCAGGGGCGCTCGCCTTCGCGCATTGGCCGGCGTTCATCCTGCTGCCGACGCTCACGCTGCTCGGCTTCGTCGGCGGCGGCCTGTGGGCGCTCATCCCCGGGGCGCTGCGTGCCTTGCGCATCGTCAACGAGACGATATCGACGCTGCTGCTCAACTATCTGGCGCCGCTGATTGTGAGCTACTTCGTCTTCGGCCCGTGGCGCAGCCCGGAGAGTTCGGCTTACCCGCAATCCCCGGCGTTCGCTGAGGCCGCGCGGCTCCCGGTGTTCTTCCACTCGCGCATCCACGCGGGCCTCGTCTACGCGCTCGTCTGTCTCCTCCTCTATTGGTTCGTGCTGACGCGTACGCGTCTCGGCCTCGACATGCGCGCGATCGGCGGCAACCCGGAGGCCGCGCGCCGGCTGGGCATCCCGATCGGGCGCTACATCCTCGCCGTCATGTTTGCGGCTGGCGGTGTCGCGGGGCTTGCCGGGATGGCCGAGGTCAGCGCGATCCAGGGCCGCCTGGTCACCGAACTGTCGCCCGGTTACGGCTTCATCGGCTTCCTGGTCGCCTGGCTCGCGCGCAACAGCGCCGGCGGCATCGTGGCGATGGCATTCCTGTTCGCCGTCATCAGCTCGGTCGGCGACATCCTGCAGATCACCCAGGGACTGCCCTTCGCGGTCGTCAACATCCTGATGGCCGTGATCCTGTTCGTCGTCCTGGCGCAACCCGCGCGGAGTGCTGCGCGATGAACGTCGGGCTTCTCGTCGGGGTTTTGGCCACCGCGATCATGTCGGGTACGTCGCTACTCTACGCCACGCTCGGCGAGATGGTCGGCGAGCGCGCCGGCGTGGTCAATCTCGGTCTCGAAGGCATCATGCTGATCGGCGCATCCACGGGATTCGCGGCGGCGGCGCTCACCGGCAGCGCCCATCTGGGCGTGGTGGCGGCCGCCGCGGCGGGCGCCGCCGCCAACTCGGTCTTCGCCTACGTGGTGATCGCGCGGTCGGCCAACCAGCTTGCCGCGGGCCTCAGCCTGATGTTCTTCGGACTAGGATTGAGCGCCCTGATCGGCCGGCCGTTCGTCGGCGCCCTCGTCGCCGGCCTGCCGCACCTGATGCCGTTCGGGATTTCACCCGCGAGCATCGCGGCGCGGCTCTTGAGCCACGACATTCTGGTCTATCTCGCGGTTCCGACCGCGGCGCTCATCTGGTGGGTGCTGTTCCGAACGCGATGGGGCCTTGCGCTGCGTGCCGTCGGCGAAAGCCCGGCGGTCGCCTTCGCGGCCGGACTGAAGCCCGACGTGCTGCGCTACCAGGCGCTGGCCATTGCGGGCGCCCTTGGCGGCATCGCGGGCGCGCATCTATCGGTCGCGCTCACGCTCACCTGGGCAGAGGGAATGACGGCCGGCCGCGGCTTCATCGCGATCGCGCTCGTGATCTTCGCGCGCTGGAATCCGCTGTGGGCGGTCGCTGGCGCGCTGCTGTTCGGCGGCGCGGAGGGTCTGCAGCTGCAGTTGCAGGCCGCCGGCACCAACGTCTCGCCTTTCATCATGAACATGCTGCCCTACGCGCTCACCTTGGCTGTGCTGATCGTCTGGGGCTGGCGCCGGCAATCGGCCGCGCCGGCCGCGCTCGGCCGCAGCTTTACGGGAGTGGAGCAGGGCTGATCGTCCACAGGCGGCAGCGCCGGGGCCGCCGAAGCAGAGGAGAGGGACATGAGGCGAGTTCTCGATTGGATTGCGGCGATGGTGGCGCTCGCCGCCATCGTCGTGGCGTTTCCGGCGGCCGCACAGGACAAGCCGGTGCTGATCGTCGGCGCGATCTATGTCGGCAGCATCAACGACTACGGCTACAACCGCGCCATGAAGGACGGGCTCGAGGAGATGAAGCGCAACATTCCCGGGCTCAAGCTGATCGAGGCCGAGAATGTACCCGAGACCGCGGAAGCGCAGCGCGTGATGGAAGGGATGATCCAGCAGGGCGCGCGGCTGATCTTCGCGACCAGCTTCGGCCATCAGCAGTTCGCCTTCAACCTCGCCAAGCTGCATCCCAACGTCGTGTTTGCGCATGCGGGCGGCTGGATGCAGGCCGCCAATTTCGGCAATTTCTTCGGTGCGACCCAGGCCGCCTGGTACGCGATGGGCGTCGCGGCCGGCAAGATGACCAAGTCGAACACGCTGGGCTTCGTGGTCGGCGTTCCGATCGGCTACGCGATCGGCAACGTCAACGCCTTCGAAATGGGCGCCCACTCGGTCAATCCCAAGGCACAGACGCGCGTGGTCGTCACCGGCGGCTGGTCCGACAAGGCCAAGGAGGCATCCGCCGCCAACGCCTTGGTCGACCAGGGCGCCGATGTCGTCACCATGCATGTCAACTCGCCCGCGACCATCCTGCAGGTGGCCGAGAGCCGCGGCGTCTATTCGATCGGCTTCCAGTCGATCGCGGCGCATGCGCTCGCGCCCAAGGGCTGGCTCACCGGCCTCGGCTTCACCTGGGGGCCGTTCATGACCGCAACCGCCAAAGCCGTGATCGCCGGCAACTTCAAGCCCGCGATGGTGCGCCAGGGCCTGGGCGAGGGAATGATGATGGCGGTCGCGCCATTCGGCAACGCGGTGCCCGACGACGTGCGCAAGCTTGTCACCGCAACAGCCGACCGCATCGCCAAGGGCTACAACCCGTTCACCGGACCGGTCACCGACAACACCGGCGTGGTCCGCATCAAGGCCGGCGACGCTTGGGGCGGCGACAAGATGGGAGGCTTCGACTGGTACGTCGAGGGCGTGATCGGCAAGGCCAAATAGCTTGGCGGATCACCGAGCGCGCGTGCAGGCATGGCGAATGAGCCCGCGCGGTTCGCGCCGGCCGCGATTGCATCGTTAAGGGAGCGTGGTTCGGGGATGCAGGAGATCAATATTCCGGAAGTGGTCGCAGAGGTGACCGAGGCCTTCGAGCGCTACGAGCGCGCGCTCGTCGCCAACGACGTGGCGGAGCTCGATGCACTGTTCTGGAAGAGTCCGCGGACATTGCGCTTCGGCATCGGCGAGAATCTGTACGGTCACGATGCCATCGCGGCGTTTCGCAACGCGCGGCCGGCGATAAACCTGACGCGGCGGCTGTCGAACACCGTCATCGTCACCTACGGACGCGACTTTGCGACCGCCAATACCGAGTTTCAGCGCGAAGGCTCAACGATGACGGGCCGGCAAAGCCACGTGTGGGTGCGCACGGACGATGGCTGGCGTATCGCGGCCGCGCATGTGAGCCTGATGCCCCGCACGCAGGATCATCGCGCCGCCGGCGTCTCATCGACGCCGGCGACGGATCGCGTGTCGGTACCATGACGTATCGCGGCCGGCGCGAGACGCGCCGGAATTTCAGCGCCGCGGCGCAGTGTCAGCAGCGCACCACCTGGCGCGCGACGGTCTCGCCGCCGTGCCGCTCGTGGATCGTGATCGTCCGGCAGGTCGGCGCGTATTCGCCGCGCACGTCGGACGGGTAGGCGCGCTCGGCGTCCCAGGTGTCGGGCGCGACGCGGTAGCCGCTGCTGAGGCTCCATTGCGCGAGCTGGACCGGCTCGGCGACCGCGACGCTGGCGGCGAGCAGCGTTCCGGCCGCCGCGACTGCAATCATCATCCGCTTCATCGATAACTCTCCTGTTTTCTTGCGCGCCCGTGCAGGAGCGCAGGCGGTTGGCCCGCGTCCCGGCGCACGACGCCGTGGCGCTTAGATGGGGTCCGCGAACCTCGTCGGCTTTATCGCGATTGCTGTGATTTGCCGTTTTGTGCCCAGTTCGCGAAGATGTGAGCGGGCTGCCCAACACGACGGCATGCCCAAGTTCTCGGCGCCGCGCGGTCAATGAGTGCGGAGTTGTCAGGTCTTCAGCGTCGGCGGCGGCACGAAGCCGCCGAATTCCCGCTCGAACAGCTCGGCGAACACAATCGTGGTGCGATCCTCGAGGTATGGGCCGATGATCTGCATGCCGATCGGCAGTCCGTCCGGGCCGCGACCAATCGGCATGGCGGTCGCGGGCAAGCCCGTGAGCGTCGCGACGCTCGGCCACATGGATTGATCGGAGTAGGGAACGGGCTTGCCGTCGACCGCGATGTGCCGCGTGCGCATGTCGCTGTGATCATGCGGAAAGGCCGTGGTCGGCATGACGGGGCACAAGACAACGTCCCATGCGCGAAACAGCTGACGCCATTGATCCGCAACGCCCGCGCGAAAGCGATCCGCCTTGATCCAATCGGCATAACTCATGGTGGCGCCGCGCAGGCGCAGCGCATGCAGGCTCAAATCGCTTCCCGGCAGCGCCGCGGCGGCCGCTTGCGTGGTACGATATGCATCGCTGGGCGTGTCGGCGCCGGCGAAAGCCATGAACAACTGGGTATAGAGCCGGCCGATGAACGCGAGATCGGGCAGCAGCGGACTCGTCGTGTCGACCCGGCATCCCGCCTTGCGCAATCGGTCGGCGACGCTCCCGAGCGCGGAACGCACGGCGTCGCTCGTCGGCAGGAGCGGATGGGTGTCGAGGACCAAGACGCGGAAATCCTTCAGCGTATCGTGTCGCGGCAGCGCGAGCGCCAGCCGATAGCCTACCGCCTCGGCATCGTCCGGGCCGGCCGTGACGTCGAGCGCCAGCGCGAGATCGGAGGCCGTGCGCGCCATCGGGCCGACCACCGCAAGGTCGACCTCGACGCCGACCGACAGCGCCGGCGCACCGGGCGGTGCGGTCCCGCGCATCGGCACAAGATCATGCGTCGGCTTGTGGGCGAACACGCCGCAGAAATCCGCGGGCGTGCGCAGCGAGCCGGCGATGTCCGAGCCGAACTCGAGCGCGACAAAGCCGGCCGCGAGTGCTGCTGCGGCGCCGCCCGACGAGCCGCCGGGCGTGCGGCCGAGGTCCCAGGGATTGTTGGTCACGCCGTAGATTGCGTTGTAGCTCTGCCAGTCGTACAGCATCAGCGGCACATTGGTCTTGCCGATCACGACCGCGCCGGCCGCCTTGAGCCGGCGCACCGCAACGGCATCCTCGGCCACGATCGCGTGTTCGGTTCCGGGGATGCCCCAGGTGGTCGCAAGCCCTGCGACGTTGAACGCCTCTTTGACGGTCATCGGCACGCCCAGCAACGGACGGCGATCGCCGTCGGCGAGCGCCTTATCGGCCGCTGCCGCAGCCGTGCGGGCACGGTCGAAATCGCGCACCACGACCGCATTGATGCGGCGATCGAGCGCCTCGATGCGGGCGACGGAGTGGTCGAGCAGCTCGACGGCCGACATCTGCCGCGCCTGCAATACGGCAGCGAGCTGCCGCGCCGTGCGATATTCGAGCGGCGTGTCGATCGCGGTCATCTTTTCGCTGTCCATGTTGGCGGCGCGCGCGTCGCGCTGCCGGAGCGGCAACATCGCTGCCGCGGCCCCGGCCAGGATGGTGCGTCTGGTTGTCGGCATCGGCGTCACGCCTTGATCGGGACCCAGATTTCGAAGCCGCCCATGCCGGTGCGCGGATCAAATGTCTGCCCGTAGCGCTCGAAACTCGGTGCATCCGCAACCTCGAGACCGGACTCCGGCAGCCACTTGTTCCAGATCGTCATGACGGTGCGTCGGATGGTCGATACGTGCTCGGCATGCGTGAACACGGCATATTTCTGCGCCGCGATGCGCACGCGGCCGAATTCCGGCGGGAGCCGCGAGAAGCTCGAAACCTCGACGCCCGCGAGGTAGTCGAAGTTGCCGTCGTCGTCGCTGTTGTGACACACGCCATAGGTCGTCCAGCCTACTTGGTCGGCGATGTTGCCGATATGCGGCGCAAAGCGTTGCCACAGCGCCGGGATCGCCTTGCTGGTGTCGCAGTCGTAGCGTTCGCCGAAGCCGGCGACGAGCAGCGGGTTGAGGGTCTCGAAGCGCGGGGCTTTGAGGTCGATGAGGAGGGTCTGGTCCATCTTGATCGGCTCCACGAGCGCGAGGTTGTCGAGATGGCGTTGCGCGCGGACCGTTTCGGGCGCCTGCCCGAACTGGTCGCGGAACGCCCGGGTGAATGCCTCATGGGAGCCGTAACCCGCGTCGAGCGCGACCGACAGGATGTCGGGCGCGCCATTGCGCAGCGCCTTGGCGGCCTCGCTCAGGCGCCGGCCGCGCACGTAGCGCATCACCGACAGGCCGGTCGCCTCGCCGAAGGCGCGCGTCACGTGGTAGCGCGACACGCCGGCAACCGTCGCGATCTCGCCGAGCGAGATGTTCTCGGCAAAATGGCTTTCGATGTACCAGAGCGCCTTTCCGACCGGGTTCATTCTCGACTCTCACATTGGCACGCCCCCGTATAGGCTCATCCGCTGGCGCGTATTTGATCGTTGTTGTGGTGTGCCCATCACCGGGAATCAATGGACCGGAATCAAGTTGCCGGCCGTGCGGAACACGGCCGGCGAGTTCGACGATACAGATAGCCTTCTGCCTATTTCATCGCCTCATAGACCTTGTGGGTCCAGGCGCCTTGCGGCTTCTTGGTGATGACCGGATCGGAGCCGCCGGCGAGCAGCTCGCTGACGGTCCGCTCGTAGTCCGCTGGGTCGAGCTTGCCGTCGCCGGTGTCGAGCAGCTTTGCAATCTCGCCCATCATGCGGGTCTGGTGTTTGGCGGTCTGCGCGCCCGTGGTGTCGGCGGCGAGCACGATCTTGGCCGCCTCGTCGACATGCGCCTTGGCGTAGGCCCAGCCCTTCATCGAGGCTTTGACGAATTTTGCCATCTTGGCGACGAAGGCCGGATCATTGAGCTTGCTCTCCAGCACGTAGAGCCCGTCCTCCATGGTGGCGACGCCCTGGTCGGCGTACTTGAACACGACCAACTGGCCCGGCTTGTAGCCCGCGTCGATCACCTGCCAGTACTCGTTGTAGGTCATGGTCGAGATGCAGTCGGCCTGCTTCTGGATCAACGGATCGACATTGAAGCCCTGCTTGAGCATCTTGACGCCGCCGGCCGAGCCGTCGGTCTTGATCTTGAGCTTCGCCATCCAGGCGAGGAACGGATACTCGTTGCCGAAGAACCAGACGCCGATGGTCTTGCCCTTGAGGTCGTCCGGCTTCTTGATCCCGGTCTCGGCGCGGCAGGTGATCTCGAGCCCGGACTTCTTGAACGGCTGCGCGATGTTGACGAGCGGCACGCCCTTTTCGCGCGAGGCGAGCGCCGACGGCATCCAGTCGATGACCACGTCGGCACCGCCACCCGCGATGACTTGCGGCGGGGCGATGTCGGGGCCGCCCGGGTTGATGGTCACGTCGAGGCCCGCCTCCTCGTAGAAGCCCTTGGCCTTGGCGACGTAGTAGCCGGCGAACTGCGCCTGCGTGACCCATTTGAGCTGCAGCGTGACCTTGTCGTCGGCGCGCGCCGCGCCGGCGAGGGTTGCGGCGAGCACGATGCCGGCCGCGATGATCGATGTTCTTCTCATGTGTCCGATCTCCATGCTGGGAAAAGCCGAGTCACCCCCGTAGGGACGGATGCCAGAAGGTCGTCGCACGCTCGGCGAGCGCGACAAGTCCGTAGAAGGCCATCCCGGCAATGGCGGAGAGCGCGATCTCGGCCCACACCATGTCGAGCGCCATGCGCCCGACCTCGGTGGAGATGCGAAAGCCGATGCCGAGCGTCGGCGTCCCGAAGAACTCGGCGACGATCGCGCCGATGAGCGCCAGGGTCGAGTTGATCTTCAGCGCGTTGAAGATGAAGGGCAGGGCGGCCGGCAGGTGCAGCTTGAGAAGCGTCTGTGCCGGCCTCGCGCCGTAGGAGCGCATCAGATCGCGCTCCATCTCTCCGGCAGCCTTGAGACCGGCGAGCGCATTCACCAGCGTGGGAAAGAACGTGACGACCGCAACGACGGCCGTCTTCGACGGCCAGTCGAAGCCGAACCACATCACCATGATGGGCGCGATGCCAACGATCGGCAGCGCCGAGACGAAGTTGCCGAGCGGCAGGAGGCCGCGGGCGAGAAAATCGAAGCGGTGCGCGATGACTGCAACGATGAGGCCGGCGCCGCAGCCGATCGCGTAGCCCGACAGCACGCCGCGCACGAAGGTCTGGACGAAATCCTGGCCGAGCACCGGCAGTGACGCCGCAAAGCGCGCTGCCGTGGCACTCGGCGCCGGCATCAACACGGACGGCACGCCGAAGCCGCGCACCGCGACCTCCCACAGGTAGACCACGCAGGCGCCGAACACGAGCGGGATCGCGATATCGTTGATCCGGCGCAGCGCATCGTGGCGCGGCCTGAGCGCCGCAAGCCCGGTGACCGCAAGCCCTGCCGCGAGCCAAGCCGCCAAGGTCAGGGCCCAGAATCCGGAGCGAGCGAGGCCCGCGATGCTCGGCTCGCCCAACAACCGGAGCGTCACGGCGCAGCATAGCAACGCGCCGATCAGCCCGAGCGCAATCGAGCGCGCCGGGAACGCGGCTGCCGCGATGAACAGCGCGCCTGCGACCAACGTCAGCGCCGGAAGGAACGGGAGGGCGACGAGACCCGGACCATTGCCGACCGGCAACACGAGGGCGGCAAGGGCGAGCGCGGCCGCGAGCGCAAATCCGGTGCGCACGAGCCTCATGGCTGCGCTCCCATCCGCCGCAAAACCAACCGCTCGACCAGTCCGATGATCCCGACGAGGCTGGCGGCGAGCAGCGCGGCCATGAACAGCGCCGCCCAGATCTGCAAGGTCTGGCCGTAATAGGTGCCGGCGAGCAGGCGCGCGCCGATGCCGGCCTGCGCGCCGGTCGGCAGCTCGCCGACGATCGCGCCGATCAGCGAGATGGTCACCGCGACCCTGAGGCTCGCGAACAGGAACGGCACCGACGCGGGGCAGCGCAGCTTCCAGAAGACCTGCGCGGGCGTCGCCGACCAGGTGCGCATGAGGTCGCGCTGGAGCGGCTCCGGCGAGGTCAAGCCCTTCACCATGCCGATCGCGACCGGAAAGAAGCACAGATAGGCCGAGATGATCGATTTCGGCAGCAGGCCGCGCAGGCCGAGCGCCCCGAGCACGACGATGACGATGGGCGCGACCGCGAGGATCGGCACCATCTGCGAGCAGATGATCCACGGAAGCAGGCTCTTCTCCAGCGTGCGCACGTGCACGATCAGGACCGCGAGAATAATGCCGAAGGCGGCGCCGAGCGCGAAGCCGAGGCCGGTTGCCGACAGCGTGACGACGCCGTGATAGACGAGGCTGCGCGGCGAGTCGGCGGATAGTCGAACACGCAGATCGGCGAATTCCGCCAACACCTGATGCGGCGCCGCGACCAGCGGACGCTCGGCATTGAGGCTGCCGACGACAAGATCGGTGACCGTGTATTTGGTGTCCTCGCGCTCGAAGGCGTCGCGCACCAGCGGCGCGTTCATCAGAAGCGCCGCGAGGTACCAAAGCACGATCAGGCCAGCCGTCACGACGATGACGGGCGCGCGTCGGGCCGCAACCGCGCGCAACCAGTTCGCGGCCGAAGACGGGCGTATCCCCGCATGATCGAGCGCGCTACTCGTCATAGGAATGTCCGGCCCGCAGGCCCAGGCGCACGCGGTGCGCCACCTTGGCGAATTCGGGCGTGTCGCGGATCTCGATCGTGCGATCGCGCGGAAAGTCGCAGTCGATGACGTCGATGATGCGGCCCGGACGCGCCGACATGATCACGATGCGGCTCGAGAGGAAGACCGCCTCCGGGATCGAGTGGGTGACGAAGACGACGGTCTTGCGGGTCTGCTCCCACAGCCGCAGCAGCTGCTCGTTGAGATGGTCGCGGGTGATCTCATCGAGCGCGCCGAACGGCTCGTCCATCAGCAGAGCGCCGGGTCGAACGACAGCGCGCGGGCGATCGAGGCGCGCTGCTGCATGCCGCCGGAGAGCTGCCAGGGAAACTTGCGCTCGAACCCCGTCGAGATTGACGAGCTTGAGGTAGCGCTGCGCCCGCTCGCGTCGCTGCGCGGCCGGAATGCCCATGATCTCCAGCGGCAGCATGACGTTGCGCTCGACGGTGCGCCACGGGTAAGCGCCGGCGCCTGGAACACGTAGCCGTATTGCCGGCGCAGCCGCGCTTCCTCGGCCGTGAGGCCGTTGACCGTGAGGGTGCCGGCGGTCGGCCGCTCGCAGGTCGGCGATGATACGCAACAGGGTGGTCTTGCCGCAGCCCGACGGGCCAATCAGCGAGACGAAATCACCTTCGGCAATCTGCAGGTCGATGTTGGACAGCGCCTCGACGGTGCCATCGGCGGTCGCAAAGGTGAGCGAGACGCCCGTCGCGTCGATCACGACCGGAGCGGTGCTCCGGGTCGGCAAGGCTCTGGGAACCGTTTCCACGGCCTTCAGCATAGGCGAAACCGCATGGAGAAGTCTGCCCGGCAGCCTTCCGCCGCGTGTTGCGGTGTGCAGCATGTTCGCACAGGCGCGGCGGCAGCGAAATACTGGCAGACGGCCCGGCCGATGCACGCCTATTGTTTGGTCAGGCGGCGGCAAGAATGGGCAAGGGACGGCCGGCGCGGTCTTTTGACTTGCGCTCCGAACGCCTCATACTGGCGGCATGAAGCCCGCCGCCTAGCCGCCATGTCGACGCGATATTTCGGCGCTCCGGTCAAGCGCAACGAGGATGCGCGGCTCCTGCGCGGGCGGGCGCTTTTCGTCGACGACGTGACCTTTCCCGACATGCTGCATGCTGCGTTCCTGCGCGCCGAGGTCGCGCATGCGCGCATCCGCCGGATCGATGCGTCGGCCGCCCGCGAGCGCGCCGGGGTGGTCGCGATCTACACCGCGAATGATCTCGGCGACTACTGGCAGCCGGGCCCGCTGCTGGTGCCGCCGCCGCCGATCCCGGGCATCATGTTCAACCAGCGCACCCAGGTCCCGCTCGCCAAGGACAAGGTGCGCCACGTCGGCGAGCCGCTTGCGGTCGTGATCGCGCAGAGCCGCCACCTGGCCGAGGATGCGCTCGCCCATATCGTGGTCGAGCTCGATCCGCTCCCGGCGGTCGCCGACATGGAGCGCGCGCTCGATGCCGCGGCGCCGACCGTCCACGACGACGTGCGCTCCAACGTGGTGGCGCGCGTGCACCAGGCGAAGGGCGACTATGCGACGGCCCGTGCGCGCGCGGCGCATGTGGTGCGTCGGCGCTTCCACTATGACCGCGGCACGTCCTCGCCGATCGAGACGCGTGGCGTGGTGGCGCGCTGGGACGCGCGCGCCGCTCACCTCACCGTGTGGGACACGACGCAGGCGCCGGTCTTTCTGCGCGGCGGCCTTGCCGCCATGCTGGGCTTGGGCGAGCGGCAGGTGCGGGTGATCGCGCCCTTCGTCGGCGGCGGCTTCGGGCCGAAAATCATGCTGTTCTATCCCGAGGAGGTCGTGCTGCCATGGGTCGCGATGCGGCTCGACCGGCCGATCAAATGGATCGAGGACCGCCGCGAGCATTTCTTCGCCACCACGCAGGAACGCGGGCAGGTGCATGACGCCGAGATGGCGCTTGACACGGACGGGCGCATCCTGGGCGTCAAGGACGCATTCATCCACGACAGCGGCGCGTACGACCCGTATGGCCTGACCGTGCCGATCAACAGTCAATGCACGCTGCTCGGCCCCTATGCGATCGACAACTACGACAGCACTTTCACGGCCGTCTTTACCAACAAGCCGGCCGTCACGCCCTATCGCGGCGCCGGGCGCCAGCACGGCGTGTTCGTGATCGAGCGGCTGCTCGACATCGCGGCGCGCGAGCTCGGCATCGACCGAGCCGAAATCCGCCGGCGCAACTTCATCCCAGCCGATGCGTTCCCGTACGCCAACAAGATCATCTACCAGGACTTCACCGAGCTTTCCTACGACAGCGGCAACTACGCGCCGATCCTCGACAAGGCCCTGGCGATGATCGGCTACGAGGCTTTCCGCACGGACGAGCAGCCGCGCCTGCGCGCCGCCGGCCGCCACGTCGGCATCGCGATCGCGGCCTATGTGGAGGGCACCGGCATCGGCCCTTACGAGGGCGCCAAGGTGCAGGTGCAGGCCAACGGCAAGGTCAGCGTCGCGACCGGCATCGGCACGCAAGGGCAGGGGCATTTCACCAGCTTCGCGCAGATCGTCGCCGACGAGGTCGGCGTCGCGGTCGGCAACGTCAACGTCGTCACGGGCGACACGGATCAGTTCTACTGGGGTGCCGGTACCTTTGCGAGCCGCGGCGCCGTGGTGGCCGGCAACGCGGTCAGCGCCGCTGCCAAGGCAGTGCGGCAGAAGATCCTCAAGATTGCCGCCGAGCACTTCGAATGCGCCGAGGACGATCTCGAGATCGGCGATGGCCGCGTCGCGATCACGGGTGTACCGGGCAAATCGGTGCGGATCGGCGAGCTTGCCGTCAAGGCGAACCCGATGCGCGGCGCGGTCAAGCCGGGCACCGAGCCGGGCCTCGAGTTCGACCCAATATTTCGGTCCGCCGAGCGGCGCCACGGCGAGCGGCGTGCACGCGATGATCGTCGAGGCCGATCCCGAGACTTTCGGCCTGACGATCCGCAAGTACGTGGTCGTGCACGACTGCGGCACGGTGATCAACCCGATGATCCTCGCGGGACAGATTCACGGCGGCGTCGCGCAGGGGATCGGCAACGCGTTCTACGAGCGGCTGGTGTTCGACGACAATGCGCAGTTGCTCAATGCCTCGCTCGCCGAATATCTGCTGCCGGGCTCGCTCGATGTTCCGATGATGGAGCTTGGCCACACCGTGACGCCGTCGCCGCTCAATCCGCTCGGCATCAAGGGCGCCGGCGAGGCAGGGGCAATTCCAGTCGGGCCGTTGTTCGCGCAGGCGATCGAGGATGCGCTCGATCTGCCGGCAAGGGGCGTCGAGATTCTGGAGATTCCGCTCAGTCCCGCCCGGCTGTGGCAGATTCTCGCGCAGCGCTGACCTGGACGCAACTTGGCCGGCAGCGTCTTGAGCCAGTCGGCGATCTTCGCCAGCGCCGCCTCGCTTGATCCGGCGCGACGACCTTGTCGGCGTGCAGGTCAAGCGTCCAGCCGGCGCACGGCGCGCTCGACCCGGTCCATGCGCGCAGCCGGGCGTGGTTGAAGATCAGCAACCCGCTGAGCGAGGCCGCCGCCCCGAATTTACTCGCAGCTTTTCCCGTTGGCTGGGACCCGGCGTCCGTCGCGCAAGCAAAAGGTCGTTACTCCGCCGCCTTGGGGCCAAATTGCCCGGGCCTGTTCGCGCGTATCGACGTTGTTCGAGCAGCTCACGACGCGGCACCCGCGATGGCCTGAACCGGTACAAAGCTTCATTGCGCTTTGGCGGGCGTCTTGTTCGGAGGAGGCACTCCAGATTACCCCGTATTCACCGCTCGCGAGGTCGGAATGCGTGTAGCCGCATCCCCAATCGGCCCATGCCGGTGCGCTGGTGGCCGCCAGAGCGAAAACGCTTGCCGTGACGATCAGGCATTTGTGCATCACCGCCCCCCAAAGCATGTCATCGGCGTTGAGCGCTGCCGCGCCTGCTCCCGACGGGAAAGCCTCCGAGCCTAAGCCCCGCAGACTGTTCCAAAATCGTAATGTCGGGCCGTCCGGTCCGCAACGCCTCAATTGGATAGACGCAGCGGATGCGCATGGATCGACTTGGCGCCGTCTTTTGCGCGCTCATGCGTCACCTTTCTCGGTCGTGGCGAGCCGGGTCAATCGAGATGCACCTTGGCGTCGGCGATCACCTTACGCCATTTGATGCGCTCGGCGTCGAGAAATGCCACGAACGCGCCCGACGTGCCAGGCGACGTATTGAAGCCGAGAGGCCGCAGAGTAGACACCCTTCAGGCGTTCAGCCGCCGCATGGCGCGCGCGACCTTGTCGATGAACGCGGCGCGCTGGGCTTCGGTCGCGACGTTGAGATGATAGAGAGCGTGGTAATCGGCGCGCGCCTTGCCGCCCGTGAACCAGCGCACGTAGCGCGTCACGATCTTGCGCGGCGGATCGCTCATCCAGAACGCCATGTAGCGCGGCCGGCCGTAAGTGACGATGCCGACAATGCGCTTGATGTTGCGCAGGGTCGGCTTGACGTGCTTCGCGTCGCTCAGATCGAAGGCGACACCCGGCATGATCAGCCGGTCGAAGAAGCCCTTGAGCATGGCGGGCAAGCCGAAGCACCAAGTGGGAAATTGCAGGATCAGCGTCTCGGCCGAGGTGAGCCGCGCGATGTAGCTCTCCAATCCGATGCGATTGCGCGATACGTCGTGATAGTGCCGTCGCGCTTCCTCCGACAGGACCGGATCGAATTTCTCCGCGTAAAGGTCGAGGAGATCGACCGTATGCCCGGCCTCGGAGAGCGCCGCCAGCGCCCGCGCGCGGATCGCGGCGTGGAAGCTTTCGGGCAGCGGATGGCAATAGACGTAGAGGATGCGCATTGATCGACCTGCGTTGGAGCTCAGGCCGAGCCCTCGGCTTCCCACAGCTCGGAATATTCGGGCGGCCGCGCGGCGAGCCGCACGCCGCGATCGATGACCACTCGATCCGAATGCGGGCGGCTGACGACCTCATTGAGGGTGCGCGCGTTGAGCACGATCAGCCGCGCGGGCGCGCCAGTGGCGATGCGGCCGTGGCCGGCGAAGTTGCCGAATGCGGCCGGCGTCGCCGCGACGATCGCGGGTGTGCCGGCGAGCGGGTGATCGAGATGCGCGATGCGCACCGCCTGGCGGAAGGTATCGAGCACGTCGTGGTCGCCATAGGCGTAGAAGCTGTCGCGGCAATTGTCGCCGGCCGCCGCGACCCGGATGCCGCGCCGCAGCATTTCCTGCACGACCGTCACACCGCGCCAGCGCGGCGTGCGGCCGGCGGTGCGGTCCTGCAGATACATGTTGACGGTCGGCAGCGTGACGATCGCGATCTCGGCCTCGGCTAGGAGATCGAGCGTGCGGTCGATCACGTCATCGGGCTGCATCGCGAGGCTGCAGCAGTGGCCGCACACGACGCGGCCTTTGTAGCCGTGGCGCAGCGCGGCCTTCGCGACGAAGGGCAGGGTGGCGGAGGTCGGATCGTGCGTCTCGTCAACGTGCAGATCGACGTCGAGGCCGTGCCGTGTCGCGAGCGCGAACAGACGGTCGAGCAGCGCATCGATATCCCCGAGCGTCGCGCCATGATTGCCGATCGCCGCGCGTGTGACCCCTCCCATGAGCCCGCCGGATTGGGCGACCACGGCCGCGACGTTGTCGCCGAACGCGTCCGCGAAAAGCGGAATCGGACACAACGCCACCGCCTGCAGATCGACGCGACCGCGCCATTCGGCGCGGATCTCGCGCAGCACCGCCCAGTTGCGCTCGAAGTTGTCCGGATAGGTGTCGATGTGCGTGCGAATGCCGCTGACGCCGTGCGCATAGGCGCAGCGCAGGCCGAACTCCATCCGCCGCCGCAAATCGGACGCGGTCCAGTGGGGGCGGTCGGCGGCGGCCGCCAGACGCGCATTGTTGAAGGTGCCGTCGAGGTTCGGGCTGCGCGTGACGGTGTGTCCCTTGTCGAGGTGGGTGTGGATATCGATCAGCGTCGGCCACACCTGTCGCCCACCGAGCTCGACGCGCTCGATGCTGCCGTCGCGCGAAGCGTCCGGCGGCGCACTGCGCGCGATCATCCCGTCCTTCACCAGGAGGTCGAGCGCAACGATGCCCTCGGCATCGGGGGGCGGCAGGTCCGCGGCGCCGCTGTTGATGAGGCAGGCGGGCGCGCAGGCGCCAGTGAGCCAGTAGCGGCCGGTCGTTGGCCAGCGAATGTCAGCGAAGCGGATCGGCGGCATGCAGGCGGCTCGTTTGGAAAGCGGTCATGTCGCGCAGCAGGGCGATGAATCCGTCGACCTGATGCGTGGCGGTCTTGCGGCCTTTGTCGGCGGTCGCCTTGCCGGCGTCGCCGACCGCGCCATCGGGATTGAGGTCCTGGACGATCCATCCGAAGGCGTGCGGACCGGTCGGACCGAGGTGGCTGAACTCCTGCTCGATCGCGATCGCGGACGAGACGAAATTGCGCGCCTCGCTCATGTGCACCAGGCGATCGCGAAACGACAG
The DNA here is from genome assembly GCA_963703755.1 of uncultured Pseudomonadota bacterium. Taxonomy (GTDB): domain Bacteria; phylum Pseudomonadota; class Alphaproteobacteria; order Rhizobiales; family Xanthobacteraceae; genus JAVDCA01. The sequence continues at coordinate 37,331 of CAVPGG010000013.1, forward strand.
CATGAGCGAAGTCTCGATGTCGCCCGCGTGGATGCCGTGCCGCGACTCGATGGCATCATACATGCCAGCCGGCAGGCCGAACGCGCGCCAATGCGTCGACACGGCCAGCATGCCCAGCCGCACCCGCAACTCGCGCGCGACCGTCGTGAGCACCGACGCATTCCCGCCGTGCGAATTGGCCAGCACCAGCTTGCGCAGCCCGGCGCGGTGAACGCCCTCGCCGGTCTCGATCAGAACAAGGGTGAGCGTCTCGGCCGACAGGCTCAAGGTGCCGGGCGACAGCAGATGCTCATTCGACTTGCCGATGCTTTGCGTCGGCAGGACCACGACGCTCAGATCGGCCGGAAGGCGCTCGCGCAGCAGTGCGATCATGCCTTCGCCGATCGCCACGTCGGTCATCACCGGCAGGTGCGGCCCGTGCTGCTCGGTCGCGGCGACCGGCAGGATCGCAATCGTCCGCTCAGGGTCGAGACCCCTGAAGTCGACGCTGCGCAACTCCCCCCAGAAGAAAGCCCGGTCCGGCACGGTCGGTCTCCGTTACGCCCCGCAACGCAAACGTCATGCCAAGGACCCGGCGTCGACGGGATCGAGCCGCGGCATGGCTTTGCGCATCTCCTCGACCACGAGGCTCGCGAATGGATCGAGGCCGCCGCGGGCGCGCACCATGAGCTTGAGCGCGATCGGATGGGTCGCGAGCTCCTGCAATGGCACGTAACGGACCTCGCCGGCCTCGACCTCCTCGGCGACGTTGATCGCGTTGAGGAAGGTGACTGCCTGGCCGTTGCGCGCCGCCTTCTTCATGAACTCGATCGAATTGGTCTCGATGGTCGGCTGCAGCATGACGTTGGCGAGCGTGAAGGCGAGGTCGACGGCAGGGCGGATCGTCATCGAGGCGTCGGCGACCGCGAGGGGGAACTCGGCGCAGTCAGCGATGCGCAGCGTGCGGCGCCGGGCGAGGGGATGGCTGGCGGACACGACCGCGCCGAGCGGCAGCTCATGGCTTGCCACGATGCGCAGGCCTGGGCTGTTGGGCGGGTTGTAGGTCAGCGCCAGATCGGCCTCGCCGGTCAGCACCGCGTTGGTCATCTGGTCGAACGGCAGCACGCGCAGCCGCACGTGGACGCGCGGATGCTGGTCGATGATGCTGGTGAGAAAGCGCGGCAGCGGACCGGCCGCAAGCCCGTTCATGGTCGCGATCGTTACCTCGCCGCGCGTGAGCCCCTTGAACGCCTCGATCTGCGCGGCGACGCGCTGGTGGCTTTTGAGCGTATCGCGCACATGCGCGATCAGCACCTCGCCGGTCGCGGTGAGGCGGAGACGGCGGGGCATGCGCTCGAAGATCGGCGTCCCGATCTCGGCTTCGAGTGCCAGGATCTGCCGATTGACCGCCGACGACGCAACATTGAGCCGAGCCGCCGCCTTGCGGATCGAGCCGAGGCGGGCGACCTCATCCAAGTAACGCAGCATCCGCGAATGCAACATGACTTTACCCTAACCGGGCATGGCGGCGCCTGCCTACGCGTTGATCGCTCTGCCTACCGCGCCGGCACCGCTGCCTCAAAGGCATCGGTCCAAGCTAAATTTGATGCTTATTGCGATCATTCGATTTGGCCACAGTCGTGTCAAGGGCGGAGACCTTGGGCTCCGGGTTCCGCTCGCAACGTCAACTATTCCGGACACCGCCATGCCGCGCGCCCGCCTCGCCCTCGTCGCCGCCTTGTTGCTCCTCGCCGGATCGTCCCATGCGGCCGACAAGGTCACATTCCTGACGAGCTGGTTCGCCCAGGCCGAGCACGGCGGCTTCTATCAGGCGAAGGCGACCGGCCTCTACGACAAGGCAAATCTCAACGTCACCATCAAGATGGGCGGGCCGCAGGTGAACGGCCTGCAGCTTCTGCTCGGCGGCGAAGCCGACATCATCATGGGCTACGACTTTCAGGTCCTCTCCGCGGTCGCCAAGGGGCTGCCCGTCGTCACCATCGCGGCGTCCTTTCAGAAGGACCTGCAGGGGATGATGACGCACAACGACGTGACCAGCCTCGGCGGCCTCAAGGACCGTACCATCCTGGTCGCGACCTCGGGCCGCTCGTCGTGGTGGCCGTGGCTCAAGCAGAAGTTCGGGTACACGGACGCGCAGACCCAGGCCTACACCTTCAACCTGCAGCCCTTCTTCGCCGACAACAAGGTCGCCCAGCAGTCCTATCCGTCATCGGAACCGTTCCAGGCGATGGAGAAGCACGTGGCGGTGAATTTCTTCCTGTTCGCCGATGACGGATAGCCGCCTACGGCACCACCATGGTGACGACACAAGTTCTGGCCGCCCATCCCGACGTGGCGCGGCGCTTCGTCAGGGCTTCGCTCGAGGGCTGGAAGAGCTACCTCAAAGGCGATCCCGCGCCCGCCAATGCGCTCATCAAGGCCGACAATCCGAAGATGGGCGATGCGCAGATCGCGTTCGGCATCAAGCGCATGAACCAGCTCCAGATCATCGACGGCGGCGACGCCAAGACCATGGGCATCGGCATCATGACGGCGGCCCGCCTGAAGGCCAGCTACAAGCTGATGGGGCGATGCCGGCCTGCTGCCGAAGGAGACCGATTGGACTCAAGGGGCTTCACGATTGCAGTCTCGTGCAAGGACCTCAAGATCATGGCGAAGTAGGCCTTCGACGCGGGCACGATGGCGGGACTGTCATGACGCGATCGGTCGGCATCCGGACGATGAGCGATATCGCCCCACCCTTTGTGGTCGGCATCGTTTTCCTCGCCGGCTGGGAGGCGGCTTGCCGGGCGTCCGCCATACCGTCCTATCTGGTGCCGGCCCCGAGTTTGATCGCGCAGACGTTCCTCGGTGATGCGCCGACCCTACTGCATGCACTGTGGATCACG
>CAVPGG010000014.1:0-38781 GCA_963703755.1 uncultured Pseudomonadota bacterium
ACATCCTGCATTACGCACTTTCCGCGGGCCTGCACGCCGCCGACGACGGGCTGGCCGGCCTCCAGCAGTTCGCCGGCGACGCCACCATGCTCTTCTATATGAGCGAAGAGGGCCAAGAGGGCCGCAATGCCTTCCAGGAGCACCGGAAGCCGGACTTCGGTAGGTTCCCTTGCCGCCCATGAGGGTGGCGCCAGGATGACCGTGGTGCCATCGGTGGCCACCTCCTGCCTGGTACGCCGGGCTGGTCAAACGGTGGGTGCTGGGTGCCCGGCCGCGGACGCTCCCCGCCGCGGTGGTGCCGGTCCTGGTCGGGACGGCGGCCGCCCACCTCCTGGTTTCCCCGGGTGACCTCGGCAGGTCCCACCCTGGGTGGCCGGGCTGGCCCCCGCACCTGTCGCTTGGGACTCCCACGGGTGGCGGGCTCTCGGTGCTCTGGCCGTGGCCCTCGCCCTCCAGATCGGCACCAACTATGCCAATGACTACTCCGACGGCATCCGTGGGACCGATGACCAGCGGGTCGGCCCGGTCCGGCTGGTGGCGGCCGGCCTGGCGTCGCCGTCGGCGGTCTCGAACGAGCCGCCTTCCTGGCCTTTGGCCTGGCCGGCGCGGTCGGCCTGACCCTGGCCTGGGTCACCTCGACGGTGGGTGGTGGCGGTCGGAGCCGCCTGCCTGGCCGCCGAGGTGGTTCTACACCGGCGGCCCCCGACCCTACGGCTACGCCGGATTCGGCGAGCTGCTTTGTTTCGTCTTCTTCGGGGTGGTGGCCACGGTCGGCACCTTCTACGTCCAGACCGGGAAGCTCGACCGGGGGCCTGGTCGTCCCCGCCTCGGTGGCAGTGGGCCTGTTGGCCACCGCGGCTGCTGCTGGCCAACAACCTTCGGGACATCGACACCGACCGGGTGGCCGGGAAGCGGACCCTCGCCGCCCGGGTGGGCCGGCGAACCGGCGGCATCGGAGTAATCACGACGGACTCCGGCGCTCAATCGTCGTCGGCGTCTATCCTCATCCGAGCAGTACGGAGTCGTCTTTCGTCAAACAGGTTGGCTTCGCGGATTTTTATTTCGGGACGGGCGAAACTACCCGCACAAAATGGGCATCGTGCAATCGCTCCCTGTTGGTCTTTCTCCATGACGGCCAAGCTGTCTCCGTTCATGCCCGCTCCCGTGCGGTGGTTTCTACGCCAACGCATCCTGCCGCTCGCGGGCATTATTGAAGTATTCTACCCAACCCCGCCAATCGGACGACTCGGTGATCGGCAACAAGCCCGATCTCACCGACTACAAGCCAAGGGCGGCACGTTCACGCCGGGCGCGCCGTGGACGATCTGCATCACGCCGCCGCCGCATCAGGTGATGTATGTCGCCGACGCCTATCCGGGCCGCGTCTACAAGCTCACCCTCGACGGCAAGGTGCTGGGCTGGCTCGGCGAGTCGGGCCGGCAGCTCAAGCAGTTCGGCTGGGTCCACCAGATCGCGTGTCCGTCCGAGAACACGATCTTCGTCGCCGAGCTGCTGAACTGGCGGGTGCAGAAGCTGATCCTGCATCCGACGCCGGCGCAGATGGCGACAGCGGCCAAATAGGCAATCGGCGCCGGCACCGAGGTAGCCTGGCGCCGGCGCTGAAGATGCTGGTTCCACTCTCGATGGCAAACGCGGCCATGGGAGTGACACGCCGAGGGAGAGATTTGGTAAGATTCCCGCCCATACATAGTCGTGCGACTCTCCACTTGGTTTGACATACAATGGGCGAACGCATGGCCCGCTCGGGTTCGGCGCAATCGGAAATGCCGGCCGCGATCCGCCGCGTAGTCGATTTCCTCGGCGAGGTTGGCGCCCGCTGGGGATTGCCGGCCGATGCCTGCCGCGTCCACGGCTATCTCTATCTGGCGGCGCGGCCGATGACTGAGGCGGAGTTGCGGGCAGCGCTCGCGGTCGATGACGCCGTATTGGTCCCGGCGCTTGCATGGCTCGTCGACTACCGGCTGGTCGAGCGCGTCCGCGGTGAGGCGTGGCGGACCGGTACCGATCCTTGGGACCTGGTGATGCGTGCGCTCGACGGGCGGCGCCGGCGCGAGATCGTGCCCGCGCTGACGCTGCTGCGCGAAAGCCACGATGCGGCGCTCACCGAGGGGACGCGCACGGCCGCGGCGCAGATCGGCAAGCTTTTGTCGCTCGCCGAGGATGTTGCGGCGATCGAGATGCAGGCGCGGCGGCTGTCGTGGCGGACCCTGCGGCGGATGGTCGGCCTCGGCGGCGCCGCAGCGCGCTTCATGGATCGAACCTTTGGCGGAGGAGAGCGGCGATGAGCGACGATCGCGGCAGCGGGCCGGACGCCTTCAAGGTCAATTCCTTGACCGGACTGGATCGCGCGAGCCCGGTCGAGGGCGAGGTGGTGTGGGACGCGCCGCGCTCGATCTGGAACAATGCGATGTTCGTCGGCGCGCTCGTCCTCGGGCCGCTGACGTTCTCGTGGAGCGCGTTCGCGGTCTTTCTCGCGATCGCCGCCGTCACGCTGTGCGCCGGCCACTCGGTCGGCTTTCACCGCCGCCTGATCCACCGCAGCTTCGACTGCCCGAAGTGGCTGGAGCGCACGCTCGTCTGGTTCGGCACGGCGGTCGGTATGGGTGGGCCGATCTGGACGATCCGGCTGCACGACATGCGCGACTGGGCGCAGCGCCAGCCTGATTGCCACTGGTTCCTGCGCCACGCCAAGCCCCTGCTGATCGACGGCGTCTACTATCTCAACTTCCGCCTCAAGCTGAAGCATCCGCCCGGCTTCGATCCGGGCCCGGGCGTCGCCGACGATCCGTTCTACGTTTTTCTCGATCGAACCTGGATGTACCACCAGCTCCCGATCGCGCTGGCGTTGTTTCTTCTCGGCGGCTGGCCGTGGGTCGTGTGGGGCGTGTTCGTGCGGGTTGCGGCGTGCACGACCATGCATTGGTGCATCTCCTACTTCGCCCACACGCGCGGGCCGCAGGACTGGATCGTCGATGAGGCCGTCATCCAGGCGCACAACGTGCCGCTGATGGCGATCCCGACCATGGGCGAGAGCTGGCACAGCAATCATCATGCGTTTCCGAGCTCGGCGCGCCACGGGCTCTATCCGGGCCAGATCGATCTCGGGTGGAATTTCGTGCAGCTGCTGCAGCGGCTCGGGCTCGCCTGGAACGTGAAGGTGCCGGCGAATTTGCCGCCGCGGCCCGGCATCAGCCCGGTCACGCCGCGGGCGATGGACGTCGCGGCGCCCGGACAGGGCACGCTATCGCGCGGAAAGGCGGCGTGAGCTTGCGCGCGGCGAGCACCGTACGCGAGGCGCTCGCCGAATTCCGGCAGGCCAACGGCCTCGCCGACGACGAGGCCACGCGCGACTGGTGGACGTGCCGGCTCGGGCCGATGAGCCTGCGGCTCCCCAATTTTCGCTGGCGGCGCGCCGCGATCCTGGCGCACGACCTGCATCACCTGGTCACGGGCTATCCATGCACCATGCGCGGCGAGTTCCAGATGGCGGCCTGGGAGTTCGGCGCCGGACGCATGCCGCATTGGGCCGCGGCGCTGTTCTGCCTGCCGTTGGTCGTGATCGGCCTCGTGTGGTCGCCGCACCGGACATGGCTTGCGTACTGGCGCGGGCGCCGCTCGTGCAGCCTGCACGGGCGAAACTTGACCGATCGTCTGCTCGATATGCAGCTTGACGATTTGGTCGCTCACCTGGTGCGGAGCGGCTGATCACCCCCGATAGATCGGCGCGGGCTGCTCGAAGAAGCCGCGCAGGATGTGGTAGACCATCATGTAGTTCTTCTGCTGGAAGCTCGCGTGCGAGATGCCGGCCATCACGCTGAACTGCTTGTCCGGATTGGGCAGCTTGACGAAGAACGCCGAGAGATCCTCGAAGCTCGCGATGCCGTCCCACTGGCCGCGCATGATCAGCGTCGGAACCGTGATCTTCTCGGGATCGACCACCGGCAGCCGCGAGCACATGTCGACATAGGTGCCGGTCGGGACCGAGTCGTCGAGCTTGAGGATGTAGTCGGCGAACGCGTCGATCACCTTGTCGTCGGCCGTACCCGGGTGATCGCGGTTGAAGATCGAGTGCACGAAGGCACGGTCGATCGGCCGGCGGTTCTTCGCCTGGAATTCGGGCAGCTTCTTCTTGCGCTCGTGCAGCGTGGGCGAGCCCTCGCCGGTCCACACCATGGCGTCGAGCGCAAGCCGCGCCACCATCTCGGGATGGCGCTGGGCAAAGAGCGCGGCGCGCAGCGCGCCCGACGAGATGCCGTAGACCAGGAACGGGCGCTTGCCGCGCAGCTTCTGGATATAGGTCGCGGCCGCAAAGCAGTCGTCGGCGCCGAAAGCGATCGGCGCGTTGTTGTCGCGGCCCTTCTCGGAGCGGCCGTAGCCCTCCATGTCGACGCACCAGGTGTCGTAGCCGTGATGCGCGAAGTGCTCCATGGCGGACAAATCCGGCCGGCCCGGCACGTCGAGGTCGAAGGTCGGCTGGCCCGCCATCGATGAGCCGTGCACGAACAGGACGATGCCCTTGGCGTGGGCAGGATTGCCGGCGCACTTGTTCCACAGGAAAAGCTTCACGTCGCCTTCCTTGCTGGTCCAGTGCTCGGCGCCGTTGAGGCGGTGCGACGAGGAAGCCGAGGGCGCTTTGGCGACGTCGTTCATGTCTTGATGTCCTTCGTGTTGCGCGCACCGGCAGGCGCGGTCATTTCGCCATGATGTTGTTCGCCTTGATCAGCTTTGCCCATTTGGCGATCTCGGCCCGGATGTGCTCGCCGAACTGGGCAGGCGTCATCGGGTCGGGCTTGGCGTCCTGCTTCTCCCACGACGCCTTGATGTCGGCGCGCGTGAGGATCTTGTTGATCGCGCCGTTGAGCCGATCGACGATGGCGGGCGGCGTGCCCTTTGGCGCCATCATGCCGATCCAGATCGTCGCCTCGTAGCCCGGAACGCCGGCTTCCGCCAGCGTCGGCACGTCGGGCAGGTTGGCCGAGCGCGTCGTGCCGCTGGTGCCGAGCGCGATCACCTTGCCGGCCTGGATGAAGGGCGCCATGGTCGGGACCGAGTCGAACATCATCTGCACGTTGCCGGCGAGGATGTCGGTGCGCGCGCCGGTGCTGCCGCGATAGGGCACGTGCACGATGTCGGTGCCGGTGAGGTTTTTGAACAGCTCGCCCGCCATGTGGTAGTTCGAGCCGATCCCCGACGACGCATAGTTGAGCGTGCCCGGTTTCGCCCTGGCGAGGGCGATGAACTCCTTCACGTTCTTCACGCCGAGCGAGGGCGGCACCACCATCACGAGCTCGGAATGGAAGAGCTGCGCGACCGGCACGAAGTCGCGCATGAGCTGGTAGGTCTTGTCCGGGATCAGCGTCTCGTTGACGGTCTGGGTCGCCGAGATCATCAGCAGCGTGTAGCCGTCGGGCGCGGCTTTCGACGCAACCTCGGTGCCGATCACGGTGCCGGCGCCGGGGCGGTTCTCGCTCACCAGCGGCTGGCCGAGCGACTTGCGCAGCTCCTCGCCGAGCGCGCGGGTGAATACGTCGGTCGGCCCGCCGGCGCCGAACGGGATGATCACGCGGATCGGACGGCTCGGGTAGTCATCGGCTCGTGCGATTCGCGGGCCGGCCAGAGCCAGCGGAAAGCCGAGCGCCACAATGCGCCGCGTTATCGTCATGGGTCTTTCCTCCGGCGTCTCGTCGTCCGCGCCGGGAGTAACGCTGTGGCGCGAAAACAGTCGCCAGCACTGACGCACGAGCTTTGCGTTAATGCGCTCCGCGCGTCCCCAGCATTTGCCGCGCCTCGGCGGGCGTCGCCACGTGGTCGCCGAGTACCTCGATGATCTTCGCCGCCTTCTCGACCAGCGCGGCATTCGACGGCGCGAGCTGGCCGCGGCCGAGATAGATGTTGTCCTCGAGCCCGACCCGCACGTGGCCGCCCAGCAGCACGGTCTGCGCCGCCATGGGAAACTGGTGCAGCGAGATGCCGAACGCGAACCAGGGCGAGCCCTGCGGCAGCAGGTTGCGCATGTAGGTCATCGCCTCGGTGGTGGCCGGCTGCCCCCAGGAGATGCCTAGACAGATTTGAAACATGCCAGGCGCCGTGATGTGCCCGGTCTCGATCATGCGCTTGGCGAGCAGGAGGTGGCCGGTCTCGAACACCTCAAGCTCGGGCACGATGCCGGCATCGCGGATCGCGACCGCCATGGCCTCGAGCGTCTGCGGCGTGTTGACGAAGACGTGGCCGCCCATGTTCATGCTGCCCATGTCGAGGCTGCAGATTTCCGGCTTGAGCTCGACCACGTGCTTCACGCGCTCGGGCGCCGGCCTGAGGTTGTTCGCCGGGCCGACCTTCATCGGGTCGTCGGCGCCGGGTGCGAAGCGCGCGCCCGGACCGGTGGTGAGGTTGATCACCACGTCGGTGCCGCTGCCGCGGATGCGCTCGACCACCTCGCGGTAGAGCGCGCCGTCCATGCTGGGCTTGGTGGTCTGCGGGTCGCGCACATGGATGTGGACGATTGCCGCGCCCGCCTTGGCGGCGTCGATCGCCGAGGCCGCGATCTGCGCCGGCGTGACCGGCACGGCCGGGTTCTTGCCGGGCGTGTCGGCCGAGCCCGTGACCGCGCAGGCGATCATCACTTTGCGTTGCATGTTTCCTCCCGCAGCAAGCTGTTGCGGGAAGTGTAGCCCATGTGCGGGCGATCTGGGTACCCGCCGGCGGCCGACAGATCGTCGGCGTGGCACATGCGCCCCCATTTGGTAGGAAATACGCAGTCGAGGGAATTTGATCCACGTCAAGGACGCGCGGCCGGTCGTAGGATGCGGCAGCCTTCCATTGGACACAAAAGTGCCCAATGAGGCTGGGGAGCCCCGGCGTCTCGGGGTTTCGTCGGGGCTCCTCCATTGTTCCCGCCTGTCTGGCTCCTGTCAGCCCAGGCCATTTCGTCTGCATTCACAGAGCCCACGGCAGGTCGCCACGGCGCGATCTCCACCGCGATTTCGCTTGTGCAAAGGCTGGCTTGCCACCTTATGTGCACTGCGCTAAGCCTCCGCCGCCTCCGCCCGCGGAACGAATCTAAGGTCGGCGATCCGAAGATTTGCGACATGCGAGCCAGAGTCGCCGCTTGAGCCGCCCCTTGGCGCGACCTTTGCGTGCAACTCGTCGGGGCGTGAACTGCGAGGCGGCCGATGAACACGATTTTGCAGGATTATCTTCCTCTCGTGATCTTCATCGGCGTCGCGTTGGTCCTGGGCCTCGCGCTCCTGGTCGCGCCCTTCATCGTCGCCTACAAGCAGCCTGATCCGGAAAAGCTTTCGGCCTACGAGTGCGGCTTCAATGCGTTCGACGATGCGCGCATGAAGTTCGACGTGCGCTTCTACCTCGTCGCCATCCTGTTCATCATCTTCGACCTCGAAGTCTCCTTCCTGTTCCCCTGGGCGGTCGCCTTCAAGCAGTTGGGGATATTCGGCTTCTGGTCGATGATGGTCTTCCTTGCGGTGCTCACCATCGGCTTTATCTATGAGTGGAAGAAGGGAGCGCTCGAATGGGATTGAGCGGGCCCCTTCGCACCATCGATAGACGAAACAGGGGAGCGCTCGCATGTCGATGATCGAGCGTCCAACGGTCGCGCCCGCCGCGACCGGCATCCTCGATCCGCGCACCGGCAGGCCGGTCGGCGCGGACGATCCCTATTTCGTCGGCCTCAACGAGGAGCTCTCCGACAAGGGCTTCCTGGTCGCTGCCGCCGACGACCTCGTCACCTGGGCGCGCACCGGCTCGCTGATGTGGATGACCTTCGGGCTTGCCTGCTGCGCGGTCGAGATGATGCAGGTGTCGATGCCGCGCTACGACATCGAGCGCTTCGGCTTTGCGCCGCGCGCCTCGCCGCGCCAGTCCGACGTGATGATCGTCGCGGGCACGCTCACCAACAAGATGGCGCCGGCGCTGCGCAAGGTCTACGACCAGATGCCGGAGCCGCGCTACGTCATCTCGATGGGCTCCTGCGCCAACGGCGGCGGCTACTATCATTATTCCTACTCGGTGGTGCGCGGCTGTGACCGCATCGTGCCGGTCGACATCTACGTGCCGGGCTGCCCGCCGACCGCCGAGGCGCTGCTCTACGGCGTGCTGCTGCTGCAGAAGAAGATCCGCCGCACCGGCACGATCGAGCGGTGAGCGCGATGCGGATCGACAACATCCCGTTCGGCACGACCGACTGGGCGGGCGTCGCGCCGACGACCCACCGTGGCGACGCCGGCGTCGCCACCTGGCGCACGCGCCAGTTCGGCGACATCCGCGTGCGGCTCGTCGACTATTCGCCGGGCTATGTCGCGGATCACTGGTGCCGCAAGGGACACATCATCTTCTGCCTCGACGGCGAGATGACGACCGACCTCAAGGACGGCCGTTCATTCAGGATCGCGGCCGGGCAGAGCTACCAGGTGGCCGACGACGACGGCGCGCACCGCTCGCACACCGACATGGGTGCGCGCTTGTTCATCGTGGACTGAGGCCGACCAAGATGGACGAGATGCTGCAGCAACTGGGAGAGACCATCGCGGGCGCGCTGCCCGGCGCGGTCACCGGCCATGTGGTCGCCCATGGCGAGCTCACGCTCACGGCCGCGGCCGCCGACATCGTCAAGGTCGCGACCTTCTTGCGCGACGACGAGCGCTGCCGCTTCATCAGCATCATCGACATCACGGCGGTCGACTGGCCCTCGCGCGAGAAGCGCTTCGACGTGGTCTACCATTTCATGTCGCCGACGAAGAACGCGCGCATCCGCGTCAAGATCGAGACCGACGAGGCGACACCGGTCGCTTCCCTGATCAACGTCTTTCGCGGCGCCAACTGGTTCGAGCGCGAGACCTACGACCTCTACGGCGTTCTGTTCTCGGGGCATCCCGACATGCGCCGCCTGCTCACCGACTACGGGTTCCAGGGCCACCCGCTGCGCAAGGATTTCCCGCTCACCGGCTTCGTCGAGGTGCGCTGGGACGACGAGCAGAAGCGCGTGGTCTACGACAAGGTGCGGCTCGCGCAGGAATTCCGCAATTTCGATTTTCTCTCGCCATGGGAAGGCACCGACTACGTGCTGCCGGGCGACGAGAAGGCCAAGGGCTCGTGAGATGGGCGCGTGAGATGAAATCGACGCTCAAGCCCGGCCTCACGCACTGCTTCGTCTACCGCGTGCCGGAGAACAAGACGGTGCCGGATCTCTATCCGGAGGTCGCCGACTTCCAGACGATGCCGCGCGTGTTCGCGACCGGCTACATGGTCGGCCTGATGGAATGGGCCTGCATGCAGCTGATGGCGCCGCATCTCGACGCGGGCGAGGGCAGCCTCGGCGTGCACATCGATGTCAACCACACCGCCGCGACGCCGCCGGGCTTCACCGTCACGGTCGATGTCGAGTGCACCGAGGTTGCGGGCCGCAAGGTCGCCTTCAACGTGGTCGCCCACGATGGCGTCGATCAGATCGGCGCCGGCCGGCACGAGCGGTTCGTGGTGGACTTGGCCAAGTTCAATGCGCGAACGGCCGAGAAGGCCGCCAAGACGGCCGAGAGGGTGTGATGGCCGAGGCTCTGCGCAACTTCACCATCAATTTCGGTCCGCAGCATCCGGCCGCGCACGGGGTGCTGCGGCTCGTGCTCGAGCTCGACGGCGAGGTCGTGGAGCGCGTGGATCCGCACATCGGCCTCCTTCACCGCGGCACCGAGAAGCTGATCGAGTACAAGACCTATCCGCAGGCGATCCCGTATTTCGACCGGCTCGACTATGTCGCGCCGATGAACCAGGAGCACGCCTTCTGCCTCGCGGCCGAGAAGCTGCTCGGACTTGAAGTGCCCAGGCGCGGCCAGATCATCCGCGTGCTCTATGCCGAGATCGGCCGGCTGCTCTCGCATCTCCTCAACGTCACCACGCAGGCCATGGACGTGGGCGCGCTCACGCCGCCGCTGTGGGGCTTCGAGGAGCGCGAGAAGCTGATGGTGTTCTACGAGCGCGCCTCCGGCAGCCGCATGCATGCGAATTACTTCCGCGTCGGCGGCGTGCACCAGGATCTGCCGCCCAAGCTCATCGACGATATCGAGGCGTTTTGCGGTCCGTTCCTGAACGTTTGCGACGACCTCGAGACGCTGCTCACCGACAACCGCATCTTCAAGCAGCGCAACGTCGACATCGGCGTGGTCCAGCTCGCCGACGCCTGGGCGTGGGGATTCTCGGGCGTGATGGTGCGCGGCTCGGGTGCCGCGTGGGACCTGCGCAAGGCGCAGCCCTACGAGTGCTACGCCGAAATGGATTTCGACATTCCCATTGGCAAGAACGGCGACTGCTTCGACCGCTACTGCATCCGCATGGAGGAGATGCGCCAGTCCGCGCGCATCATGCGGCAGTGCATCGCCAAGCTGCGCGGCGCGGACGGGCAGGGGCCGGTCAGCACGCTCGACCACAAGATCGTGGCGCCCAAGCGCAGCGAGATGAAGATTTCGATGGAAGCGCTCATCCATCACTTCAAGCTCTATACCGAGGGCTATCACGTGCCGGCCGGCGAGGTGTACGCCGCCGTCGAGGCGCCCAAGGGCGAGTTCGGCGTCTACCTCGTCGCCGACGGCACCAACAAGCCCTACAAGTGCAAGATCAGGGCGCCGGGATTCGCGCATCTGCAGGCGATGGATTTCCTCTGCCGCGGTCACATGCTCGCGGACGTTCTCGGCAATCCTGGGTTCAATCGACATCGTTTTTGGGGAGGTCGATCGATGATGAAGCGTGCAATCTCAGCGGCGGCGTTGCTGGCCGTTCTCACGACGCCGGCGGTGGCGGCCGAAAGCGTGACCGTCGAGAGCCTGCTGGCGCAGGACTACGTGGTGGTCGGCACTATGGCGAGCCCGATCGGGCCCGGCCTGTTTCTGCAGGAGAAGCAGAAGCTCTACCTCTGCTTCGTGAGCGAGACGCCGCAGTCGGTGGCGGTCACGACACGCTATTGCAAGCCCGTCAAATGACGCACGTCGAGGTCTGATCCGAATGGCCACGCGCCGCCTTGCCCCCGCCGACGTTCAGCCGAAGGAGTTCGCCTTCACGGCGGAAAATCTTGCCTGGGCCAAGCAGCAGATCGCGAAGTATCCGGAAGGCCGCCAGGCCTCGGCCGTGATCCCCCTGCTCTGGCGCGCGCAGGAGCAGGCCGGCGGCTGGACGCCGCAGAAGGCGATCGAATACGTCGCCGACCTGCTGGGCATGGCCTATATCCGCGTGCTCGAGGTCGCGACCTTCTACACCATGTTCCTGCTCTCGCCGGTCGGCAGGAAGGCGCACGTGCAGGTGTGCGGCACGACGCCCTGCATGCTGCGCGGCTCGGCGGCGCTGTTCGAGGTCTGCCACAAGCGCATCCACCACGAGCCGTTCCACGTGTCCGCCGACGGCAATTTCTCGTGGGAAGAGGTCGAATGCCTCGGCGCCTGCGTCAACGCGCCGATGGTGTTGATCGGCCGCGACACCTACGAGGACCTGACCGCCGAGACCTTCGAGCGCGTGCTCGACGGCATCGCCAACGGCAAGCCCGTCAAGCCCGGCCCGCAGATCGACCGGCAGATGTCGGCGCCGGTCGGCGGCCCGACCACGCTCACGACCGTCAAGGCCTGATCGATGCTCGACGACAAAGACCGCGTCTTCAAGAACCTCTACGGCCAGGGCGATTTCGGCCTCGAGGGCGCACGCAACCGCGGCGCCTGGGACGGCACCAAGGCGATCCTGGAGAAGGGCCGCGACGCGATCGTCAACGAGATGAAGGCGTCGGGCCAGCGTGGCCGCGGCGGCGCCGGCTTTCCGACCGGGCTCAAATGGTCGTTCATGCCCAAGCAACTGGGCGAGCGGCCGCACTATCTGGTCGTCAATGCGGATGAATCCGAACCCGGCACCTGCAAAGACCGTGAGGTCATGCGGCACGACCCGCATCTTCTCGTCGAGGGCTGCCTGATCGCGTCCTTCGCGATGGGCGCGCACGCGGCCTACATCTACGTGCGCGGCGAGTTCATCCGCGAGCGCGAGCACCTGCAGGCGGCGGTCGATCAGGCTTACGAAGCCAAGCTGATCGGCAAGAACAACGTGCACGACTGGGACTTCGATCTCTACGTCCACCACGGCGCCGGCGCCTATATCTGCGGCGAGGAGACCGCGCTGCTCGAGAGCCTCGAGGGCAAGAAGGGCCAGCCGCGCCTCAAGCCGCCGTTCCCGGCGAACATGGGCCTCTACGGCTGCCCGACGACGGTCAATAATGTCGAGACGATCGCGCAGGTGCCCGACATCATGCGGCGCGGCGCCGCCTGGTTCTCCTCGATCGGCCGGGCGAACAACACCGGCACCAAGCTCTACTGCATCTCCGGCCACGTCGAGCGCCCCTGCAACGTCGAGGAGGCGATGGGCACGCCGTTGCGCGAGATCCTCGAGCGTCACGCCGGCGGCGTGCGCGGCGGCTGGGACAACCTGCTCGCCGTGATCCCGGGCGGCTCGTCGATGCCGCTGGTGCCGGCCTCGATGTGCGGCGACCTCAAGATGGATTTCGACGGGCTGGCGGCGGTCAGGTCCGCGCTCGGCACCGCCGCCATCATCGTGATGGACAAATCGACCGACATCATCCGCGCGATGGCGCGCATCTCGTATTTCTACAAGCACGAGAGCTGCGGCCAGTGCACGCCTTGCCGCGAGGGCATGGGCTGGATGTGGCGCGTGCTCACCCGCATGGCCGATGGCCGCGCGCACAAAAAAGAAATCGACATGCTGTTCGAGGTGACCAAGCAGATCGAGGGCCACACCATCTGCGCGTTCGGTGACGGCGCGGCGTGGCCCGTGCAGGGCCTCCTGCGCCACTTCCGGCCCGAGATCGAGCGGCGCATCGACCAGTATGCCGCAAACCCGCATCCCGAGCCGGTGCTCGTCGCGGCGGAGTAGGGCGATGATCGGGACTAGGCAGGCAAGCCAGGAGGGCACGCCATATGGGAGCGAGGCTGGTGCTGCTCGCGTTCATCGTTCTCTATGCGCTGGTCGGCTTCACGCTGTCGCCGGCGCACGGATTGATCGCCCCGGTCGGCGAATGGGTGCGGGCCGGGCTGACGCTCGGCACCTTCGCGCTGGTGCTGGCGCTGGACTATCCGGCGATGTGGCTGGCGGACCGGCTCGGCATTTCGGGCCAGATGTCGCTCATCGGGATCGTGGCGGCCATCTGTCTCGTGCTGGCCGCCTTTGCGATCGCGCGGCTCGTGCGCAAGGACGGGCGCGGCAAGGCGGGCGCGACGTTCCTGCTCATGCTCGCCTTGACGGTGCCGGCCGCCGTCACGCTGATGCTGTACAAGTCCACGTTGTTCGGCCACTGAGCGCGGGGAGCCCACGATGACCACATCGACGCTGCACGTCGCCCAGCTCAACATCGGGCGCCTGCGCTACGAGACGGACGATCCGCGCATGGCGGACTTCATGAACAATCTCGCGCGCATCAACGCGCTCGCCGAGCGCTCGCCCGGCTTCGTGTGGCGCTACACCGACGCCACCGGCAACGCGACCGACACGCGCCCGTACGAGGGCGATCCCCGCATGGCGGTCAACATGTCGGTGTGGGAGAGCGTCGAGGCGCTGGAGAAGTTCGTGTGGCAGACCGTGCACACGCGCTTCTACACGCGCAAGCACGAATGGTTCGAGAAGCTCGATGGCGCCTATTTCGTGCTCTGGCACGTGTCGGCCGGCCACCGGCCGAGCGTGCAGGAGGCGGTCGAGCGGCTGGAGCATCTCAAGGCGCACGGGCCGAGCGAATATGCGTTCGGCTGGCAGGACGTGGCCTCGGCGAAACTGTGGAGGTCGGCGCGATGCGCGTGAACCGTCAGGTGGCGCAGCAAAACGATGGCGTGAGCAGGCCGTTGGCGAGCTATTTCGATCTTCGCGAGCTGTGGCAGCGGTTCTTGCGCGATCTCGAAGAAAGTTTGAACGCGTTCCGCGAGGCTGGCCTCCGCGTCCAGCCGCCTGATCGGCGCGGGCAAATCCTGCTGTTCGCGGCGGTCTTCCTGGTGTTGGCCTCGCTCTTTCTCAAGCCGTACCTGCCGCACATCTGGCAGATGTTGGGAAGCCCATGACCAAGCTCATCGTCGACGGCAAGGAAATCGACGTTCCGCCCGAGTACACGCTGCTGCAGGCGTGCGAACAGGCGGGCGCCGAGATCCCGCGCTTCTGCTTCCATGAGCGGCTCTCGATCGCCGGCAACTGCCGCATGTGCCTGGTCGAGCTCAAGGGCTCGCCCAAGCCGGTCGCGTCCTGCGCCTGGGGCGTGCGCGACTGCCGGCCCGGCCCGAAGGGCGAGCCGCCCGAGATCAACACGCGCACCCCGATGGTGAAGAAGGCGCGCGAAGGCGTGATGGAGTTCCTGCTGATCAACCATCCGCTCGACTGCCCGATCTGCGACCAGGGCGGCGAGTGCGACCTGCAGGACCAGGCCATGGCCTACGGCGTCGACCTCAGCCGCTTCCACGAGAACAAGCGCGCCGTCGAGGACAAATACCTCGGCGCGCTGGTCAAGACCTCGATGAACCGCTGCATCCAGTGCACCCGCTGCGTGCGCTTCGCGACCGAGGTCGCCGGCGTGCCCGAGCTCGGCGCCATCGGCCGCGGCGAGGACATGG
Organism: uncultured Pseudomonadota bacterium; assembly: GCA_963703755.1. Taxonomy (GTDB): domain Bacteria; phylum Pseudomonadota; class Alphaproteobacteria; order Rhizobiales; family Xanthobacteraceae; genus JAVDCA01. The sequence goes on from CAVPGG010000014.1 coordinate 14,664, forward strand.
AGATCACGACGTATCTCGAGCGCGCGATGGTGTCCGAATTGCAGGGCAACGTGGTCGATCTCTGCCCGGTCGGCGCGCTCACCTCCAAGCCCTATGCGTTCGCGGCGCGGCCGTGGGAGCTCGGCAAGACCGAGTCGGTCGACGTGATGGACGCGGTCGGCTCGGCGATCCGCGTCGACACGCGCGGCCGCGAGGTGATGCGCATCCTGCCGCGCCTCAACGAGGCCGTGAACGAGGAGTGGATCTCCGACAAGACCCGCCACGTGGTCGACGGCCTGCGCGTGCAGCGGCTCGACGAGCCCTATGTGCGTGTCGACGGCCAGCTCAAGCCCGCCACCTGGAGCGCGGCATTCGCGGCGATTGCGGCGCGGCTCAAGGGCGCGAGCCCGGCGCGCATCGGCGCCATCGCGGGCGATCTCGCGAGCGTCGAGGAGATGTTCGCGCTCAAGGACCTGATGACGCGGCTCGGGTCGAAGAGCATCGACTGCCGCCAGGACGGCGAGGCGCTCGATCCGGCGTGGGGCCGGGCGACCTACATCTTCAACGCGACCATCGCCGGCATCGACAAGGCGGACGCGATCCTCATCATCGGCGCCAACCCGCGCCACGAGGCCGCGGTGCTCAATGCGCGCATCCGCAAGCGCTGGCGCGCGGGCCCGTTCGCGATCGGCGTGATCGGCGAGCGCGCCGATCTCACCTATCCGTATCACTATCTTGGCGCCGGCCCCGAGACGCTCGCCGAGCTCGCCGACGGCCGCGGCGATTTCGCCGGCGTGCTCAAGGAGGCGAAGAGCCCGCTGATCCTGCTCGGCGCCGGCGCGCTGGCGCGGCCCGACGGCGCCGCGGTTGCGGCGCTGGCGGCGCATGCCGCGGTCGCGCTCGGCGCCGTCAAGGACGGCTGGAACGGCTTCTGCGTGCTGCACAGCGCCGCCTCGCGCGTCGGCGGCCTCGACGTCGGCTTCGTGCCGGGCGAGGGCGGGCTCGCGGCCGCCGCGATGACGGTGGCCGGCGCGCTCGACGTGCTCTTCCTGCTCGGCGCCGACGAGCACGACGTCGCGCCCGGCGCCTTCACGGTCTACATCGGCACGCACGGCGACCGCGGCGCCCATCGCGCCGACGTGATCCTGCCGGGCGCCGCCTACACGGAAAAATCCGCCCTCTACGTCAACACGGAAGGCCGCGTGCAGATGGGCGCTCGCGCCGCCTTCCCGCCGGGCGATGCGCGCGAGGACTGGGCGATCCTGCGCGCGCTCTCCGACGTGCTCGGCCACAAGCTGCCCTACGACGCGCTCGCCGGGCTGCGCGCCGCGCTGTTTGCCGCGCATCCGCATCTCGCCGCGATCGGCGCGATCGCGCCAGCCAATCCGGCCGACATCGAGAAGCTCGCCGGCCGCGGCGGCACGCCCGACAAGGCGGCGCTGCGCTCGACGGTCGAGGATTTCTATTTCACCAACCCGATCGCGCGCGCCTCGACGGTCATGGCCGAATGCTCGGCCATCGCCGAAGGCGCCGCGACGCGCACGGCCGCGGAGTGACCATGGCGGAGTTCTGGACCGCTTATCTGTGGCCGCTCATCGTGATGGTGATCGAGAGCCTCGTGCTGCTCGTCATCTTGCTGATCGTGATCGCCTACGTGCTGCTCGCCGACCGCAAGATCTGGGCAGCGGTGCAGATCCGGCGCGGCCCCAACGTGGTCGGCCCCTGGGGCCTGCTGCAATCCTTCGCGGATCTGCTCAAATTCGTCGTCAAGGAGCCCATCATCCCGGCGGCCGCCAACAAGGGCATCTTCCTGCTCGCGCCGCTCGTCACCTGCGTGCTCGCGCTCGCGGCCTGGGCCGTGATCCCGGTGAGCGCCGGCTGGGTCATCGCCAACATCAATGTCGGCATTCTCTACGTCTTCGCCATCTCCTCGCTCGGCATCTACGGCATCATCATGGCGGGCTGGGCGTCGAACTCGAAGTACGCGTTCCTCTCGGCGCTGCGCTCGGCCGCCCAGATGGTGTCTTACGAGGTCTCGATCGGCTTCGTCATCATCACGGTGCTGCTCTGCGTCGGCTCGCTCAATCTGTCGGCGATCGTGGCGGCGCAAGATACGAAGTGGGGCCTGTTCGGCTGGTACTGGCTGGCGCTCTTCCCCATGTTCATCATCTTCTTCATCTCGGCGCTCGCCGAGACCAACCGGCCGCCGTTCGATCTGGTCGAGGCCGAGTTCGAGCTCGTTGCCGGCTTCATGGTCGAGTACGGCTCGACGCCCTATATGCTGTTCATGCTCGGCGAGTACGTCGCGATCGCGACCATGTGCGCCATGTGCACCATCCTGTTCATGGGCGGCTGGCTCTCGCCGATCCCATACGTTCCGTTCACGCTGGTGCCGGGCGTGATCTGGTTCGTGCTCAAGGCCTTCTTCGTGTTCTTCATGTTCGCGCTCGTGAAGGCCTTCGTGCCGCGCTATCGCTACGACCAGCTGATGCGGCTCGGCTGGAAGGTGTTCCTGCCGGCCTCGCTCGCCATGGTCGCGATCGTCGCCGGCGTGCTGCAATACGGCGTCTATCCGATGACGAGCCACGCGGCCGCGCAACCGCCGGCCGCCATCGCGCAGAGCGCGGCGCCAACCGCCGCGCCCGGCCGAGTGACCAAGTGAGGCTGACATGAAACTCGATCGAGCCGCACGCGGAATCTTCCTCTGGGAATTCGTCCAGGCGATCGGCCTGTCGATGCGCTATTTCTTCAAGCCGAAGCCGACGCTCAACTACCCGTTCGAGAAGGGGCCGCTGTCGCCGCGCTTCCGCGGCGAGCACGTGCTGCGCCGCTATCCCAATGGCGAGGAGCGCTGCATCGCCTGCAAGCTGTGCGAGGCGATCTGCCCCGCCCAGGCGATCACCATCGAGGCCGGCCCGCGCCGCAACGACGGCACGCGCCGCGCCACGCGCTACGACATCGACATGGTGAAGTGCATCTACTGCGGCATGTGCCAGGAGGCCTGCCCGGTCGATGCCATCGTCGAGGGACCGAACTTCGAGTTCGCCACCGAGACGCGCGAGGAGCTCTACTACGACAAGGAGCGCCTGCTCGCCAACGGCGACCGCTGGGAGCGCGAGATCGCCAAGAACCTCACCCTCGACGCGCCGTATCGGTGAAAGAGATGGAGCGCGCTCGACTCAACACTCCGTCATGGCCGGGCTTGTCCCGGCCATCCACGTCTTTCTTGGTGGCCAAGACGTGGATGCCCGCCTACGCGGGCATGACGGTGAGGCAAGGTGCGACGCCATGATCCTCCCCGCCGACATCCTGCCCGCGCTGTTCTTCTACCTCTTCGCCGGCGTCTGCGTCGCGTCGGCCTTCATGGTCATCGCGTCGAAGAACCCGGTGCACTCGGTGCTGTTCCTTATCCTTGCCTTCGTCAACGCGGCGGGGCTGTTCGTGCTGCTCGGCGCCGAGTTTCTCGCGATGATCCTGATCGTCGTCTATGTCGGCGCCGTCGCGGTGCTGTTCCTCTTCGTCGTGATGATGCTCGACGTCGACTTCGCCGAGCTGCGCCAGGGCTTTCTCGATTATCTGCCGATCGGCGCGCTGATCGGGTTGATCTTTCTGGTCGAGCTCGTGCTCGTGCTCGGCGCCTGGGTGATCGGGCCGGGGGTGACGACGGCGCTCGCGTCGCCCACGCCCGACACGCTGACCAACACGGCCGCGCTCGGGCAGATCCTCTACACGCGCTACATCTACTTCTTCCAGGCCGCCGGCCTCGTGCTCCTGGTCGCCATGATCGGCGCGATCGTGCTCACGCTGCGCCACAAGCCCAACATCAAGCGCCAGAGCGTCGCGGCGCAGAACGCGCGCACGCGCGCCGATGCGATCGAGATCCGCCAAGTGCGACCGGGGCAGGGGATCAGCGCATGTCCCGGAAAAGTGGGCACCGGTTTTCCGATAAAGGACATGCGCCAGGCATGCGCATGCCCCGGCAAAGTGGGTACCGGTTTGCCGATAAAGGACATGCGCCAAGCATGAGAGTCACATGACGATAGGGCTCGGACACTATCTGACGGTCGGCGCGATCCTGTTCACGCTCGGCATCTTCGGCATCTTCATCAACCGCAAGAACGTGATCGTCATCCTGATGTCGATCGAGCTGATCCTGCTCGCCGTCAACGTCAACCTGGTCGCATTCTCGGCGAGCCTGCACGACCTCGTCGGCCAGGTGTTCGCGCTGCTGGTGCTGACCGTCGCGGCCGCCGAGGCCGCGATCGGGCTCGCGATCCTGGTCGTCTTCTTCCGCAACCGCGGGTCCATCGCGGTCGAGGACATCAACCTGATGAAGGGCTAAGGACGTGTATCAGGCGATCGTCTTCCTGCCGCTGCTCGGCTGCATCATCGCGGGCCTGATCGCGCTCGCGGGCGCCCGCGCGCGCTTGCCCGGGCAAGGTCCGGTGCCCGGCGCCGAGGACTCGCACGCCGCGATCGGTCACGCGACGCATGCGCCGGACGCGCACGACGACCACGCGCCGGCCGAGCCGCCCGCCGCCGGCTCGCGCGCCGCCGAGGCCGTCACCACGGCGCTCCTGTTCATCTCAATGATCTTGTCCTGGATCGTCTTCGTACGGGTCGGCTTCGCGCACCCGGAGGCGGCGCACATCCAGCTCGTCGACTTCATCACGTCCGGCGACCTCAAGGTCGCATGGTCGCTGCGCATCGATACGCTCACGGCCGTCATGCTGGTGGTGGTCACCACCGTCTCGGCGCTCGTCCACCTCTACTCGATCGGCTACATGGCCGAGGACCCGTACCGGCCGCGCTTCTTCTCCTATCTGTCGCTTTTCACCTTCGCGATGCTGATGCTGGTGACGGCCGACAACCTCGTCCAGCTCTTCTTCGGCTGGGAAGGCGTCGGCCTCGCGAGCTATCTGCTGATCGGCTTCTGGTACCACAAGCCGGAGGCGAACGCGGCCGCCATCAAGGCCTTCATCGTCAACCGCATCGGCGATTTCGGCTTCGCGCTCGGCATCTTCGCGGTCTTCATGATGACCGGCGCGATCGACCTCGACATCATCTTCAACCAGGCGCCTGCGATTGCTCAGGCGCACAAGACCATCCACCTGCTCGGCGGAAACATCGACGCGATGACCGCGATCTGCCTGCTGCTGTTCATGGGCGCCATGGGCAAATCGGCCCAGTTCCTCCTGCACACCTGGCTGCCCGACGCCATGGAGGGGCCGACGCCGGTCTCCGCCCTCATCCACGCCGCCACCATGGTGACGGCCGGCGTCTTCATGGTGGCGCGCCTCTCGCCGCTGTTCGAGCTCTCGCCCACGGCGCAGACCGTCGTCACCGGCGTCGGCGCCATGACGGCGATCTTCGCCGCGACGGTCGGCCTCGTGCAGAACGACATCAAGCGCATCGTCGCGTATTCGACCTGCTCCCAATTGGGCTACATGTTCGTCGCCATGGGCGTCGGCGCCTATTCGGTCGGCATGTTCCACCTGTTCACCCACGCCTTCTTCAAGGCGCTGCTCTTCCTCGGCTCCGGCTCGGTCATCACCGCGATGCATCACGAGCAGGACATCCGCCAGATGGGCGGCCTCAAGGATCGCATCCCGTTCACCTATGTCGTGATGGTGATCGGCACGCTGGCGCTCACCGGATTCCCGCTTACGGCGGGCTACTTCTCCAAGGATGCGATCATCGAGGCCGCCTATGTGGGCGGAAACGCGCTCGCGCCGCACGCCTATGTGCTCACGCTGGTCGCGGCCGGCCTCACGGCCTTCTACTCGTGGCGCCTCATCTACAAGACCTTCCACGGGGCGCCGCATGACCGCGCGCACTACGAGGCCGCGCACGAGAGCCCCAAGGTCATGCTGATCCCGCTCGCCGTGCTCGCGGCCGGCTCGCTGCTGGCCGGGCTGCCGTTCCACGAGCTCTTTGCCGGCAGCGGGGTCGAGAAATTCTTCGGCGGATCGGTCAAGGTCACGCACGTGCTGGAGGCCATGGAAACGATCCCGTTCGCGATCAAGATTCTGCCGACCATTGCGATGCTGATCGGCTGGGGCACGGCCGTGCTCTTCTATCTCCGCCGACCGGATCTCCCGGTCGAGCTCGCGCGCCAGCACGGCGTGCTCTACCGCTTCCTGCTCAACAAGTGGTACTTCGACGAGCTCTACGACGTGATCTTCGTGCGGCCGACCATCTGGCTCGGCCGCCTGCTCTGGCGCGGCGGCGACGGCTGGCTGATCGACGGCTTCGGCCCCGACGGAGTGTCTGCCCGGGTCATTGATGTGACCCGCAACGTCGTCCGGCTGCAGACCGGCTACCTCTACCACTACGCCTTCGCGATGCTGATCGGCGCCGCGCTGTTCATCACCTGGTTCATGTTCGCGGCGGGAGGCCACTGATGTCGAGCTGGCCCATCCTGTCGGTCACGACGTTCCTGCCGCTCGTCGGCGTGCTGTTCATCATGCTGCTGCGCGGCGAGGACGCCGCCGTAAAGCGCAACGCGCGCTGGGTCGCGCTGTGGACGACGCTCATCACCTTCGCGGTGTCGCTCGTGATGGTGTGGCGCTTCGATCTGGCCTCGCCCGAGTTCCAGTTCGTCGAGAACAAGCCGTGGCTCGCCGAGACCATCAAGTATCACATGGGCGTCGACGGCATCTCGCTGCCGTTCGTGATCCTCACCACCGCGCTGATGCCGCTCTGCATCATCGCGAGCTGGCGCTCGATCGAGTTGCGCGTGAAGGAATACATGATCGCGTTCCTGGTGCTCGAGACCCTGATGGTCGGCACCTTTTCGGCGCTCGATCTCGTGCTGTTCTACCTGTTCTTCGAGGGCGGCCTCATCCCGATGTTCCTGATCATCGGCGTGTGGGGTGGCCCGCGCCGGGTCTACGCGAGCTTCAAGTTCTTCCTCTACACGCTGCTCGGCTCGGTGCTGATGCTGCTCGCGATCGTCGCCATGTACAACGTGGCGGGCACGACCGACATCGCCAAGCTGATGCACTACGGCTTCTCGCCGACCTTGCAGAAATGGGCATGGCTTGCCTTCTTCGCCTCATTCGCCGTGAAGATGCCGATGTGGCCGGTGCACACCTGGCTGCCCGACGCTCACGTCGAGGCGCCGACCGCCGGCTCCGTGATCCTCGCCGCAATCCTCCTGAAGATGGGCGGCTACGGCTTCCTGCGCTTCTCGCTGCCCATGTTCCCGCTTGCCTCGGTCGATTTCGCGCCGCTCGTCTTTGCCCTGTCCGTGGTCGCGATCGTCTACACCTCGCTCGTCGCCCTCGTGCAGGAGGACATGAAGAAGCTGATCGCCTATTCGTCGGTCGCCCACATGGGCTTCGTCACCATGGGCATCTTCGCGGTCACCATCCAGGGCGTCGGCGGCGGCATCTTCCAGATGGTGTCGCACGGCATCGTGTCGGGCGCGCTGTTCCTATGCGTCGGCGTCGTCTACGACCGCATGCACACGCGCGAGATCGCGGCCTATGGCGGCCTCGTCAACCGCATGCCGCTCTACGCGGCGGCCTTCATGGTGTTCACGCTCGCCAATGTCGGGCTGCCCGGCACCTCCGGCTTCGTCGGCGAGTTCCTCACCCTCATCGGCACCTTCAAGGTCAACGCGTCGGTGGTGTTCTTCGCCACCTTCGGCGTGATCCTCTCGGCGGCTTACGCGCTGTGGCTCTACCGCAAGGTGATCTTCGGCAAGCTGGAGAAGCCCTCGCTCGCCGCGATCCGCGATCTCGGCCTGCGCGAGGCCGTGATCCTCGCGCCGCTGGTGATCCTGACCATCCTGTTCGGGATCTACCCGCGCCCCGTGCTCGACATGTCGGCGGCCTCGGTCGCGGCGCTCATCGACAACTTCCACCACGCGGTCGGCGGCACCAAGGCCGCGCTGCTCGGCTTCTGACCCGGATCACCGATGCCCGATATCGTCGACCTGCCGTCCCTCCAGCCGATCCTGCCCGAGCTCGTGCTCGCGGTCGGCGCCATGGTGCTGCTGATGCTCGGCGTCGCGCGCGGCGACCGCAGCACCGCGACCGTGAGCGTGCTCGCGATCCTTCTCCTCGTGGCCGCGGGCGTCATCCTGGTGATGGAGCCGTCCGGCAAGGTGTCCGCCTTCCACGGCAGCTTCGTGCTCGACGACTATGCGCGGTTCCTGAAGATCCTCGCGCTCACCGGCTCGGCGGTCGCGATCCTGATGTCGATCGAGTTCCTCGGCGCCGCCGGCAAGCAGAAATTCGAATACCCGGTGCTGATCGTGCTCTCGACCACCGGCATGCTGGTGCTGGTCTCCGCCGCCGACCTGATCGCGCTCTATCTCGGCATGGAGCTGATGAGCCTTGCTTTGTATGTCATCGCCGCGATCGACCGCGACAACGCGCGCTCGACCGAGGCCGGCCTCAAATATTTCGTGCTCGGTGCGCTGTCGTCCGGCATGCTGCTCTACGGCTGCTCGCTGATCTACGGCTTCACCGGCACCGTGAGCTTCGTCGGCATCGCCAAGGCGACCCAGTCGGGCGGCATCGGGCTCACGTTCGGCCTCGTGTTCCTGTTCGCCGGCTTCTGCTTCAAGGTCTCGGCCGTGCCGTTCCACATGTGGACGCCCAACGTCTACGAGGGGGCGCCGACCCCGGTCACCGCCTTCTTCGCCGCCGCGCCCAAGGTCGCCGGCATTGCGGTGTTCGTGCGTGCCGGCGTCGCCGCATTCCCCGGGATCATCACGCAGTGGCAGCAGATCGTCGTGTTCGTCGCCATCGCGTCGATGGCGCTCGGCTCGTTCGCGGCGATCGGGCAGACCAATATCAAGCGGCTGATGGCCTATTCGTCGATCGCCAACATGGGCTACGCGCTGATCGGCCTTGCGGCCGGCACCTCCGACGGCGTGCAGAGCGTGCTCATCTACATGGCGATCTATGTCGCGATGACGCTCGGCACTTTCGCGTGCATCATCGCGATGCGCCGCGCCGAAGGACCCGTCGAGAAGATCGCCGACCTCGCCGGGCTCGCCAGGACCAAGCCCGCCATGGCGTTCTTCCTCGCCATGCTGATGTTCTCGCTCGCCGGGGTGCCGCCGGTCGCGGGCTTCTTCGGCAAGTTCTACGTCTTCCTCGCCGCCATCAAGGCCGGGCTCTACGCGCTTGCCGTGATCGGCGTGGTCACCAGCGTGGTCGGCGCCTACTACTATCTGGCCATCGTCAAGACCATGTATTTCGACGATCCGGCGCCCGGCTTCGAGCCGATGCGGCCGGAGCTGCGCCTGGTGCTCGGCGTGAGCGGCCTGTTCGTGCTGTTCTTCTTCGTCTATCCGGCGCCGCTGGTGGACGCCGCCGCGGTCGCGGCGAAGTCGCTGTTCTGATCCGATGGAGCTCGCGCCGGGCGCAGCTGCTGCCGGCGTCGACCTGATCGCCCTCGAGACCGTGGCGTCGACCTCCGCGGAGGCGCTGCGCCTCGCTCGCGCCGGCGAGCGCGGCCCGCTGTGGGTCACGGCGCGCCAGCAGAGCGCCGGCCGCGGCCGGCGCGGCCGCATGTGGATCTCCGAGCCCGGCAACCTGTTCGCGACGCTGCTCCTCACCGATCCGGCGCCGCCCGAGCGCGCCGCCCAGCTTTCCTTCGTCGCCGCGCTCGCGCTGCATGACGCGATCGTCGCCCAGGTGCCTGCACTCACGCCGCGGCTCGCCCTCAAATGGCCGAATGACGTGCTGCTCGACGGCGTCAAGCTCGCCGGCATCCTGATCGAAGCCGAGGGCACCCGGCCGCTCGTCGTCGCGGTCGGCATCGGCGTCAACTGCCGCCATCATCCGCCGGACGCCGAGTATCCGGCGACCGATCTCGCGGCGGCGGGCGCCGAGGTGACCGTCGAGGCGCTCTTCGCGGCCCTGTCGCTCGCCATGGTGCATCGCCTGCGCGAATGGCAGGCGGGCTTCGCCCCGATCCGCGCCGCCTGGCTCGCCCGCGCCGGCGGCCTCGGCGCCGAGCTGCGCGCCCGCCTCGGCACGCGCGAGCTCATCGGCCGCTTCGAGACCATCGATGAAGAGGGCCGCCTGCGCCTGCGCCTCGCCGACGGCTCGCTCGAAGCCATCGCGGCCGGCGAGGTCTTTCCCGTTGCGCCCGCCGCGCCCCCCGTGGGACGGTGAGGCGTGCCGATGGAATCGACGACAGCCACGAGCGCCGCCTCCCTTCACCCTCCCCTGAAGGGGGAGGGTCGACGCCGAGCGCCAGCTCGGCGTCGGGGTGGGGTGGCTGAGTGGCCGTCACCCCACCCCGTCCCGCATTTCGCTCCGCGCGATGCGCGCCGACCCTCCCCCTTCAGGGGAGGGTGGGCGTCCAGTTCGCGGCGTCCGCAAACCCAACCGCGCTGACCCATGCCATCCACCTCCGACGAGCTCGTCTTCGCGCCGCTGGGCGGCGTCGGCGAGATCGGCATGAATCTCTCGGTCTACGGCCTCGGGAGCGCCAATGCGCGCAAGTGGCTCGCGATCGACCTCGGCGTCGCGTTCGCGGGCGACGACCTGCCGGGCGTCGACCTGATCATGCCGGACATCGGCTTTCTCATCGAGGAGCGCCGCAACCTCGTCGGCCTCGTCATCACGCACGCGCACGAGGACCATTTCGGCGCGCTCATCGACCTGTGGCCGCGCCTGCGCGTGCCGATCTACGCGACGCCTTTCACGGCCGCGCTGTTTGCCGCCAAGCGCCTCGGCGAGCCGGGCGCGCCCGACATTCCGATCAACGTGGTTCCGCTCGGCGCGCGCCTGACGCTCGGCCCCTTCGACGTCGAGCTCGTCTCGATGGCGCATTCGATCCCCGAGTCGAACGGGCTGATCATCCGCACGCCGCTCGGCGCCGTGCTGCACACCGGCGACTGGAAGCTCGATCCGACGCCGGTGCTCGGCCTGCCGACCGACGAGGCGAAGTTGCGCGCGCTCGGGGCCGAGGGTTGCCTCGCGCTCGTCGGCGATTCGACCAATGCGGTGCGCGAGGGCCGCTCGCCGTCCGAGACCGACGTGGCGAAATCGCTCGCCGAGCTGATCGCCAGCGCGCCGGCCCGCGTCGCGGTCACGACCTTCGCGTCGAACGTCGCGCGCCTGCGCGCCGTTGCGGATGCGGCCCGCGCGTGCGACCGCGAGGTCGTGGTGGTCGGCCGCGCCATGGACCGCGTCGTGCAGGTCGCGCGCGAGACCGGTTACCTCAACGAGGTGCAGGATTTCCGCGGCACCGATGCCTATGGCTACCTGCCGCACGACAAGGTGGTCGCGTTGTGCACCGGCAGCCAGGGCGAACCCCGCGCGGCCCTCTCCCGCATCGCCAAGGACGAGCATCCCGACGTGACGCTGTCGCGCGGCGACCGCGTGATCTTCTCGTCGCGCACAATACCCGGCAACGAGAAGGCGGTCGGCGCCGTCATCAACGGCCTCGTCACCCAGGGCATCGAGGTGATCACCGACCGCACCCATCTGGTGCACGTGTCCGGCCATCCGCGCCGCGCCGAGATGGCGGATCTCTTCTCGTGGGTGAAGCCGCGCATCGCGCTGCCGGTGCACGGCGAGGCGCTGCATCTCGCCGAGCACGCCGCGCTCGCCCGCAAGGTCGGCGTGCCGCAGGTGCTGACCTGCCGCAACGGCGACCTCGTCCGCCTCGCGCCGGATGGCCCGGAGATCATCGACGAGGTGCCGCAGGGCCGCCTCTACAAGGACGGCCGCCTGCTGGTTGCGGCGGACGCGCGCACGGTCGCGGACCGCCGCCGCCTCGCCTTCGCCGGCATCGTCTGCGTCGCGCTCACGCTCGACCAGCGCGGCCAGCTCACCGCCGATCCCGCCGTCGAGCTGATCGGCATTCCGGAGACCGACGCGGAAGGCGAAAAATTCGACGCCATCGCCTACGACGCCGCACTCGACACGGTCGAGAACCTGCCGAAGGCGCGCCGGCGCGATCCCGAGGAGGTGGCCGAGTCGGTCCGCCGCGCCGTGCGCGCCGCGGTGGCGGAGCGCTGGGGCAAGAAGCCGATCTGCATCGTGCAGGTGCTGGTGGTGTGACCTCCGGCATCGTGTCCCGGGCGCAGCGCAGCGCGTCAGCGGTGCGCTGCAGACCCGGGACCCAGGGGGCCGATGCCGCAATGGGCCCCGGCTCTGCGGTGCATCACTTCGTGCTGCACCGCAGAGCCGGGGCACGAGGCCGTTCAGATTGCCTGCGGAAAACTGAACACGCGCTCCGGATCCGCCCGCTTCTTGATGTCCTCGAGCCTCGCCAGGTTCTCGCCGTAATACGCCTGCCGCCAGTCCTTCAGCGACGGATCGATGAAGTTCTGATAGGCGCCGCCGGTCGAGAAGCGGCGCAGGTCGGCGTAGAACCGGTCCTGCCAGATGCGGTTCGCGTCGACCGAGAGGCGGGAGTCCGTCGCGCTCCAGTTCAGGCCCACATCCATGATCCACTCGGTCTTGCGGTGGACGAACGCGGTCGCCTTCGCCGCCGGCTCGTTCATCGCGCCGCCGGTCTGGAAGAAGCGCAAGTCGGCGCCGACGCTCGTGCCGGGCCATCGCAGCAAGTGCTGGAAGGTCGCGAGCGTCGCCTCCTTGGCCCGCTTCGGGCCGACAAACACCGAGCGCTCCTGGTAGTAGCCCGGCAGGCCGGCCTCCTCGAGCAGCTTCTGCGCCGCCCAGTAGGGCGCGTCGCCCCAGATCATGTGCTGCTGCGGCTTCTCCACCGCGTAGGCGCGCGCCAGGAGCTCGTCGAGGCGCTTCGGGGTGCCGCGTAGCTGGCCGATCAGGTTGATGGTGACGCGGCCATGCTTGTGACGCACCGGATGCGGCGCGCCGAGCGACATGCGGGTGCCGAGCGCGAGCTCGATCGGCGCCTCCTCGAGCGCCGGGATCAGCTCGGCCGCGACCTTTTCGGGGGCGCGCGTCGCCTCCGTCCATGTGAGCTCGAACACGGTGAGCGGCTCGGCCGGGAAGGTTTTCAGCGTGAACGACGTGTTGACGCCGAAATTGCCGCCGCCGCCGCCGCGCGAGGCCCAGTAGAGGTCGCCGTCGAGTCCGGTCGCCTGCGGGTTGAGCGTCCTGACCTTGCCGTCGGCGGTGACGATCTCGCTCGCCGTGAGCTGGTCGCACGCAAGGCCGTGCGCGCGCATGTTGAAGCCGATGCCGCCGCCGAGCAGGAAGCCGGCGGCGCCGACCGTCGGGCAGCGGCCGTGGGTGATCGCGAGGTTCTTCGGCTCGAGCAGCCCGTAGAGGTCCTGGTTGCGCATGCCGCCCGCGACCGTCACGGTGCCGTCGCCCATGCTCGACGCGCGCATCAGCAAGAGGTTGATCATCAGCCCGCCCTTGCGCATCGAGAAGCCCGCATAGGAATGGCCGGCCGACTGCACGATGAGCGGGAAGTTGTTGTTCTCGCGGCACCAGCCGATCGCGGTGGCAACGTCCTCGGCGCTGCGGCAGAGCGCGATCCCGTCCGGCAGGTTGCCGACGTAGCGCAGGTTGTTGGGGCGCGCGATCTGGGCGAGGTCGAAGCTGTCGGCCCGCAGCACCGGACCCGACAGCTTGTCGGCGAGGTGACGCCAGGCGGCGTCGCTCGGCTGGCGCGCCTGGGCGAGGGCGGGCCGAACCAGGGACAGGCCGGCGAGGCCGGCGCCGACCGCCAGCGCCGAGGAGCCGACCAGGAAGCGCCGTCGGCTGAGCGAGGCGCGTTGCAATGCTGCGATCATGTGTCGGCCTCCCTGGGGCGCGATACTAGGCTTGTGCGTATAGGATCATTATACACGCCAAGCGGGCGGCCGGCAGTCCACCGCGCGTCGTGCGGCAAATTCCCGATTGGCTCTGGGGGCTCTCATGACTGACGAAATGATAGGCTTCACCTTCGGCAGCATCGTCGGCCCCTGCATCTTTGCCTGGGCCGGATATGCGGTCGCCGAAGCCAAGAACCGCAACCGCTGGCTCTGGCTCGTCCTCTGTCTGTTTTTCATTCCGCTGGTCATCCTCGCCTGCATGCCGAAGCTTCCGGGCGCACAAGGGCCGCAGGGGCGCCCATCGGCGCCGAGCGACTGGGCGGACATCGAGACGCTTTTCCGCACGTCGCGCGGGGCCGTGGCGGCGCTGAAGGACGGACGGGTGATCGCCGAGGTGAGCGGACGGTTCAAAGCCTTCGACGGGATCGTGGACTATCGCCGCGCCTACGATGATCGCGAGACCTGGCCGGAGGTGGCGGATCCGTCGGAGAAGCGGCAGTTCTTCATCGCCGCGCGCGCGGCGATGACGCCGCCCGGCGTGCCGCCGCCGGCTGGCGTTACGTAGTCGAGCGCGCCGCGGCGCAGCGGAGCGCCAACTCCGCCTTGATTGCCGCGACGTGCGCGTCGTCGGACGGCAGCACCGCCGCGATCGGAGCCACAACGTCCCGCCAGAGCAGCAGAGCGAGGTTGCCGGCGACGCGGCGGACGACCTCCGCGTCGCGATGCGGAAGCGCGGCCGCGAGCGCGTCAGGTTGCGCGCGATAGCGGCGCAGGAGCCGCCCGTAGGAGCGCTGCGGGCCGTCGTCCCGGACGAGCAGCCAGACCATCGGCGTCCGGCCGTCGGCCAGGTCGATCGCGCAGTCGATGTTGCGCAGGATCTGGTTGCGGTCCGGATCGTACCTGGTGCCTTCGCTGATGTCGCTGCCGAGCTTGGCCTCGATGCAGACAAGGAGCGCGCCGTTGCGCAGGGTCACGTCAATTTCGGAGTCGCCCTCGACCGGTCGCGGGTCTCGGCTCCGCGTCCGCCAAAGCTGGTTGTCCGATCGCGCCATGCGCGCACGGCTGGCGCGCTCGTAGCCGGCAGGCGAGGGCACGCGCTGCCAGAGGCAGGGCTCCGGCGCTTCGCGCCAGCCGGCGGGAAGCGCCAGCACCGGGTTCTCGCGCTGCGCCAATGCGACGAGGTCGGTCCACCACCTCCCCGGCGCGCCGCGCGGCAGGAGCGCGAACGCCGTCCAGGTGACCCAGTCCTCGCTCGCCGGCGAATGCAGGATCCGCCACTGATCGTGCCGCTTTCGCGACTTGGCATTGAGCGCGAAGCGCTCGCTGTCGATGATCGGGAATGTCGCCGTCCGGCCGTCATCGGCGCCGGCATGCCCGGCGGCCGGATCCGCTGAGATCTTGAGGTCCGTCATGGCGAGCGCAGCAGATCGTCCAGGCGCCAGCGTAGGACGCTGCTTCCCAACAGGTTGGGAAGCATTACGTTGAACATCGCGTTCTTCTTGATGCCGAGGGCTTCGGCGACCTCGTCGGCGAACTTCCAGCCGACCTTGTCCGGACCGTAATGCGCGTACTCGGCTCGCCGCGACCTGTAGAGGTCGAGGAAGTCGCCCGGCTCGAGCTCCATGCCCTTCTCCACGAGCCGGTGCGCGACGGCGAGCACGAGTCCCTGAACGAACATGACGCTGAGGCCGACGTTCAGGCTCCGCTGCGCGGCCGGTTCGACCATCGCGATCAGGAACGCCGCGGTTTCGGCCAAGGCCTGGCGCCGCCCTTGGTCGTTCGCGGGCGGGATCTTGAACTTCGCTGCGAGCTCGAGCGCGAAGTCGAGGCCCGTATGGCTCCGGCTCGAGACCAGATGCGCGACCACGTCCGTCTTCGCGGTCAGCACTTCGGGGGAATTGCGCTTGCCGCGGAACGCGGCCCAGGGATCGTCAGCCGCGTCCCGTCGGCCGCTCGCGTCTGCCTCGCGTTCGGCGGCGGCTCGCGCCGCGGCATCCGCCTGCGGCGCCGGGTCGGGCGAGATTGCCGCCGCCCATTCCTGCGGGGTGAGCCGCTCGACGGCGTCGCGCACGCGTTCGTGGACGGCGCGGGCCTCGATTTCGGCCGCCGCCGGTGCGCACAACATCGGGTGCAGCACGTCCGGAATGCCCAGAAACTTGCGCGGCAGGACGGCGGTCTGCCATCCGCCCGTCCGCCGATCGGAGACGGTCGAGACCACATAGCGCTTGCCGTCGATCTCGCTGGTCACGTCGCTCGCGTAGCTCATGCGGCGCGGTCCCGATCCTCTCGATTGGCCGGCGCCACGTTACCGCGCGAGTCGCTTCGATCGGCTGAATTGCCGCCCCGCAATGCGAGAGTTCTTGGTTGACACTTCGTTAACGACAGCGGCCGCGAGGCGCGCGCCGTTTCGCATTGCCTCGACCCGCCCGCAGTGACACAACTCACGTCTGCCGGGCCACGGGAGAGTTCGATGATCGGACGGCTCAATCACGTCGCCATCGCGGTGCGCGATATCGCGGCGGCGTCGCGCACCTACCGCGACACCTTCGGCGCCGAGGTCTCGGCCGCGGTGCCGCAGCCCGAGCACGGCGTCACCACGGTGTTCATCACGCTGCCCAACACCAAGATCGAGCTCTTGGAGCCGTTCGGCGAGGGCTCGCCGATCGCAAAGTTCCTCGAGCGCAATCCTGACGGCGGCATTCATCATCTGTGCTACGAGGTCGACGACATCATCGCGGCGCGCGACAAGCTCAAACGGGAGGGCGCCCGCGTCCTCGGCGACGGCACGCCGAAGATCGGCGCGCACGGCAAGCCGGTGCTGTTCCTGCACCCCAAGGATTTCTGCGGCACGCTGGTCGAGCTCGAGCAGGCGTGACTTCTCCCTCTCCGCGAAGAAGGGGAGAGGGCAAATGCAACGGGAGAAGGCGCCATGACCTGGACCACCGCGCTCGCCATCTACTTCGTCGCCTGGTGGATCGTGCTGTTCGTGGTGCTGCCCTTCGGGGTGCGCTCGCAGCAGGAGGCCGGCGAGGTGGTCCCGGGCACCGATCCGGGCGCGCCGGTCATCACCCGGCTCCTGCGCGTGGCGGTGTTGACCACGATTCTGACGGCCGTGCTGTGCGGGGTGTTCTTCTGGCTCTTTCTGACCAGGCGTCTCACGCTCGACGATCTGGCCACGCTGTGGGGATTGTTGCCCTCATGACAGTCGGGGCAACGCGTCGAGCCGCGCATGCCCAGCGGTGCCCGGTTTGGCCCCGGCCAGCGGGTCCTCTGCCGCAAAAAAATTGAGCAGGGACAATGCCCTGCTCAAATTTCCTCATTCGTCCCTTGAAACCCGGCTTGTATTCTTTTCAGGGCCGGCAGCGGAGATCCGCGCCTAGGACTGTCCTCCCAAGACTTGGACCGCGGAAGCCCGTCTTTTTGACGGTACTTCGCGACGGCACGGACCCTAGCCCATCAAATTTCGTTTGTCATCGGTCCGGCGCAATTTGGCGGAAATAATGATTGCCGCGGCGCAATAAAATGACGCGGGCTCACGCGGTGATTGTGCTGTCGGCGCACGGCAAATCGCGGTTGGGGTTGTGTTTTCAACCCCGATCCGCTTTCACTCGGCGCCCCGTCCCGGAACCCCTCGAATCGGACCCGTTGCATGCGTCTCTCCCGCTTCTTCCTGCCCATCCTGCGCGAGACGCCGAAAGAGGCCGAGATCGTCTCGCATCGGCTGATGCTGCGCGCCGGCATGATCCGCCAGGAGGCGGCCGGCATCTATGCGTTCCTGCCGCTCGGCTTGCGCGTGCTCAAGAAGATCGAGCAGATCGTGCGCGAGGAGCAGGACCGCTCCGGCGCGATCGAGATGCTGATGCCGACCATCCAGTCGGCCGATCTGTGGCGCGAGAGCGGGCGCTACGACGACTATGGCAAGGAGATGCTGCGCATCAAGGACCGGCACGAGCGCGACGTGCTCTTCGGTCCGACCAACGAGGAGATGATCACCGACATCTTCCGCGCCTATGTGCGCTCCTACAAGGACCTGCCGCTCAATCTCTATCACATCCAGTGGAAGTTCCGCGACGAGGTGCGCCCGCGCTTCGGCCTGATGCGCGGCCGCGAGTTCCTGATGAAGGACGCTTACTCGTTCGACCTCGACCAGGAGGGCGCGCGGCACGCCTACAATCGCATGTTCGTCGCGTACCTGCGCACCTTTGCCCGCCTCGGCCTCAAGGCGATCCCGATGGTCGCCGACACCGGCGCGATCGGCGGCAATCTGAGCCACGAGTTCATCATCCTGGCGCAGACCGGCGAGAGCGAGGTCTTCTGTCACCGCGACTATCTCGACTATGAGATGCCGGGCGCCGAAGTCGACTTCGACGACGTCGCGGGGCTGCAGAAGATCGTCGACAAATGGACCTCGCTCTACGCGGCGACGTCCGAGAAGCACGATGCCGCGGCCTTCGGCCGCCTCGCGGCCGAAAGCCAAGTCTCCGCGCGCGGCATCGAGGTCGGGCACATCTTCTATTTCGGCACCAAGTACTCCGCGCCCATGAAGGCCGTGGTCGCGGGCCCCGACGGGGTCGAGCGGCCCGTGCACATGGGCTCCTACGGCATCGGGCCCTCGCGCCTTGTCGCCGCCATCATCGAGGCCTTCCACGACGATGCCGGCATCAAGTGGCCGGAGGCGGTCGCGCCATTCCGCGCCGCGGTGCTCAACTTGAAGCAGGGCGGTGCCGATACCGATGCGGCGTGCGACAAGCTCTATGCCGAGCTCACCGACCGCGGCGTCGACGTGCTCTACGACGACCGCGACGAGCGCCCGGGCGCAAAATTCGCCACCATGGACCTGATCGGCATCCCCTGGCAGGTCGTTGTTGGGCCGAAGGGGTTGGCGGAAGGCAAGGTCGAGGTGAAACGGCGCGCCGACGGCACGCGCGAGCTGCTCACCCCCGCCGAGGCCGTCGAACGGCTGACCGGGTGATCTGTGGCATTTCCGCGTCCTCCCGCCGATTTCGCTGGCATGAAACCGCCAGAATCGGATGGAATTGGCGGGTGGGGGAAACAATAACGCGCAAATGACCGAGCCGACCGCCACCCAGGCCTTCGCTCCATTCGAATGGATGCTGTCGCTGCGCTACCTGCGCGCGCGGCGGCGTGAGGGATTCATTTCGGTGATCGCCGGCTTCTCGTTCCTCGGCATCATGCTCGGGGTCGCGACGCTGATCATCGTGATGGCGGTGATGAACGGCTTCCGCAAGGAGCTGCTCGACAAGATCCTCGGCCTCAACGGCCATCTGCTGGTGCAGCCGCTCGACAAGCCGCTCACCGACTACGACGAGGTGGCCGCGCGCATAGCGAAGATCCCCGGCGTGATCCTCGCGGCGCCGATCATCGAGGGCGAGGCGCTCGCGTCCTCGCCGTTCAGCGCGACCGGCGTGCTTGTGCGCGGCATGCGCGGCGCCGACCTCGCGCGGCTCGGCTCGATCGCCAAGAACATCAAGCAGGGCTCGCTCGACGGCTTCGACCAGGGGCAGGGCCTCGTGATCGGCCTGCGCCTCGGCGAGAAGCTCTCGCTGCGCGCCGGCGACAACATCACGCTGGTGGCCCCGCACGGCGCCGTGACGCCGATGGGCACCATGCCGCGCATGAAGCCCTACAAGATCGCGGCCGAGTTCCAGATCGGAATGTCCGAGTACAACTCCGCCTTCGTGTTCATGCCGCTCGCGCAGGCGCAGGCCTACTTCAACCGCGACCGGGACGTGACCGCGATCGAGGTCTACGTGCAGAATCCCGACAACGTCGACCGCTATGCGGCGCTGATCAAGCAGGCCGCGCAGCGGCCGGTCTTCATCATCGACTGGCGGCGCAAGAATGCGACCTTCTTCACCGCGCTGCAGGTGGAGCGCAACGTGATGTTCATCATCCTCACGCTGATCGTGCTGGTCGCGGCGCTCAACATCGTGTCCGGCCTGATCATGCTGGTGAAGGACAAGAGCTCCGACATCGGCATCCTGCGCACCATGGGGGCGACGCAGGGCTCGATCCTGCGCATCTTCGTCATCACGGGCGCCTCGATCGGCGTCGTCGGCACCCTGATCGGCTTCGTCGCCGGCACGCTGGTCTGCCTCAACATCAAGTCGATCCGTCAATTCCTGTCCTGGCTCCTCCACATCGACCTGTTCAACTCGGAGATCTATTTCCTCTCCAAGCTGCCGGCCGAGATGTCGTTCGGCGAGACCGCGGCGGTCGTGGTGGTGTCGTTGGCGCTGTCGCTGCTCGCGACCCTCTATCCGGCCTGGCGGGCGGCGCGCCTCGATCCGGTCGAAGCGCTGCGCTACGAATAGAGGCACGATGGCCGAGAGCCACAGCGAAACGCCCGTCATTTTCCTGCACAGGGTCGAGCGCCACTACCGGCAAGGCGACGCGACGCTCGACATCCTCAAAGGCGCGGAGCTCGCGGTCTGGCCGGGCCAGTCGGTCGCGCTGGTCGCTCCGTCGGGAGCCGGCAAGTCGACGCTCCTGCACATCGCCGGGCTCCTGGAACGCCAGGACGGCGGCGAGGTCTACATCAACGACACGCCGACCTCGACGCTCAACGACAGCGAGCGCACGCGCATGCGCCGCACCGACATCGGCTTCGTCTACCAGGCGCACCACCTGCTGCCGGAATTCACCGCGCTCGAGAACGTGATGATGCCGCAGATGATCCGCGGCCTCCTTCGCCGCGAGGCGGCCTCGCGCGCCGGCGAGCTTCTGGCCTATCTCGGCCTTAAGGAGCGCGTCACGCATCGGCCGGCCGAGCTCTCGGGCGGCGAGCAGCAGCGCGTCGCCATCGCGCGCGCGGTCGCCAATGCGCCGCGCGTGCTGCTCGCCGACGAGCCGACCGGCAACCTCGACCCGCGCACCGCCGATCTCGTGTTCTCGGCGCTGACCCAGCTCGTGCGCGCCTCCGGCCTCGCGGCCGTGATCGCGACGCACAACATGGACATCGCGTCGCGCATGGACCGACGGGTCACGCTGCGCGACGGGAAGGTGGTGGAGCTGGAGTAGTCGTCATTGCGAGCGAAGCGAAGCAATCGCGTTCAACGAATCGCCTCGCGTGCCGGTCGAGATTGCTTCGGCCTGCTGACGCAGGCCTCGCAATGACGCGGAGCCTCAATACCGCCAATCCTCGATCTTCATCAGCGGGAAGGCGCTGAACACGTGCGGCTCGCGCACCGAGGGCGCGGCGTGCAGGTAGCTCTTGTCGAGGTCGGCGAACCGGGTCACCCCGAGCAGGCCGAGGCAGCGCTGCACCTCGTCTTCCAGGAGCTCGAGCAGGCGCACGACCGCGCCGGCGCCGCCGGCGCCGAGCGCGTAGCACTGCAGGCGGCCGAGGCCGACCAGGTGCGCGCCCGCCGCGATCGCCTTGACAACGTCGGTGCCGCGCGCAAAGCCGCCGTCGACCATCACCTTGGCGCGGCCGCCCACCGCGGCCACGACCTCGGGCAGCACGTCCATCGAGCCGCGCCCGTGGTCGAGCTGCCGGCCGCCATGATTGGACACGTAGACATAGTCGACGCCGTGCTCGACCGCGACCTTGGCGTCCTCGGCGGTCGCGATGCCCTTGATGGCGAGCGGAATCTTGAAGTTCCTCCTGATGCGCTCGACGGTGCTCCAGTCGAGCGCCGCTTGGTGCTCGCGGCCCGACGCCTTGCGGCGGCCGCGCACGATGTGGCGCTTGGTGATGTCGCGCTCGCGCCGGCTGTAGATCGCGGTATCGACCGTGAGGCAGAAGGCGGCGTAGCCCTTGTCGATCGCGCGGCGCACATAGTCGTCGACCCAGGCGGCGTCGCCGCGCACATAGAGCTGGTAGAAGCGCAGCGCGTCGGGCGCGGCCTCGGCCACTTTCTCGAGGCCCGGCTCGCACACGGAGCTCAACATGTGGCCGGCGCCGAACGCGGCGGCGCCGCGCGCAACGTCGGCGGCCGCTTCGGGATGGAAGCATTCGAGCGAGCCGACCGGCGCGAAGAACACCGGCAGACGGATCTTGTGGCCGAGCACCTCGACCGAGGGATCGATGTGGCTCACGTCGCGCAGCACGCGCGGCCGGAACCCGAGCGAGTCGATCGCCAGCCGGTTGCGCCGCATCGTCGTCTCGGTCTCGGCCGCGCCGACGATGTAGTCCCAGTCGTTCTGGTTGAGGTTCTGGCGCGCCTTGGCGACGATTTCGTGCAGGGTCTGGAAGTCGTGGGGCGTCGTGGCGAGGCGCAGCGCGGCGGCTTGCTCGGGATTGTGCTGTTGCATGGCTGTACCGGCGAGGGGAGGGAGACGTGCCCCGCCGTTCTAGCGCAAATCTCGGCGCAGTGGCTACCGGCTCGCGGGCGATGCGCGGCTCAGATGGCGGCACCGAAGGGATAGTCGGTGGCGTGCGCCGTGCTCGCGGTCGCGACCGCGAGCGCAGCCGCCAGGGCGCTGCGCAACAGGTCGGCGTGTGTCGCGCCCTCAGCGCGCCGGGCGCGGGCATCGCCGATGTGCATCATTGCGTCTCAATAGCGCGACGGCCGGCGCTCGTAGCGAACCGGTCCGCGATAACCCGGATTGCGGATGCAGGTACCGCCGATGCCGCTCAGCGTCGTCTCGCACTGGGCGCGCGTCGCAAAATAGCAGGATTGGCCGCCGCCGCGGTCGCCCTTGAGCGCGCACCACGGATAGTCGTAGGCCGACTGGGCCACGACCGACTGCGTGAGGCCGCAGAGCGCCGCGGCCGCGAGGCTGGTGAGCACGAATCCGCGCATGGGGAGTCTCCCGGTGTTGCCCCCATCGAACTAACACCATGGGGGCACATCATATTCAACTCGCGACCAGGCGATTTGCTCCGCGTCTGACCATCTTGCGGGCCGATGATCACGAAAATTCGCTCAAATTCGCTGCGAATCCGCAGTTCCGACTTAAGCCGGAAGCAGGATCGAGCCGGTAGCGTGCGCGCCGTGGATAGGTTTTCGTTTTGTCAGGAGGCGGGCATGAAATCTCAACTGCTTCGTTTTGCGCGTGATACGTCGGGTGCGACAGCGATCGAGTACGGCCTGATCGCAGCCGGTATCTCGGTCGCGATCATTGCCGTCGTGAATGCGCTCGGTGGCCAGCTCGTCAACACGTTCTCGTCGGTCGACGCCCAGCTCGCGAACGCCGGGCAGTAATCTTCTGGCCAACGTGACGACTTGGCGATCCCGCCGGTCCGCGCGGGATCGTTGTGACGTTGGCAATGCCGCATCGGCCGGCGTCGGGCGGCCGTATACGCGTCGGTGCCGCGGCGCGTGCGACCTGAGTCGCGAAAGACCGCTGTGTGGGGCGTCCCAACGGCGCGGCGCACGACGTCCTTCCTCCCAGCTTTGGTGTCCGCGCGTGGCGCCATTTACCAAGCCTAGAAGTTGGGCGGGCGGCGCTTGACTTCATAGAACAAAAGAAGAACAATGTTCACTCACTGTTCCAGCCAGAGGAGGTGATGATGTTTCGCGCCGTTGTCGAGGAAGCCGCTGCTCTCGCGTCGATTTCGCTGTTCATCGGCATGCTGGCGGTTTGGATCCAGGTCTTTGCGGCCATCTAGCGCGGATCGAAGCTGTGCACCGGGCGCGGGCGGAGCACGGCGGCGGTGGACAGGTGGCGCCGGCCTCGCCCACTCTCGATCCTTGAGGATTCGCGCCCCGTTCCGATCTTTGCCTGAGGCTGCCCCGTGCCCGTCGTGACCGCCAACACCCCTGGATCCAACACCCCCGGGTCCAAGACCGCCGGGTCCAAGACCCCCGGCTTCGTGCATCTGCACGTCCACTCGTCCTATTCGCTGCTCGAGGGTGCGCTGACGATCGCGCGGCTCGCCGAGCTCGCCAAGGCCGACCGCCAGCCCGCGCTGGCGCTCACCGACACCGACAACATGTTCGGGGCGCTCGAGTTCTCCGCCAAGATGGCGGATGTCGGCATCCAGCCGATCATCGGCTGCGCGCTCGCCATCGATTTCGCCGACCAGGACCATGCCCACGCCCGGGCATGGTCGCGCATGCGCGCGACCTGCCGCGCATCGTGCTGCTCGCCGCGCGCGAGGAAGGCTATCGCAACCTGATGCGGCTCAACTCGCGCGCCTTCCTGGGTCATGACGGGAATGAGCCCCCGCACGTCAAGCTCGACTGGCTCGTCGGCGCCTGCGACGGGCTGATCGCGCTCACGGGCGGGCCGGGCGGCCCGCTCGACCGCGCCATCGCGGCCGGCCAGCCGCCGCTCGCTGCCGCGCGCGGGGAGGCGCTGGCGCGGCTGTTCGGCGACCGCCTCTATGTCGAGCTGCAGCGCCACGGCACGCCCGAGGAGCGCGCCGCCGAGGGTGCGCTGATCGATTATGCCTACGCCAAAGGGCTGCCGCTCGTCGCCGCCAACGAGCCGCAGTTCGCGATG
>CAVPGG010000015.1:0-3094 GCA_963703755.1 uncultured Pseudomonadota bacterium
GCCGATCAAACCCCAGACATGGATTTGCGATTTACGATTTACGATTTCAGATTTTTCAGGCAGGGCGGCCTCGAAAGAAATTTCGGTTTCCTCGTGCTTGTAATTTTCTTCGAGCGACGCGAAAAATTTACCGTACAGTTTTTCGTCGCCGAGCAAGGCGCGGAAACGTTCGCGCAGGGCCTCGATGCGGTCGAAGTAGCTGGGGCAGGATCGCTGGTTTCGACACCAGCGAGGCTATGCGGTCAGCGGGCGTGCGCGCTCGAGCGCACCAGATATTCGGCGTCCCATTTGGTGTAGATGTCGTTGGTGATGGCGGCGATCTCTATACCGCGCCGCGCAATTTCTTGCATAGGGGAGATCCATCAGCGCCATCTTGCCCAGGCGCCGTTCATCGCAGGACTTTCACTGTTGGCCCGGTCGGCGCAAGCGCCATCGCCCGTGTTCTTTGAGGCGCCGGATACGCCTTCGTCCGTTTCCTTGCCCCCTATCGGGGCAATGGAGCGCCGGGAGGCGCCTTGAGGCCAAGGCCCTTGAGTTCGCCCGGTCCACCGCTGGCGACGAGTCCTGCCGATGTGGCGGCGACCGAACGCGAGATGATCGAGCTCGATCGCGCAATCGGCGAGGCGGAGAGCCGTTACGAGAAGATTCGCCATGATGCGGGGGAAACCGAGCTCTATGCGCGATTCAAGGCCGACTGGCACGAGTACCGCAAGCGCGTCGACGAGGTGCTCGCGCTGACGCACGCGGACCGCAAGGCCGACGCGGTCGCGACCTACCGGTCGACGTCGCGCGCCGCCTATGACGCCGCGAGCGACACGCTCGGCCAGCTCACCGAGCGCAACGTCGGCAATGCGCAGGCGGCGAGCAGCCGCACCGCCTCGGCCTACCGCGAATTGGTGCAGCTCATCGCCATCGCGATCGGCATCGCGGGCCTGATGGTCGCGGCCGCGCTGGTCTACATCGGCGTCTGGATCTCCTCGCCGCTGCTCGCGCTCGCCAGCCGCATGCACCGGCTCGCCGCCAACGACACCGACATCGACGTGCCCGGCACCGAGCGGCGCGACGAGATCGGCGAGATGGCGCGCGCCGCCGTCGTCTTCCGCGACAACGCGATCGAGCTGATGGTGAGCCGACGCGGCCTCGCGCAGCAGGCCTCGATGCTGGAGGAGAAGCTCGAGGCCGAGCGCCACCTGACCATGCTGCAGCGGAACTTCGTGTCGATGGCCTCGCACGAGTTCCGCACCCCGCTTACCATCATCGACGGGCATGCCCAGCGCCTGATCAAAATGACCGGGCGCCTGCGCGGCGAGGAGATCATCGAGCGCGCCGGCAAGATGCGCGCCGCCGTCCTGCGCATGACCCATCTGATCGAGAACCTGCTCGGCGCGGCGCGCCTGCTCGACGGCGTCGGGCTCTATTTCCACCCGGCCGAGATCGACATGGCGACGGTGCTGCAGGAGATCTGCCACACGCATCGCGAGATCGCGCCGAAGGCCAATATCGTGGTCGAATGCGCGGCGACCTCCCTGCCGATGACCGGCGATCGCAACCTGCTCTCGCAGGCGCTGAGCAACCTGCTCTCCAATGCGGTCAAATACTCGCCGGGCGGCGGGCTGATCACGGCACGCGCCGCCGCCGAGGGCGCCGATGTCGTCGTGACGGTTGCCGATCACGGCATCGGCATCCCGCCCGGCGACTCCGGGCGGCTGTTCGAGCGCTACTATCGCGGCAGCAACGTGTCGGGTGTGGTCGGCACCGGCGTCGGCCTCTATCTCGTGAAGATCGTGGTCGACCTGCACGGCGGCAGCATCGCGGTCGACAGCCGCGAAGGCGAAGGATCGCGCTTCACGATCCGGCTGCCCGCAAAGCAGCCGGCACAGCCGAAGCTGCGCGAACCGGCAAACCGCGCACCGGTCGCGGCCGACGAGGCGGGCGCGCACTGACGCCCGCCGCCGATCGCGGCCTCACGTCATCCGCAGCGGGATCGCGCCGAGGAAGTCGCGCTTGCCGAGCTCGACGCCCGCATGACGCATGACCGCGTAGGCGGCCGTGAGGTGGAAGTAGAAATTCGGCAGCACGAAGTGCGTGAGATAGTCACCGCCCTTCATGTGTCCCTTGTTGGTCGGCCCGAGCGGGAAGGTGATCTCGCGCTCCATCGCGGCGTCGATCTTGGCGGCGTCGAGCCCTTTCACGTAGGCGACCGTCTTGGCGACGCGCGCCTTGAGCTCGTCGATCGTCTTCTCGTTGTCCTCGTATTTGGGCGGCTCGACGCCGGCAAGCCGGGACGCGCCGTTCTTCGCCTGGTCGCAGGCGACCTGCACCTGACGGGCGAGCGCGAACATGTCGGGCGCGAGCCGGTACTGCGGCAGCACCGCGGGATCGAGCTTCTTGGCGCTCGCAAAGGCCGCCGCCTTGTCGAGCACGCCGGACAACGCATTGAGGCCGATCTCGAACACCGGAAGCGAAGCGTGAGACATCTGATAGGGCATGAACAAATCCTCGGTCGAACCATTGGGCGCGCGACCATGCCCGCAGTGACGCGCGATTTCAACTGGTGCAAATCGGGACACTCGTGCGGCGACCTGGCGGGTGACCCCACCGGCGGCGCGCGCTATCCTGTTTCGACCTCGTGGGCCGCGGCCCAAAATCAGGCACAAGGGAGGAAGTCTTGATGATTGCCGGCCATTTCCGGCGCGTGCTCGCTTGCGGCGGCGCGCTGCTTGCAGGCTTCGCGATCGCCGTTCCGGCGCACGCACAGGCGCCCTATCCCAATCATGTGATCAAGCTCGAGGTCGGATTCGCGGCCGGCGGGGGCAACGACATCTTCGCGCGCATCATCGCGCAGAAGATGCAGGAGGACCTGGGCCAGCCCGTCATCGTCGAGAACCGCCCGGGCGGCGGTGGCAAGCTGGCGGCCGAGTTCGTCAAGAATGCGCCGCCGGACGGCTACACGCTGCTGATCGGGGCCGCCGGCGCCATGACGATCATCCCGGCGATCTCGGTCAAGCAGCCGTATCACGGCACGAAGGATTTCACGCCGCTGTCGATTGTCGCGGCGTTCCCGCTCATCCTCGCCATCAAGGCTGACGCGCCC
>CAVPGG010000016.1:0-7155 GCA_963703755.1 uncultured Pseudomonadota bacterium
GACGCATTCGCTCGGGGCTGCGCCATCGCCGCAACCTGCCGGTCCGCGGCCAGCGCACGCACACCAACGCGCGCACCCGCAAGGGACCCGCCAAGGCGATCGCCGGCAAGAAGAAGGTCACCTGAGGCCGCGTCCGCAGTCGAGTTCGCAGCGCATTTCGTAACGTATTCGAGAGATCGGGCTCGCTGAGGATCGGCGGGCGCAAAGGGAAGCAGAATGGGCAAGGAAGCCACCCGCGTCCGCCGCCGCGAACGCAAGAACATCGCCTCCGGCGTCGCGCACGTGAACGCGACGTTCAACAACACCATGATCACGATCACGGACGCGCAGGGCAACACCATTGCGTGGTCGTCGTCCGGCACCATGGGGTTCAAGGGCTCGCGCAAGTCGACGCCGTACGCCGCGCAGGTCGCCGGCGAGGACGCGGCCAAGAAGGCGCAGGAGCACGGCATGCGCACGCTCGAGGTCGAGGTCGCGGGACCGGGCTCGGGCCGCGAGTTGGCGCTGCGCGCGCTGCAGTCGGCCGGCTTCATGATCACGTCGATCCGCGACGTGACGCCGATCCCGCACAACGGCTGCCGACCGCGCAAGCGGCGGCGGGTCTGAGGAATTGCTTCCGGCGGGTCGGCGCTTCGCCGTCCGCCGCCGCTGAATTTTCCCACGGGCGGAGTGGGATGCGCGGGGTACCGCGCCGCCAAACGGATGGTGATGACGTGACGATCCAAAAGAACTGGCAAGAACTGATCCGACCGAACAAGCTGCAGGTGGCCGCGGGTTCCGATCCGAAGCGCTCGGCCACCGTGGTGGCGGAGCCGCTTGAGCGCGGCTTCGGGTTGACCCTCGGCAACGCGTTGCGGCGCATTCTCCTTTCGTCGCTGCAGGGCGCGAGCGTGCAGTCGGTGCACATCGACGGGGTGCTGCACGAATTCTCCTCGATCGCCGGCGTGCGCGAGGACGTGACCGACATCGTGCTCAACATCAAGGACATCGCCATCAAGATGCAGGGCGACGGCCCCAAGCGCATGGTGGTGAAGAAGTCGGGCCCGGCCGTGGTCACGGCGGGCGACATCCAGACGGTCGGCGACGTCGCGGTGCTCAATCCGGATCTCGTGCTCTGCCACCTCGACGAGGGCGCCGAGATCCGCATGGAGTTCACGGTCAACACCGGCAAGGGCTATGTCCCGGCCGAGCGCAACCGGCCCGAGGACGCGCCGATCGGCCTCATCCCGGTCGACAGCCTGTTCTCGCCGGTCAGGAAGGTCTCCTACCGGGTCGAGAACACCCGCGAGGGCCAGATCCTCGACTACGACAAGCTCACCATGCAGATCGAGACCAACGGCGCCGTGACCCCCGAGGACGCGCTCGCGTACGCGGCGAGGATTTTGCAGGACCAGCTCAACGTGTTCGTCAACTTCGAGGAGCCGCGCAAGGAAGTCGCGATCGAGGCGATCCCCGATCTCGCCTTCAACCCGGCCTTCCTCAAGAAGGTGGACGAGCTCGAGCTCTCCGTGCGCTCGGCCAACTGCCTCAAGAACGACAACATCGTCTACATCGGCGACCTCGTGCAGAAGACCGAGGCCGAGATGCTGCGCACGCCGAACTTCGGCCGCAAGTCCCTCAACGAGATCAAGGAAGTGCTCGCGCAGATGGGCCTCCATCTCGGCATGGAAGTGCCGGGCTGGCCGCCGGAGAACATCGAAGAGCTCGCCAAGCGCTTCGAGGACCATTATTGAGCTCGCCACAAGCGTCGGGATCGAAGAAGGACCACGGCGATGCGTCACGGTAACGCCCACCGCAAGCTCAACCGCACGCGCCGAGCATCGCCGCGCCATGTTCGCCAACATGGCGCCGCGCTGATCAAGCACGAGCAGATCACCACAACGCTGCCCAAGGCGAAGGACCTGCGTCCGATCGTCGAGAAGCTCGTCACGCTCGGCAAGCGCGGCGACCTGCACGCGCGGCGCAAGGCGATCGCCGAGATCCGCGACGTGCCGATGGTCAAGAAGCTCTTCGAGGTGATCGGCCCGCGCTACAAGGAGCGCAATGGCGGCTACACCCGGATCATGAAAGCCGGCTTCCGCTATGGCGACAACGCGCCGGTCGCGGTGATCGAGTTCGTCGACCGCGACGTCGACGCCAAGGGCCAGGACTCCGGCCCCGTCCAGGAGACGAAGGCCGACGCCGACGCGTCCGCCGCGGCGTGATCGGCGGGCAAGAACCGGACGACCGGAAGGGGCCGTGAGACCCCTTTTTCATTGGGCCGCCGCGCGGCGTGGATGCGGCGCCCCGTCCGTTGCCAAGGGCTTCCCATCCGATAATCTGCCGATCCTGACCCGGTTGCAGGAATTGGGCGAACAAACGTCAGAGCATGGGGAACAGAATGATCCGGCATATTGCGATGGGTGTGCTTGCGCTGGCCGCAGGCATCACATCGGCCAGCGCGCAGAGCGGCGCCCTGTTGGCGCGCGGCAAGTATCTCGTCGACACCGTGATGACCTGCCACAACTGCCACACGCCGCGTGGGCCGAATGGCCTGATCATGGCCAAGGCGCTGTCGGGCGGGCTGCGCTTCGACGAGCCGCCGTTCGACGTGACCGCCGCCAACATCACGTCCGACCGCGAGACCGGCATTGGCGCCTGGAGCGTCGACGACATCAAGAAGCTGATGACCACGGGCGTGCGGCCGAACGGCGTGCCGGTCGCCAACGTGATGCCGACCGGGTTCTACAAGATTCTCACCGCGCGCGACCTCGACGCCATCGCGACCTATGTGCATTCGCTGCCGCCGGTGAAGAACAAGGTGCCGGCGCCCGTCTACAAGATCGCGCTGCCGCAGACCCTCGTTCCCAACGCGCAAAGCCCGGCGAACGAGGCCGACCTCAAGGACAAGGTCAAGCGCGGCTTCTACCTCGCGACCATCGCGCACTGCATGGAGTGCCACTCGCCGCTCGGCCCGAAGGGACGCGACTTCACCCGCATGGGCGCTGGCGGGTTCGAGCTCAAGGGCCCGTGGGGCGTCTCGGTTTCGCGCAACATCACGTCGAGCAAGACCAAGGGCCTCGGCGCCTGGACCGACGCCGAGATCAAGCGCGCCATCACGCAGGGCATCTCGCACGACGGCAGCAAGCTCAAGCCGCCGATGGGCTTCGAGTTCTACGCCAAGATGACCCCGGACGACCTCGACGCAATCGTCGCCTATCTGCGCACCGTGCCGGCGATCGAGTAATGACTTTAACCTCCCCTGCAGGGGAAGGATCACTTATCGGCGCGTGAGCGCCGATAAGCGTGGGGTGATCTCTCGGTCGCGGTCGTTTCGGGTACCCCACCCCGGCGACCGGCTGGCTTCGCGCGCCGCCCGCCGACCCTCCCCCTGCACGGGAGGGTAACGAGCGCGCCCTTCAAATGCCGCGCTTGGCCTCTTATAAGTCGGCGGGGGTTTTTCGGAGATTTCCCATGGCTTTTCGCCGGCTTGCCCTCCTGGCCATCCTGCTGGTTCTTGCACCGGTTTCCGGGTTCGCGCAGGACGGCCGGGTCGTGCCGTCCTCGCCCGCGCAGCTCACGCTGTCGTTCGCGCCGGTGGTCAAGCGGGTCGCGTCCGCAGTGGTCAACGTCTACGCGGCGCGCGTCGTCGAGAACCGCAACCCGTTCCTCGATGACCCGGTCTTCCGCCGCTTTTTCGGCGGCGGTGGGCGCGAGCAGATCCAGCGCTCGCTCGGCTCCGGCGTGATCGTCGATGCCTCCGGCCTCATCGTCACCAACAACCACGTGATCGAGGGCGCCGACCAGGTGAAGGTCTCGCTCGCCGACAAGCGCGAGTTCGAGGCACATGTCGTGCTCAAGGACACCCGTTCCGATCTCGCGGTGCTGCGCATCGGTGACGGCCGCGAGCGGTTCCCGGCGATCGAGCTCGGCGACAGCGACACGCTGCAGGTCGGCGACGTGGTGCTCGCGATCGGCAACCCGTTCGGCGTCGGCCAGACCGTGACGCACGGCATCGTCTCGGCGGTCGCCCGCACGCAGATCGGCATCACCGACTATCAGTTCTTCATCCAGACCGACGCCGCGATCAACCCGGGCAACTCGGGCGGCGCGCTGGTCGATCTCAACGGCCGCCTCATCGGCATCAACACCGCGATCTTCTCGCGCTCGGGCGGTTCGCAGGGCGTCGGCTTCGCGATTCCCGTCAACATGGTGCGCGGCGTGATCGCCTCGGCGCAGGGCGGCTCCAGCGTGGTGCGGCGGCCCTGGCTCGGCGCCAAGCTGCAGGGCGTGACGCCGCAGATCGCCGAAGGGCTCGGTCTCAAGCGGCCGACCGGGGCGCTGGTCGCGAGCGTCGTGCCGCAGAGCCCGGCAGCGCGCGCCGGGCTCAAGTCCGGCGACCTGATCATGAGCATCGACGGCCAGGCGGTCGACGACCAGAACGCGTTCGACTATCGCTTCGCCACCAAGCAGCTCGGCGGTCGGGCGCAGGTCGTCGTGCTGCGCAACGGCAAGGAAGAGCGGCTCGCGGTCCCGCTCGAGACCGCGCCGGAAGGCTTACGCGACGAGGTCACGATCGACGCGCGCTCGCCGCTGCTCGGCGCCAAGGTGGCCAACCTCTCGCCCGCGCTCAACGACGAGCTGCGCCTCGACAACTCGGCCGAAGGCGTCGCGGTGGTCGGCGTCGAGGACGGGTCGGTGGCGCAGAACCTCGGCTTCCAGAAAGGTGATGTCGTGGTCGCGGTGAACAACGTACGGATCGCCACGACCGCGGACCTCAAGCGGGTCGTGGCGCAGCCCGTTCGGCTGTGGCGGGTCACGATCATGCGCCAAGGACAGCAGATCTCTGTGGTGTTCGGGGGCTGAGCGCACGCGGCGCGCGGCCGCACGCGGGGGGCGACGATGACAATGCAGACGGTCGATCCGGCGCAACGCCGGCTTTCCTTCGGCAAGCTGTCGGTCCAGATCGCGGTCGGGATCTTCATCCTGTCCTGGGCGCTGTTCATTGTCTTCTTCATCATGACGCGCCAGCTGCCGAAGAAATCGCCGTGGCTCGACATCGGCTCGAGCGTCGTGACGGTCGAGCTCTTTCTCGCTCCCTTCGGACATCTGGTCGGCCTCGTGCTCGGCGTGATCGCGCTGTTCCGCGCCGGCGACCGCCGCGGCCTCGCGGTCGTCGGCATTTTCCTCAACGTCATCGTGGTCGCGATCGGCGTCGCGCTCGCCCTGACGGCGGCATCCGGGCTGGCGCCGCGCTGAGAGCCGCCGGCGCGCCTCGATCTGCGACCATCCGCTTGCGGTCAGGCCCGATCGGGGCCACCTTTGCGCCATGGCCAGGAAGCCAGCCGCCAACCCCAGCCTTTTCGCCGCCGCCGGGCTCGACCGCGATGCCCCGCGGCCGCTCGCCGACAAGTTGCGGCCCGAGAAGCTCGGCGACGTGGTCGGCCAGGACCATCTGCTCGGTCCGGACGGCGCGCTCACCCGCATGCTGGAGACGCGCTCGCTCGGCTCGCTCGTGTTCTGGGGCCCGCCCGGCACCGGCAAGACCACGGTCGCGCGCCTGCTCGCCGATGCGACCGACCTGCATTTCGAGCAGATCTCCGCGGTGTTCTCCGGCGTCGCCGATCTCAAGAAGGTGTTCGACGCGGCGCGCGCGCGGCGCGAAACCGGCAAGGGTACGCTCCTGTTCGTCGACGAGGTGCATCGCTTCAACCGCGCCCAGCAGGACTCGTTCCTGCCCGTGATGGAGGACGGCACCGTCGTGCTGGTCGGCGCCACCACCGAGAATCCCTCCTTCGAGCTCAACGCCGCGCTCCTCTCTCGCGCGCGCGTGCTGGTCTTCCGCTCGCTCGACGCGGCGGCGATCGAGAAGCTGTTCGCGCGCGCCGAGGCGATCGAGGGCAAGCCGCTGCCGCTCGACGCCGAGGCGCGCGCCGCGCTTACGCGCATGGCCGACGGCGACGGCCGCGCGGCGCTGACGCTCGCCGAGGAAGTGTGGCGCGCGGCGCGCAAGGGCGAGGTGTTCGACAGCGCGAAGCTCATCGAGGTCGTGCAGCGGCGCGCGCCGATCTACGACAAGTCGCAGGACGGCCACTACAACCTGATCTCCGCCCTGCACAAGTCGGTGCGCGGCAGCGATCCGGATGCGGCGCTCTATTACTTCTGCCGCATGGTCGACGCCGGCGAGGACCCGCTCTATCTCGCGCGCCGCATCGTGCGCATGGCGGTCGAGGACATCGGACTTGCCGATCCGCAGGCCCTCGTCATCGCCAACGCCGCGAAGGAGGCCTACGATTTTCTCGGATCGCCCGAGGGTGAGCTTGCGATCGCGCAGGCGGTGCTCGATGTCGCCACTGCGCCCAAGTCGAATGCCGCCTACGTCGCCTACGGCGCCGCGATGCGCGTCGCCAAGGAGAAGGGCTCGCTGCTGCCGCCCAAGCACATCCTCAATGCGCCGACGAACCTGATGAAGGCAGAGGGCTACGCGGCCGGCTACGACTACGACCACGATGCGCCCGACGCCTTCTCGGGTCAGAACTATTTTCCCGATGCGCTCGGCCGCCCGCGCTTCTACGATCCGCCCGAGCGTGGCTTCGAGCGCGAGATTCGCAAGCGGCTGGACTATTGGGCGAAGCGGCGCAAGGAGCGGGGGCAATCTTGAAAGGGCGAAGCGGACCACGACAGCCGGGTGGCGGCCGGCAGCGCGCTGGGCCGCGCCATCACGCGCGTCCCCAAAGAGGTGAGCAACGCGATGTGACGAAGCGGGCGCCTCGGCCGTCGTCCTTCGAGGCGCGGCTTCGCCGCGCGCCCCGGGTCAAGCCCGGAGCAGGCTCTCAGGATGACGGTGCGGACTTATCGAACTTGGCTCAGGCGACGACTGTGCAGACCGTTGCCGTCGCCCCCGACGAAACCGGCATGCGCGTCGACCGCTTCCTTGAGGCGCGCTTTCCGGGCCTGAGCTTCTCCCATATCCATCGCATCATCCGCAAAGGCGAGTTGCGGGTGAACGGGCGGCGCGTCGACGGCAAGGACCGGCTGGAGGCCGGGCAGTCGGTGCGCATTCCGCCGCTGAAGTTCTAGGCGCCGAAGCCGCGCACAGCCTCGTCCGATGCCGACGCGAAGACGCGCGACTTCCTGCGCTCGATCACGCTGCACGAGGACGCTGACGTCATGGTG
>CAVPGG010000017.1:0-6849 GCA_963703755.1 uncultured Pseudomonadota bacterium
AGCACCGCGGCCGAGCAGGCTTCGTTCGTCTCCGCGCTCAACCGCTCGACCGCGGGCTGCAGGATGCCCGGGATGGCGTTCGACGCGAGGTAGGCGCTCGCGAGATTGAGAATGCGCGGCGTGAGGCGGAAGCGCCGCTCGTCGGTCTCGGCGTAGCCGAGATGGACCAGCGTCGCGAGCGTGCGGCGCACCGAGGCGCGCGGCAACTCGACGAGGCGCGCGATGTCGCTGAGCGTCATCTGCCGGCGTTCGCGGTTGAATGCCTCGATCACGCGCAGGCCGCGCGCCAGCGCCTCGAGGAAGTCGGGCCCGGCGGCCTCGACCTGCGTCTGGTCCGCCGGCGATCGGCCGAGGCGCGGCATGGCGGCTCTTGTCTCCCGGGAACGGGTTTGATCTGAATTCGAACATACGTTCGGTCAGCGAACATTTGGCACTCGCCGGCCGTCGCGTCAAGCTTGCCGAAAAACACCAAGACCCCGAGGTCCCCCATGCTCAGCGCCGAACAGAACGACCGGATCACGCTCACGAGCCCGCACGCGCCGGCCGGCAAGCTCATGCGCCGCTACTGGCAGCCAGCCGCGCTGGTCGACGAGCTCGCCGGCAACCGGCCGATCAAGCCGGTGCGGCTCCTGGGCGAGGATCTCGTGCTGTTTCGCGACGAGCGCGGCCGCTACGGCCTGATCAGCCGCTCATGTCCACATCGCGGCACCGATCTCGCGTACGGACGGCTGGAAGATGGCGGCCTGCGCTGCGCCTTCCACGGCTGGCTGTTCGACGTCGCGGGGCGTTGCCTGCAGACGCCCGCCGAGCCGGACGATTCCAACCTGTGCGCGCAGCTGCGCCAGAAGGCCTATCCGGTGATCGAGCGCAGCGGCATCCTGTTCGCCTACATGGGCCCGGGCGAGCCGCCCGAGCTGGCGCATTTCGATTGCTTCGTCGCGCCCGCCACCCACACCTTCGCGTTCAAGGGCATGATCGACTGCAACTGGCTCCAATCGCTCGAGGTCGGCATCGATCCGGTGCACACCTCGTTCCTGCACCGCTTCTTCCAAGACGAGGACCCCCGGCAAGGTTACGGCAAGCTCTTTCGCGATACCTCGATCAACTTCGAGATGCCGATGACCAAGATCATGCGCGAGTTCACCCGACCGCGCATCGAGGTCGAGGAGACCCGCTACGGGATGCGCGTCATCACGCTGCGCGAGATCAGCGCCGAGAGCACGCATGTGCGCGTCACCAACCTGATGTTCCCCAATGCCTTCGTGATCCCGATGAGCCGCGAGATGACGATCACCCAGTGGCATGTCCCGATCGACGACACGCGGCACTACTGGTATGCGATCTTCACCAGCTTCGGCGCCCCGGTCGACAAGGACGAGATGCGCCGCCAGCGCCTGCAGCTCTACGAGCTGCCCGATTACATCCCGCGCAAGAACAAGAACAACGACTACGGCTTCGATCCGCACGAGCAGGCGCACGACACCTTCACGGGCATGGGCGCCGACATCAACGTGCACGACCAATGGGCGTGCGAATCCATGGGCGCGATCCAGGACCGCACCAACGAGCATCTCGGCACCTCCGACAAGGCAATCATCGCCTACCGGAAGCTGCTGCGCGCCGCGATCGAGGAGGCCGGCAATGGCGGCCGCCCGCTGATGGTGCTCGATGCGCAGTCGGCGTTGGGGCTCACCGGTCCGGCCGCGATCGACGGCATCGGCCCGACCGCCGACTGGCAGGGCTACTGGCAGCGCACGGACGCCAGCAAGCGCAAGGCCGCGAGCTGGGCCAACGGCCACTGACGCGCGATGGCCAAGCAGGGTCCCAAGCACGGTTCGAAGCACGGTCCGAAGCATCGACCTTCCGAGCGCGGCTTCGTCGAGCGCTGCGGCCTGTGGGGCGCGGCGCAGGCCGAGGCCGCGCGCGCCATCGAGAAGGCGATCAAGCGCGAGAAGCTCGACGTGGTGCGCTTCGCGTTCTGCGACCAGCACGGCATTTTGCGCGGCAAGGCGCTGGTCGCGGCCGAGGCCGCGGATGCGCTACGCGAGGGCGTCACGATGACGAGCTCGCTGCTCGCCAAGGACACCTCGCATCGCACGGTCTTTCCGGTGTTCAGCGCCGGCGCCGGGCTCGACCTGCCGGCCATGCAGGGCGTCGGCAATATCGTGATGGTGCCGGACCCGACGACGTTCCGGGTGCTGCCGTGGGCGGAGCGGACCGGCTGGGTGCTGTGCGACATCGTCTTCAGCGACGGCGCGCCGCTGCCGCTCTCGACCCGCGCGCGCTATCGCGATGCGCTCGCGCGGCTCGCCAAGCTCGATTTCGACTATGTGGCGGGCCTCGAGGTCGAGTTTCATCTGTTCAAGATCGAGGATCCGAACCTCGCGCCCGCGAGCCTCACGTGGCCGGCGCAGCCGCCGGCCGTGAGCCACACGACGCACGGCTACCAGTACCTCACCGAGGCACGCTTCGATCAAGTCGAGCCGTTCATGCAGGTGATGCGCCGCACCGCCGCGGCGCTCGACCTGCCGCTGCGTTCCATGGAGGTCGAGTTCGGCCCGAGCCAGTACGAGGTCACCTTCGCGCCGCAGGCCGGCATGGCGGCGGCCGACGCCATGGTCCTGTTTCGCAGCGCGCTCAAGCAGGTGGCGCGCCGGCACGGATTTTTGGCGAGCCTGATGTGCCGGCCGAACTTTCCCCACGTGCTGGCGAGCGGCTGGCACCTGCACCAGTCGCTGCGCGACACGAAATCGCAGACGAATGACTTCGCGGCGGGCGACACCAAGGACCTGCTGTCGCCGATCGGCCGCGCGTTCCTGGCCGGCCTCGTCGCCCATGCGCGCGCGGCCGCCGCCTTCGCGACGCCGACGCTCAACGGCTACAAGCGCTATCACGGCGTCAACTCGATGGCGCCGATCCAGGCGATCTGGGGCCGTGACAACCGCGGCGCCATGGTGCGCGTGCTCGGCGCGCCCGGCGACGGCGCGACGCATCTGGAAAACCGCGTCGGCGAGCCGCTCGCCAACCCATATCTCTACATGGCGTCGCAGATCCACGCCGGCCTCGACGGCATCACCCGCAAGCTTGATCCCGGTCCCTCGGCGGACACGCCCTATGAGCTCACCGCCGAGCCGCTGCCGAAATCGCTTGCCGAGGCGATCGATGCGCTGCGCCAGAATGCCTGCTTCCGCGCCGCCTTCGGCGACGCCTTCGTCGACTACTTCGTCGCGATCAAGCAGGCCGAGATCGCGCGCAGCGGCGCCAAGGCGGGCGATCCGCCCGACCAGGTGACCGACTGGGAGCACCGCGAGTATTTCGACATGGCGTGAGGAATTGCTACTCCGCCTTCAGCCCCGACAGCTTCGCCATCGCGATCCATTTAGGGTCCTCGGCTTTGATGAACGCCGCGAATTCCTCCGGCGTGCCGAACCGCCACTCGGCGGCGAGCTGCTTTAGCCGCGCCTGCAACGTCGGCGACCTGAGCCCCTGGTTGATCGCCGCGTTGAGCTTGTTGACGATCTCGGCGCGCGTGCCGGCGGGCGCCATGATGCCGATCCACGAATCGGCAATGAAGTCCGGCACGCCGCTCTCGATGATGGTGGGCACGTCGGGAAGTTCGGGCAGTCGTTTCGCCGTCGCGACGCCGAGCGGGCGCATGCTGCCGTCGCGCAGGTGCGTGAGCGTGACCGAGGTGGGTTCGAAGCCGAGCTCGATCTGTCCGCCGATCAGGTCGGTGATCAGGTTCGCGGCGCCCTTGTAGGGCACGATCACGATGTCGGTCGCCGTCTTGGCGCGAAACCACGCCGCGATCATGTGCGGCGGCGCCCCATTGGGCACCGCGATGTTGAGCTTGCCGGGATGCGCCTTGGCGTAGGCGATCACGTCCTGCACGGTTCTGAACGGCGTCTTCGGGCCCGTCACCATCACGTAGGGGGTCGACGAGAAGAAGGCGACCGGCGCAAAGCTCGTCGCCGGGTCATAGCCGATGTTCTTGTAGATGGTCGGGCCGATCGCGGTCGTGGCGGCGCTGCCGATCAGCAGCGTATAGCCGTCGGGCTCGGCGCGCGCGACCTCGCGGCCCGCGAGCGTGCTGCCGCCGCCCGGGCGGTTGTCGACGATGACCTGCTGGCCGAGCGCCTGCGTCATGTATTGCGCCGCCAGCCGTGCCATCACGTCGGCCGGCCCGCCCGGCGGATACGGCACGATCAGCCGGATGATGCGGTTGGGAAAAGTCTGCGCCGACGCGGCGCCGACCAGCGCCGCGAGGATCGCAAGGGCGGCCGCAATTCGGCGCATGTGGGCTCCGCGCGAGAGAACGTCTGCCAGATCATATCGGGGGACGCCCGGCCCTGTCAGGGGCCCAAAATGTTGATGGCCGGACGAGGTCCGGCCATGACGGTCGTGGCGCTTGGACGCCGTTAGTTCGACGGGAGGCGGTCGGTGCTGACGATGCGCACGACGCGCGCCTGGCGAGTCGGCGTGGTGGTGTTGCGCAGGCAGGCGCTCTCGAAATAGGGCCAGCCGCGCTCGGAGCAGGCGGTGCCGTAGCTGTGCAGGTCGAGCCGGTCGCCCTTGATCGCGTATCTGTGGGCCTCGACCTTCGAGGTCATGCCGAGAATCATGACGGCCGCGCCGGCGAGCAACGCGGCTGCGGAAACGGCTGCGACGAGCTTGATCATGTCGGCCACCCTGTCTTGCGCCCCGGGACCGTTATCCCGGCCCATTTGCTTCTTTGTCGTGCGAGGAGGGCGTCAGGTTCACGTTCCGGGGCGCTTTTTTTATCCAGGCTTAACCAATTGGGCGGCTCGCCCCGGCGGTATGCCGGCCTTGCAGGAGGGGGTAGGCCCGGGGTAGACCCGCCCGCATGCCTCGGATCGCCCTCTATGCCGGGTCGTTCGATCCGGTCACCAATGGCCATATCGACGTGGTGCGACAGGCCGTCCGGCTGGTCGACCGGTTGGTGCTCGCCACCGGCCTGCACCCCGGCAAGGCGCCGCTGTTTTCCGCCGAGGAGCGGCTCGCCATGCTGGCGGAGACCTGCGGCCCGATCGCCAAAGAGGCAGGCTGCGCGATCTCCTGCGTGACCTTCGACGACCTCGCGGTGTCGGCGGCGACGCGGGAAGGCGCCACCCTGCTGATCCGTGGCCTGCGCGACGGCACGGACCTCGACTACGAAATGCAGATGGCCGGCATGAACGGCAGCATGGCGCCGCAGGTGCAGACCGTCTTCCTGCCGGCCTCGCCGCTGGTCCGCCCGATCACCGCCACTTTGGTGCGCCAGATCGCCGGCATGGGCGGCAACGTCTCGGCCTTCGTGCCGGCCTCGGTGGCGACGCGCCTCAGGGCCAAGCACGCGACCAAGCGGGCCGGCAAGCCCGGCCCCTGATCATCATCGCGCTTTTCGGTCCAACAGGAGCTTCCACATGATTCGTGTCCTTGCCGCTCTCCTCGCACTCGTTCTCGTTGCGCCGGCCTTTGCGGCGCCGCCGAAATTGCCGAAGGACGTTGATCCCAACAACACGATCGTGATCGACACCACCAAGGGGCGGATCATGATCAAGCTGCGCACCGACCTTGCGCCCAACCACGCCGAGCGCATCAAGCAGCTCGCCCGCGACGGATACTATGACAACGTGCCGTTCCACCGCGTGATCGAGGGCTTCATGGCGCAGACCGGCGATGGCCAGAACCACGACGGCACCGGCGGCTCGAAATATCCCAACCTCAAGGCCGAGTTCTCCAACGTGCCGTTCAAGCGCGGCATCGTCGGCATGGCGCGGCTCGGCGGCGACAACGATTCGGCGAACAGCCAGTTCTTCATCATGTACGGCAACGCGCCGAGCCTGAACGGCCAATACACCGTGGTGGGCGAGGTGGTCGACGGCATGAGGGTGCTCGACAAGCTCAAGAAGGGCGCGTCGGAAGACGATGGCAAGGTCGCGAAGCCCGACATGATGACCAAGGTGCAGGTCGCGGCCGACATGAAGTGACGCGATGAAGCGCTTCGGACGATACGCGGTCCTCGGTGGCGCCGCCTGTGCGTGCGCCCTGAGCGCGCCGGCTAAGGCCCAGTTCGGCGGCATCACATGCAGCGTGCTCAGCGGTCATCCATGCCTGCCGACCGTGTGCAGCGTATTTCGCCACCGGCCGTGCCAGCCGCAATATCCGTTTCCGCTCGGCGAGAACTTGCAGCTCACCGTCGTGAGCAGGCCCGACGCGCATGGCGCGCGCGTCGAC
The DNA here is from genome assembly GCA_963703755.1 of uncultured Pseudomonadota bacterium. GTDB lineage: Bacteria > Pseudomonadota > Alphaproteobacteria > Rhizobiales > Xanthobacteraceae > JAVDCA01. Next base: position 6,238 of record CAVPGG010000017.1, read on the forward strand.
CCGGATCACAAGATCGATACGATCCGCGCGATGTTTGCGGCGCTGCGCGCCTGCTGGCAGCCGCCCGAGCCCGACAAGGCGCATGACGGCATGCAGATGTCGGTGCGCTTCGCGTTCAACCGCAGTGGCGGCATCATCGGCGAGCCGCGCGTCACCTACACGACGCCGGGCATCGACGACGACACGCGCAGGATCTACCGCGACGCCATCAAGGAGGCGCTCGACCGCTGCACGCCGCTGCCGTTCAGCGCCGGCATGGGCGGCGCCATTGCGGGCCGGCCGATCGCGGTCCGTTTCGTCGATAACCGCAAGCATCAGCCGCAAGAGCAGCATCCATGACGGCGGCGCGACAGCGGGCGACAAGGATCAGGCCAGGGTTCACGTGATACCGGTAGGTTTAATTAGTCAGCACGCGGTCAGAAATTGTCGATACAAATAGAAGATCGAAGCAGGTTCTAACTCAGTTCCAATTTGGAGCACCCGGGCGCATCAGTTTCCGTATAGATTGCTGCGCACCATGCTCATCCACAATTAGAGCCTCCGGAATAAGTTCTTGAGAGGTATATGGGCACAGCCCAGGCAATTCCGACCTCACCCAACTGTGTCATTGCA
>CAVPGG010000018.1:0-8706 GCA_963703755.1 uncultured Pseudomonadota bacterium
GACGCGCATGCTGCAGAAGCAGTATCTCGGCCTCTTTGCGACCTTCGAGGAGCCGACCATCCGCTCCGCCGGCGCCAGGCCGCGCAAGAAGCGCCTGCACGTCTACGTGGCCGAGGGGCGCTTCACGCTCGAGCGCGCCGCGGCGTCGATCGATCTCGCCAAATACGCCACGCTGCCGTTCCTCGAGCAGGTCGATCCGGCGATCAAGCACAAGGTGATCACCCCGGACGACGTGATTCCCAACAAGGAGCCGCACAGCGCCAACCACAATCCGGCGCGGCGCTGGTGCGAGGGCGCCGGCACGATCGTGTGCATCGAGTTCGACCTACCGGCTCGAGGGCAAGCTTCCGCTCGGCATCGCGCTCGTCAACAAGCTCAAGGAGCACGGCAAGAAATACGCCGACACCATCGAGTTCCAGAGCGAGCTGCGCGTCGTGCCGACGGCCGAGATCGACGACGCCGGCTATCGCAAGCTCACCGGCGTCGATGCGCCGATCACCGGCGCGCTCGAGCAGAACATCGTCCACGTCAACGAGGTGATGCAGTTCGGCAAGCTGCTCGCCCTCTTTCAGCCGAACCCGGCCAATCCGAACCAGACGATCGTCACCGCCTTCATGGTGCTCGGCGTCGACTCCGAGCTGTTCGAGAAGAAGAAGGAATACGCCAACGTGCCGGTGCTGCGGAACCTGATCCCCGCGCAGGTGATCTCCGGCAACAGCACCTTCAACACCGGCGACTCGATCAGCTCCGGCCTGCCCAACTACGCCCGCAACCACCTCAAGGCGATCGCCGGCCTGCTGGATCATCCGTAGCCCGCGACTCTCAACACGCACCGCCGTCATCGTCGCACGCTGCCGTCATCGTCCGCGAAAGCGGACGATCCAGTACTCCGCAGCATGTGTTTGGCGTTCTGCCGTCGTTCCATCACCGCATGCGTTTACTGGATTGCCCGCGTTCGCGGGCAATGACGACGGTATGTTTGTCGAAAGTTGTGCTCTTGAAGATTCTCAGTCCGCCAGTCACTCTGCATTAAATCGTCATGGCCGGGCTCGTCCCGGCCATCCACGTCTTGATGCACTCGGATCACGATGGCCGCGCGTTCACACACCCCTTCCGCACACACCGGCCTCCGCCTCGCCGCCGACATCGGCGGCACCTTCACGGATGTCGCGGCCTTCGACGACAGGACGGGCCGGCTCGCCTTCGGCAAGGTGCTCACCACGCCGGCGCGTCTCGTCGAGGGCATCAATGCGGGCGTCGCCAAGGCCGGTGCCGACTATGCGGCGACGAGCCTGTTCCTGCATGGCTCGACCATCGCGATCAACACCATATTGGAGCGCACCGGCGCCAAGGCCGCGCTCGTCATCACGCAAGGATTCCGCGACGTTTACGAGATCGGCCGCATCAACCGGCCCGACGCCTACAATCTGCATTTCCGCAAGCACGTGCCGCTGATCGAGCGCGCGCTGCGCTTCGAGGTGAACGAGCGCATGTATGCGGAGGGCGAGGCGATGGTCCCGCTCACGCGACCGCGAGATCGCGACGCTCGGCCGCAAGCTCGACAAGCTCGGCGTCGAGGCGGTCGCGATCCTCTTCCTCAACTCCTACGTCAATCCGGCGCACGAGCAGCGCGCCAAGGCGCTGCTCGAGCGCAACCACCCCGGCCTGTTCGTCTCCGCCTCGCACGAGCGTCAGCCAGGAATATCGCGAGTTCGAGCGCTGCTCGACCGTCGCCGCCAACGCCTATATCGGCCCGCGCGTGCGGCGCTACCTGGCCGAGATCGACGAGCACATCCGCGCCGCCGGCTTTCGCGGCTCGTTCCTGGTCGTGCAGTCGACCGGCGGCCTCTACGAGGCGAGCCAGGCGAAGTCGCATTGCGTGCGCATGCTCGAGTCGGGGCCGGCCGCCGGCGTGATCGGCACGCAGGCGCTCTGCCACGCGCTCGGTCTCGACGGCGCCATCGCGTTCGACATGGGCGGCACCACCGCCAAGGCCGGCGTGATCCACGGCGGCGAGGCGCTCACCACCGGCACGGCGCTGATCGGCGGCTACGCCCAGGCGCTGCCCGTGCAGATCGCCATGATGGACATCTTCGAGGTCGGTACCGGCGGCGGCTCGATCGCCCGCGTCGAGAACGGCGCCAAGAACGGCGCTAAGAACGGTGCCAAGAACGGCGCATTGCGCGTCGGCCCGCAGAGCGCCGGCGCGGCGCCGGGCCCCGCCTGCTATGCGCTCGGCGGCACGCAGCCGACGGTCACCGACGCGAACCTGCTGCTCGGCCGGCTCGGCGCCGAGCGCTTCCTCGGCGGCGAGATGCGGCTCGATGTCGAGGCTGCGCAGCGCGCCATCGCTGAGAAGGTCGCCGCGCCGCTCGGCATGGACGTGATCGCCGCCGCCGACGGCATCCTGCGCATCGCGGTCACCGCCATGTCGTACGCCGTGAAGGGGGTCACCACCGAGCGCGGCCTCGACGTTGGCGATTTCGCCCTCGTCGCCTATGGCGGCGCCGGCCCGCTGCATGCGCTCGCGATCGCGCGCGAGCTCGGCATCCGCCGCGTGATCATCCCGGGCGCGCCCGGCGTCTTCTCGGCCTTCGGCATGCTGTTTTCGGACCTGCGTTACGACTACGTGCGCACCTGGTTCACCCGCCTCGATGATGCCGCGTTCGACGCGATGGAGCGCATTTATCGCGAGCTCGAGCGAGGGGGCCGCGACGCGATCGCGTCCGCCGCCGTCAAGCCCGAGCACGTCACCGTCAAGCGCGCGGCCGACATGCGCTATGTCGGCCAGGAGCACGCCGTCACGGTCGACCTGCCGGGCGAGGTGTTCGCCAAGCAGGACCGCGCCGCGATCAAGCGCCACTTCGACGCGATGCACGAGCAGCGCTACGGCACCTCGGCGCCGTCCGAGCGCGCCGAGATCGTCAGCCTGCGCGCGACCGTCACCGGCGTCATGCGCAAGCCGCCGCACGAGAAGATCGCCGGCGGCGACGCCGCGCCGCCATCCGCGGCACACACCGGCAAGCGCCGCGTCCATTTCGGCAAGGGCTTCATCGAGACGCCCACGTTTGCACGCGCGCGTCTGCTCGCCGGCAACCGCATCGAGGGCCCGGCGCTGATCGAGGAGCACGCCTCGACCACGGTGGTGCTGCCGAGCGCGGTCGCCGAGGTGGATACATTCGGCAATCTGGTGATCGCAGTCGGGAACTAAAGAAGATGAGATCGAGCACAGCGGCGCCCCAGCTACCCTCCCGCCCGTTGGCGGGGAGGGTCGGCCGCCGTCGCGCGCGACGGCGGACGGGGTGGGGGGACTACGCTTGCTCAGTGCTTGCAGTAATCACGATCGCTCGCTCATCGCTCGCGGCGCCCCCCACCCCCGACCCCTCCCCGCCACTCGCGGAGCCTGTCCTCGGGCTTGCCGAAGGCAAGACCCGTGGGCTCGCGGGGGGAGGGGAGCAGCGCGCGCATGCGCAAGTGTGGGCACTGCGGCGCGGCTGCTACCCTCCCGCCCTTTGGCGGGGAGGGTCGAGCGAAGCGGCGAAGCCGCTGAGCGAGGGGTGGGGGGACTACGCTTGCTCAGTGCTCCTGATCGTCACCAACTCTCGCTCATCGCTCGCGGCGCCCCCCACCCCCGACCCCTCCCCGCCACCGCGGAGCCGTCTCGGGCTGCCAGCTGCGGGGGGAGGGGAGCAGCGCGCGCATGCGCAAGTGTGGGCACTGCGGCGCCCCAGCTACCCTCCCGCCCGTTGGCGGGGAGGGTCGGCCGCCGTCGCATCGCGACGGCGGACGGGGTGGGGGGACTACGCTTGCTCCGTGCCAGTGGCGTGCTCAATCGCTGCCTCCGAGCAAGCGGCGCCCCCCACCCCCGACCCCTCCCCGCCACGCGCTTCGCGCGCGGGGGGAGGGGAGCGGCAGGCGCACGGGCCGGAGGCTGACGATGAATTGCAGCACTCACAAACCCGACCCCGTCGTCACCGAGATCGTGCGCAACGGGGTCATCGCGGTGACCGAGGAGATGAAGACCAACCTCATGCGCACCGCCTACAACATGATCATCTACGAGGCGCTCGACTTCACCACCGGCCTGTTCACGGCCGACGGGCGACACCGTGTCGATCGGCATCGGCCTGCCGAGCTTCATCCGCGGCATGGCCAACACCGTGAAAGCGAAGATCGCGCATTTCGGCCGCGACAACATGCGTCCGGGCGACATCTACGTCACCAACGACGCCTACACGACCGGCAGCCACCTCTATCACATGACCTTCACGCTGCCGATCTTCCACGACGGCGTGCTGGTCGGCTTTTCGTGCTGCATGGCGCACTGGATCGACATCGGCGGCACGCTCGGCGGCATGACCACCGACATCTATTCGGAAGGCCTGCAGGTGCCGATCCTCAAGTACCAGGACCAGGGCAAGGTCAACCAGGACCTGGTCGACATCATCCGCCTCAACGTGCGCATCCCCAACCGCGCCATGGGCGACCTGCGCGCGCAGGTGACCGCCGTGAAGACCGGCGAGCGGCGCTTCCTCCAGCTGATCGAGCGCTACGGCCGCGACGAGGTGCTCGGCGCGATCGCCGCCATCATGGATCAGGCCGAGGCCGCCGCCCGCGCCCGCACGCGCACGATTCCCGACGGCACATACGAGGCCTCCTCGTTCATGGACGACGACGGCGTCGACGTCGGCAAGCGGGTGCCGATCAAGGTGCGCGTCGAGGTCGCGGGCGACGAGATGACCATCGACCTCACGAACATCGCCCGCCAGGTGCGCGGCTTTTACAACTCCGGCCCCTCGACCGCCTTCGGGTGCGCCCAGATGGCCTACAAATGCGTGACCTCGCCGACCGACTACCCGATCAACGACGGCGCCTTCCGCAGCCTCAAGGTGATCTCGCCCCAGGGCACGGTGATCAGCGCGATCCGCCCGGCGCCGATGCGGCTGTGGATGACCTATCCGATGACCGTGGTCGACACCGTGTTCAAGGCGCTCGCGCCCGCGATCCCCGACCGCGTCATCGCGGGCCACCACGCCGATCTGCTGACCTCGCCGTTCCACGGCATCAATCCGCGCACCTCGGAGATTCTTCATCGCCAACTGGGGTCCGCTCGGCGGCGGCTGGGGCGCCAAGCGCGGCGAGGACGGCGTGTCCGCCACCGTGTGCATGAACGACGGCGACACCCACAACTCGCCGATCGAGCAGGCCGAGGCGAAATATCCGGTGCTGGTCGAGCACTATCGCCTCGCCCAGGACTCCGGCGGCGCCGGCCGCCACCGCGGCGGCCTCGGCATCGACCGCGTGGTGCGCGCGCGCTCGCCCATGACGGTGAACACCCAGGTCGACCGCGCCCACTGCAAGCCGTGGGGCCTCGAGGGCGGCCGCGACGGCGCCGGCAACGCGGTCGCGATCCGCCTCGGCGGCAAATGGAAAGACGATTTTCCCAACGCCAAGGTGCTGGTGGCGCAGCTCGCCGGCGGCGACGCCTATCGCATGCGCTCGGGCGGCGGGGGAGGGTACGGCGATCCGTGCGCGCGGCCGGCGGCGGCGGTCGCTGAGGATGTGCGGCAGGGGTATGTGTCGGTGAAGGCGGCGAAGGAGCTGTATGGGGTGGTGGTCGATGCGGTGACGGGTGCGGTGGATGAGATGGGGACGCGGAGGTTGCGGGAGAGGGGGCGTGCCAAACCGAAATCGAACCGTAAGTCTGCTGCGACCCGGGGCAAGACCGAGTGATGGCCTTCACGGCGGACGTCGCCTGCGCTCCCTCTCCTGCGTTGGGGGAGAGGGTCGGGGTGAGAGCGCATCCTACACCACGCGTGGTGGGCGCCCGGTGGTGGCCGAGGATGTGCGGCAGGGGTATGTGTCGGTGAAGGCGGCGAAGGGGCACATCAGCTTCGCCCAGGTCTAACCCGGGGGACGCGGCGCAGGCTTCGCGGGCGAGCAGGGACACCCCATTTGAGTTCGCGAAGGGTCTCCCGTGAACTGAACTGGGATGTTTCGAGAACTGATCCAGATTTTATCAGGCCGCTGTTCTGTAAGCGTTTCTTCGCTGATCTTCGTCTCTCTGGCTTATAACTGCATCTAGATATATGATCGGCGCTCTGTCTAAAAAATCGAAGCTCATCGCTTACGGAGGCTTCGATGAAGGACGTGGAGAATTGGCTCGCCGTGTTCGGCGGGATGTCAGGTGGGACGCTGGCGGTCTTGGTGATCCTCGGCGCGTTCGCGCTGGCGGGGTTCGCGATCTACGCGGTGCTCACGCTCGCGAAGGAGCGGCAGTGATGCGTATGCGTGACTGGGTGCGGCTGCCCTCGATGTGGATCGAGGACGGCGGCCTGCAGGAGTTTCAATGGACGCAGGCGGAGACGTTGGGCTCCGACTATGCGGCGGCGCTCATGGTCCTCGCGCCAATCGCGCATGCCGCCGACGACGAGACCGGGATGGCGACGTGCACCTATGACCGGCTGACCCTTGCCACGGGGCTCAGTCGAGCCAAGGTGGCGCGCGGACTTTCGGTCTTGGCCGATCGCGGCGTGATCGCGCGGCAGCCCGCCGGGCGCAGCAGCATCCAGCTCATGAATGTCGGCGGCGGTCACAGCTGGTCGAAGCTGCCGGCGCGGCGTCTCTATTCAAACGACCGCATCCGAGGGTTCCAGCACTTCACGTTGCGGTCCATGGCGGAGCTTCACGCGTTGAAGCTCTACTACCTGTTCGCCCGCCGCCGCTCGAGCCAGACGAACCTGGCGCACCTGAGCTACGACAAGATCGAGGAATACGCCTCCATCGAGCGGCACCGGATCAAGCCGGCGATCAGCGTGTTGCTCAACGCCAACCTGATCCATGTGGAGCGCACCGAGAGCCGGTTGAACGAGCGCGGCACCGCGAACGCCTATCGGCTGGCATTTATCGAACCCTACGTGCACTTCGGAACCCGGGGGCGAGACCCCGATTTTGCGACCGCCGACGACGCGCCTCGCGTTCGTGGTGACGGCGCGCGCGCGATGAGGCCGCGCTCTTCTATCTTTGATTGACCGCTTTGCGTCCGTTTCTTAACTTCGAATTATGTTTGAAATCACGGGCGACGACATCGCTGCTTTGAGCGACGCGGACCTGCGCACGCTGATCGGACTTCTCTGCGAAGCCGAGATGCGTCGGCGGGGGCTGCCCACCGCCTCCGTCACCTATAGCGGGAACCAGGACGCCAAGGACGGCGGTCTTGATGTCCGCGTGGCGCTTCCGGCGGGCACCGTGATCGAAGGCTTCGTGCAAAAGCCGGCAACCGGTCTCCAGGTCAAGAAGCCGAAAATGCCGCCGGCGGAAATTCTCAAAGAGATGAAACCGAAGGGCGTCTTGCGGCCGATCATCCTCGAGCTCGCATCTGCAGGCGGGGCCTATGTCATCGTGAGTTCGGCCGACAAGGTCTCGGAGACGGCGCTAACGGATCGTCGGGATGCGATGGCCGAAGCCATCAAGGGAACGGCCGCCGAAGGCAAGCTCGCGGTCGATTTCTATGACCGGAACCGGATCGCAACGTGGGTTCGCGACCACGCAGGCATGATCCTGTGGGTGCGCTCGCGGATCGGCAAAGCGGTTCCGGGATGGCTGGCGCATGGCGCTTGGTCGTTCACGCCAGAAGGCGTGGACCCCGGCTATATCGCCGACGACCACGCGCGCATCCATACGGGCTCAAAGGACGACGGCGACGCGGTCTCTGCGGTCGCCGGCATCGACAAAATTCGCAAGGCGTTGGCCGTGCCCCGGCAGGTCGTGCGGCTGGTTGGCCTCTCAGGCGTCGGCAAGACACGGCTTGCAGAAGCCCTTTTCGATTCCCGATTGGCGAAGGCGCGCTCGATCCCTCGCTCGCGTACTACACGAATGTCGCGGATGAACCCGATCCACCTCCCGCAGGCCTCGCCTCCGACCTTAACGCCGGTCAAACGCGCGCAATCCTGGTCGTCGACAATTGTCCGCCCGAGTTGCACCGGCGCTTGTCCGAAGTCGCGCGCGCCGCGGGCTCAACGATCAGCGTGCTCACGATCGAGTACGACATCAAGGATGATCAGCCGGAAGGCACCAACGTCTTCAAGCTCGGAGACGTCGTCGATCCCGTTGATTGAGAAGCTGGTCGCGCGGCGCTACCCCGATCTCTCACAAATCGACTCTCATACGATCGCCGACTTCTCGGGCGGAAATGCCCGTATGGCTCTCGCCCTCGCCTCGCGGATCGAGAAGGCCGAAACGGTCGCTGGCTTAAGCGAGGAAGAGCTGTTCAAGCGGCTCTTCCAACAAAGGCACGATCCTGACCCCGCGCTCCTGTCCATCGCGCAGGCGTGCTCGCTGCTCTATTCCTTCGAAGGCGCGAAGCTTGAGGGCGACGGGGCCGAGCTTCCGGTCCTCGGTGCGCTCGTCGGCAAGAGGGCCGCAGAGGTCCATGCCGGTGTGGCGGAGCTTAAGCGCCGAGACCTGGTTCAAGCCCGCGGCGAATGGCGCGCGGTGCTGCCACACGCCATCGCCAATCGCCTTGCGAAGCTGGCGCTGCAAAACATCCCCTCGGCGACCGTGCGGTCGCTCCTGGTCGACAGAGCCTCGGAGCGCATCCTCCGCTCATTCTCGCGGCGGCTCGGTTACCTCGACGACAGCAAGGAAGCCAAAACGATTATCGAGGTGTGGCTCGCGCCGGGTGGGCTGCTGAGCAACGTAACGAAC
>CAVPGG010000019.1:0-7803 GCA_963703755.1 uncultured Pseudomonadota bacterium
CAACGATCGCTGTCGTAGCCGGTGGTCGCGTTCGGCACGACCACCACGGTGCGCGCCGGCACGGCGAGCGCCGGGAACGGCGGATAGCCCAGCACCGACGGCGCGGCCGGCACCACCTGCTCCTGCACCAGCGTGCGATAGATGACCTGGCGCTGCGCCGGGGCGAGCACCAGCGGCGGCGCCGCCGCGACGCGCCGCGTGGTGCGCACGGTGCGCGTCACGGTGCGTTCGGTCGTGGCGCGGCGGGCATGATGCACGACCCGGCGCGTGGTCGTGCGCGTGGTCGGCGCAACGCCGACGGTTTCGTCCACATAGGTCGGAGGCGCGGCCGCGGGCGCCGGCACGGTCTCGACCGCGACGCCGTTCACGGCCGGCGCCGCGAGTGGCCGCCGCGTGATGATGGTACCGGTCGGCGTGCGCGTAACGGTGACCTCCACCGGCTCGTTGTCGATCTGCCGGGTGATGACACTCTGGGCATGCGCGTCGGCGGCACCGATCACGAGCGCAAAGCCGAGCATCGTGGAACGCATGACTTGAGGAGCGACTCTCATCGGCGGCCTCCGATTGGGGTTGATCACCCGGGCAAACGCCAGTGCGTGGATGCAGTTCCGGGAACGCTCGTGACGTTTTGACGGCAGAACAGGGCCGACGGAAAGGCAGCGACCCGCAGCGTGCAGCCGTGCCCGCACAATCGGCAGCGATGCCGAGTCATTCGCGCGGGTCATTAAGGAATCCGTCACCACGCCGCGCCACCAAAATGCCGGGGAGCGATGCCACGTGTGCGGGCGGGACGGAGGTCGGAATGGCGGACACTGTTAATTGGATCAATTGGCCGACGCGATCGCGGATGCGTCACGCGCGCGTCGCGATGGTGTGCGTCGGCGTTTGTGCCGGCACGCTGATCGCCGGTGGCGCGAGCGCACAGAGCATCGCGCCCGCGGCCGACGCGGCGCTCGATGCGGCCGGCGTGCCGCTTGCGGACACGCCGGATTTCTCGCTGCTTCTTGATCCGGCGCCGAACGTGCCGGCGCGGCGCGCCCCGCTCGCATGGCCGTCGTATCTTGCGGCGTCGCCCGCGACCGTGGGCAGCCGCACCGACAAGGCGGACGGCTCGGTGACGCTGTCGGCCGGCCAGCGCCTGCCGACGCCGTGGGACGCCAAGGTCGGCGTCGACCTCGCGGCGCCCGCTGCGCCGCTGCCCGGCCAGACCGGCGAGGACCGCGGCAGCGGCTGGGCGAATGTCGCGGTGCCGGCCGCGCCGATCGGGCTCGACAAGGCGACGATCGACGCGCGCGTCGATCCGAACGCGGACCAGACCAAGCTCTCGACCGCGCTCAGCCGCTCGGTGCCGGTCATCGGCGGCCTGTCGCTCACGCTGCAGAACGCCTATTCGGTGACGCAGTCGCTGGCGAGCCCGAGCGGCATCCCGGGGCCGAATACGCGGGTCTACTCGGGCGACGGCGGCGTGCGGCTCGAGTTTCCCAGCGCGACCGCGCTCTCGGCCGGTGCCAAGATGTCGTCGACCGACGAGCGGCTCACGCCCTCGCTGCGCGCGGAACAGAAGCTGTTCGACTTGCCGTTCAGCATCACAGGCACGATCAGCCAGCGGCCGACCGGCGAGACCGACCGCAGCATCACGGCAGGGTTCAAGCGGACGTGGTGAGGGAGTTCTGAACCATTTTCCGTCATGCCCGGCCTTGTGCCGGGCATCCACGTCTTTTCTAGTTGATCGGCACTCAAGGCGTGGATGACCGGGACAAGCCCGGTCATGACGAAGTAGTCAATGCACCGCGCTCGACGGCTCCTGCGTCACCACGCCAGCTCAGCGGGCAGGTTCCGCGCTGTCAGCGCACCGTGAAGTCGAAATAGGTCGCCGGATAGGGCTCGCCGCGCAGCGTGAAGTGCCACCACTCGCGATCATACGCGATGAAGCCGCGCCGCCGCATGGCGGCGGCGAGCAGCGCGCGGTTGCGCCGCGCCTCGGCGCTCACCTGCGTATCGTGCAGCCATGAGCGCGGGCTGAAGGTGTCGAACGGCGTTCCCATATCGGGCTCGCTCTTGTCCGCCAGCTTGACCAGGCCGAGATCGACGGTCGAGCCGCGCGAATGGCGGGACTGCGGCGCGATGTAACCGAGGGCGAAGAGCTGGCGCTTGTCGACCGCGGGATAGAACTCGGCCTTGGTCCTCGTATCGCGCGCATCGCGCGCCCAGCGGATGAAGTGGCGCACGGCGCGCGCCGGCCGGTAACAGTCGAACACCTTGAGGCCGAAGCCGCTCGCCGCGAGGTCACGCTGCACCAGCGCCAGCGCCTGCGCGGCCGGCTTGGTCAGCAGGCAGACGGGCGCCGCGTATCCGTCGACGCGCGCGCCGACGAAATTATGCGTGCCGGCATAGCGCATGTCGACGACGAGGCCGGGCACGACGGTCGCGGCGTCAACGAAGGATGATGGGCGCTCGGCGGCGTGACCGACGCTTGCGACAGCAATTACGGCCGCCGGCAATACAACACGCCACCATCCGGCGTCATTGCGCGGAGCCGAAGGCGACGAAGCAATCTCGATCGCAGGGACTCGTTGAGCGGGATTGCTTCGCTTCGCTCGCAATGACGATCACCCGCTAATGACGATCACCCGCTGATGCGGGCGATGTCGGCGCCGCAGGCGATGAGCTTGTCCTCGAGGCGCTCGAAACCGCGATCGAGGTGGTAGACGCGGTTGACCATGGTCTCGCCCTCGGCCGCGAGCGCCGCGATGACGAGCGAGACCGAGGCGCGCAGATCGGTCGCCATCACGGGCGCCCCTCTGAGCCTGTCGACGCCCGCGATGGTCGCGGTCTCGCCGTCGAGATGGATGTGGGCGCCGAGGCGCGCCAGCTCCTGCACGTGCATGAAGCGGTTCTCGAAGATGGTCTCGGTGATGCGCGACGTTCCCTTGGCGCGCGTCATCAGCGCCATCAGCTGCGCCTGCAGGTCGGTCGGGAAGCCCGGGAACGGATCGGTGACGACCTCGACCGGGAAGAGGCCGGCGCCGTTGCGGGTGACGCGGATGCCGGTGTTGGTCGCCGCGATCTCGGCGCCCGCGATCTTGAGCACGTCGAGCGCCGATTGCAGCAGCTCCGGCCGCGCGCCCTCGAGCGTGACGTCGCCGCCGGTCATCGCCACCGCCATCGCGTAGGTGCCGGTCTCGATGCGATCGGGCAGCACGCCGTGGCGCGCGCCGTTGAGCTTCGTCACGCCCTCGACCACGATGCGCGAGGTGCCGGCGCCGGCGATCTTCGCGCCCATCTTGTTGAGGCAGTCGGCAACGTCGCCGATCTCCGGCTCGCGCGCCGCGTTCTCGATCACGGTGGTGCCGCGGGCGAGCGCGGCCGCCATCAGCGCCGTGTGGGTGCCGCCGACGGTGACCTTGGGGAAGACGATCTCACCGCCCTTGAGGCCATTCTTGGCGCGCGCGATCACGTAACCGCCGTCGATGTCGATCGCGGCGCCGAGGCGCTCCAGCACCATGATCAGGAGATCGACCGGCCGCGTGCCGATGGCGCAGCCGCCCGGCATCGACACCTTCGCCTCGCCCATGCGGGCGACCAGCGGCGCGATCACCCAGAAGCTCGCGCGCATCTTCGAGACGAGCTCGTAGGGCGCCGTGGTGTCGACGATGTGCGCGGCGGAGATGTGCAGGGTCTGGCCCTGGTACTCGGTGTCGCCCGGCCGCTTGCCGCCGACCATAACGTCGACGCCGTGGTTGCCGAGAATGCGCTGCAGCAGGCCGACATCGGCGAGGCGCGGCACGTTGTCGAGGATGAGAGTCTGATCGGTGAGCAGGCTCGCGATCATCAGCGGGAGCGTCGCGTTCTTCGCGCCCGAGATCGGAATGGCCCCATTGAGGGGCCGCCCACCCACGATCCTGATGCGATCCATGTCCGTCTCCCCGCGGCCCCGCAAGGCCGCTCCGTCTTCCGGCGCATATCGGCGAACGCGCAAGGTTTCGCCTGGATATGCGCGACGATGACCGTTCCGCCGACCCGGCGCAATCGATCGCTGATGACAGGGTTATCGCCCGCAGCCGTCCCCGACCGGGCCCGCCCGCCCTTCAGTCAAGCCCGGATTGCGGCGAAAGTCTGGTCCGGGAGGCGAAATCAACGGTCGTCGCGGCCCTCGGCCTGACCCTCGCCTGGTTCCTCGGGTGCCGCCTCCTCGTCCGCGGCCCGTCCGCGCGCCTGCGCCTTGCGGCGCTTGAGGTTCTCCTTGAGCGCCGCCGCGAGCCGCTCGGCCCGGCGGTCGCGCTCGGGTGCCTTGCCTGCCGTCATGGCACGATTTTTAACGCGTTTCCGACTTGATGTCCCGGGCGGCCCAACGGGAGCGATCGCGTCCCGCGATCCTTGCGCCAACTCCCCGCCTATGGCACTTTCCGCGCCGTTCGCGGGCCCATTGGCGCCCGTTCCTCCGCTGCCGTAGCTCAGTGGTAGAGCACTCCCTTGGTAAGGGAGAGGTCCACAGTTCAATCCTGTGCGGCAGCACCATTCAACCAATTGCGACGGCCGTCCATCATTCGGGCATGGCCGCAACGAGATCGTGCACCTGATCTCTGCAGGATGGCGCGCGTTTGCGCCATTCCTTTGCAAGATCCAGCTCTTCGATTTCGAGGCGAAAATAATCGGCCGGAATTCCGTCCAGCCTCGCGAGAATGGCGCGTTTGAGAGGCGCTACGTGTCGGAGATTTGCGCGTAGCAGGTCGGGGAAGAGTCGGTGGACGACCGCGATATCGAAAACATCGCGAACTTTGAGCATCGAGCCGCGATAGGCGAGCTTCTTGATCGCGGTCTCGACCGGATGTTCGAGCAGAACGTCGTGTGAGCCGCCCGCTGCGACTTCGCCCACGTCGACACTCTTCAGCTCACTCGGCAAATCCGTAATGCCCGCCGCAACGATGAAGTCGATCTCACCCTCGGGGTAGACGAGCCTGAGGTGATTGGCGCTTTCCTGAAAGGCCTTGCACGCCCAAATTCCTTCGCCAGCCAGCCGCGGCGAAAGGAATGACAGATATTGGGGATCATCGATGAATGCATCGATGTCTTTGCTGAGCCGATGACCTGCATGGATCATCAGCGCCGTGCCGCCGCCCAGCACCCATTGTGGAAGCGGCTGTCCCGTAGCGCGCAGGCGTGCAAGGCCTTCAACCGTCCTGTGAAGCAGCAGCTGCCACGGAGCCAAGCTCGGCCTCCAACTCCCCGTTTCGCTCGCCGGTTCTGCGTCTTGTCGCAAGGTATGCGCGGGCAAGTTGGGATTTGGAGAGGCCGTGTGCGGCCGCAAAGGCGAGCACCAGATCGGGGCTAACGTCCGTGAAGAAGGTCGCAACGTGCACTGGCCATTTGCCGGGCTCGGCCTTCGCCAAGCGGCCCGCGAGCGTCGCGGCGCCGATCGTTCGCTTGTATGGAGCATTCACGGCCGCCAATACGAGCTCATCGACCTCCTTGGTCGCCATCTCCCGCGTCAGTTGATCGATCCGCGCCAACGTCATGGATTCAATATAGAAGTTCCGCATGCGGCCGTCGACCATCGAGGCCATGGGAAACATCCGCGCAGCCATCACGGACAACGAGAATCTGTTTGATAATTCAGATGCTTAAAGAGAATGCCTGCGCCGTTAGCAAGTGGTCCACAGTTCAATCCTGTGCGGCAGCACCATTTTGGCCTCAGCAAATCGTATATAATGTGGGCCATGAGCGCCGTTCCGAAATCGCGGATGACCGTCGATGAATACCTCGCTTGGGCTGTCGGGCAGCCCGGGCGATACGAGTTGCGCGACGGCAACGTATTTTCAATGTCGCCGGAGAGCGCCGGCCACGCGGAGAAGAAGGCCGCCGTGCACGCCGCATTGCTATCCGATATTCGCGCACGCGGCCTGCCCTGTCATGCGCTGCCGGATGGCATGACGGTCCGCGTCGATGACGCGACCGCCTACGAGCCCGACGCCGTCGTCTACTGCGGCGACAAGCTCGCGTCCTCCGCGGTCGAGGTGCCAAACCCAATGATCGTCGTCGAGGTCTTGTCGCGGTCGACGCGCCACATCGATCTGTCAGCGAAGCTCGCCGACTATTTCCGCGTGCCCAGCGTCGCACACTACCTGATCGTCGACCCCGAGAAACGCCGCATCGTGCATCACGCGCGAAGTGCCGGCGACACCATCCTGACGCGCATCGTGTCCGACGGCAGCATCAGGCTCGATCCGCCCGGGATCGAATTGGTGATCGCGGCTGTCTATTCCGGGTGAGCTTATCGCGCGGCGGCAGCCTTGTCGGCGACGGGATATTTCGCGATCATGCCGCGATGGCACGCCTGCTTCGCCTACCCGCATTTGCGTTCGCCCTGGTCGTCGCCGCGTCGGGCTGCGCCCATGCGGCGAGCAGCATCACGCTCGGCATCACCAGCGCGACCGCATTCAGCCTTCCGCACTACATCGCGGAGGAGAAGAAGTTCTACGCGGACGAAGGGGTCAGCGTCGACACGATCATCGCGGGTTCGGCCAACGGCGTGCTGCAGCAGCTCGCGGGCGGCTCGCTCAACATCGGGCAGGCCGCGACCGACCAGACGCTGCGCGCGATCGCGCGCGGCGCGCCGATCCGCATCGTCGCGGGCGCAGCATCGAACGCGCCGTTCCGCATGGTCGCGGCCAAAGGGATAAAGGGCTGGGGCGAGCTCAAGGGCAAAATCATCAGCGTCGGCGGCCTGACCGACGTGACGCTGTATTTCCTGCGTGTGATGGCGCGCCGCAACGGGCTCGGCGACAAGGACTACGACCTGCTCTACGGCGGCGGCTCGCCCAATCGCTTGGCGCAGCTGCTCGCCGGCGCGGTCGCAGCCGCGATGCTGACCAACCCGCACGACTTCGTCGCGCTCGAGCGGGGTTTCGTCGACCTCGGCAGCGTGCCGGACTATCTGCCGCACTGGGCGCAGAACACCATCGAGGTCGATACCCGCTGGGCCGCGCAGCACCGCGCCGAGGTGCTGGCGTTCCTGCGCGTCCATATCCGCGCGACGCGCTACTTCTACGATCCGGCCAACCGCGCCGAGGTCATCGCCATCCTGGCCAAGCACACCAGGACCAACCTGGATGTCGCCGCCAAGACCTACGACCTCTATGTCCGCCAGCAGGTGATCGCGCCCGATGCGGCGCTGTTCGAGGACGGCATCAAGGCCAACATCGAGGCGCTGGTCACCATGGGCGACATGGCCGCGCCGCCCCCGCTCGCGAAGTTCGTCGATGTCGGATTCCTCGCGGAGGTCATCAAGAAATGACCATCGGCGATGTCGCGGATCGCGTCCGCACGCGCAACGTCATATGCGGCCACATGCCGGCCTTCCTCGCGGTCCCGCACGGCGACGCGGCGGCGGCGGCCGTCATCGTCATCCACGAGCGCTACGGCCTGACCCGGCACATCTGCGACCTCGCCGCGCGCTTCGCGGCCGACGGGCTCGTCGCAATCGCGCCCGACCTCTATTTCCGCCATCCCGACCAGGCGGCACTGCATCGCGGCGACGCCGGCTGCGACGTAAGCGACCCGGACGCGGTTCGCGCGCTCGCGGCCGCGATCGAGACGCTCGGGCGCGAGACGCCCGCTGACCTCACCCGGCTCGCCGCCATGGGCATCTGCCAGACCGCGCGCCTGCCGCTGGTGCTCGCGGCGGCGCGCCCGCTCGCCGCCGCGCTGGTCTGGTATGGCGCCGCGCAGCCGCGCGAGTGGCAAGTGAACCAGAAATATCCGCGCGCGCTCGACGAGATCATCGCGGCGGTCGATTGCCCATAT
>CAVPGG010000020.1:0-5589 GCA_963703755.1 uncultured Pseudomonadota bacterium
CGATCAAGGACCTGCGGCCCGCGATGGTGGAGCACGTGTAGAGTCAAGCGGCGCACCCGCTCACGTGAAGCCGAGCCTGCGCCGCAGATCGCGCGTCGCATCGCCGGTCAACAAGGAAGCCAACTTGCGCGCGAGCTCCGGCGACTGCGCCCTGGTGCAGATGCCGAGCGTGTAGATGGTCGCAAGCGCAAAGCCCTCCGGCAGGTTGCCGACGAGCGCGATCCCTTTGGTGTTGAGGATCTCGGTGACCTGCGTGCAGCCGATCGGCCGGCCGTCCTTGACGGCGGCGAGCGCCGCCATGGCGGCGGTGCCGTTCGGGTGCGGGCGCAGCCGCGGCGCGACCTCCGCGGCGATGCCGAGCCGGTCGAGCACCTTGGCGAAGTGAATGCCGGCCGTGGCGAGCCTGGGATCGGGAAAGTAGATGGCGTCGGCGCCGCGCAGCGCGGCGCGCAGGGCATCGGCATCACCGATCGCCGGCGCCGGATCGCCGCTGCGCAACGCGACGCCGGTCGCAACCGTGCCGATATCGGCCGCCGAGCCCGCCGCGACGTGACCGGATGTCGTCAGCTCGCCGATCAGCGTCGCGGTGAGGATCACCATGTCGGCAGCGGCGCCGGCGATCAGCTTGTCGCGCATCGCGCCGACGGCGCCGAAGCTGCCGTCGATGTCGGCGCCGGCCGCGGCCTTGAACTGCGGCGCGAGCGTCGCGACGAGGCCGTGCGCGGCGCCGCCGGAGAGAAGCGTGAGTTTCATGGGCGCCGACACTATCGTCATTGCGAGCGAAAGCGAAGCAATCCCCCTTCACTTGCTCATGCGTCTGCGGATCGAGATTGCTTCGGCGCGCTTCGCGCGCCTCGCAATGACGCCGAGACGACGAAGCTACCCCAGCGCCTTGTCCATGCGGTAGTTGAGGAACTCCTGCGCCCAGCGCATCACGCGCTGCGGCGCGATGACGCGGAAGCCGCGGTGCTCGAAGAACGGCCGCGCCGTGATGCTCGCCTCGGTGAAGAGCCGCAGCAGGCCACCCGCACGCGCGCTCGCCTCGACGGTGCGCAGCAGCAGGCTGGCAATGCCGGTTCCCTGGTGATCGGCGTGGACGTAGAGCATGTCGATCAGCCCGTCGCGCGCCACATCGATGAAGCCGACCGGCGCGCCTTCCAGTATCCGCGACCCACACCGACTTGCTGTCGAAGCGATGCATCCATCGGCGCGCGTCGATCTCGTCGGGCGCCCAGGCCATCACCTGCTGCTGCGAGTAGTCGCGGCCGTTGATCCGGCGCACGGTGTCGCGGAAGAGCGCGATCAGGCCGGCCAGATCGGTCGGCCGGTAGCGGCGAATGTCGATGGGCATGGCGGCGGGGCTCCCTCCCGTTACATATACGCGCGCCGGGCCGAATTCATGGCCGATTCAAGCCGAGATCACGCGGACGCGCGACGTGCCGCCGGCGGCAACTGCACGCGCGGCCGCGACCGGCCGGGCACCTGCAACGCCTCTTCCTCGGCGTCCTGCGGCGCACCCCAGAACTCCGCAAGGCGGGGGCCGTTGCGCAGGCGGCGGTCGCGAAACAGGTAGTTCCAGATCTCGTGAAACCAGACACGGCGACCCATGCGGTAGTACCAGCGGATGCCGTGGCAAATCTTGCGGTCCCGATGCGCGATATAGCGCCAGAGCGCGCGCGGGCGCAATTGCACGACGGCCTCGATGAGCTTCACCCAGGCGATCAGCCGCCACGGTGGCATGTGGCGCGTCGCCAATACCTGGTGCTTGTAGTCCCAGCGGCGCTGGTCGGCCTGGATCACGCGGCGGTCGGCGGCGACGCGGAAATAGGGCGTCCAGCGGTGCGGCGTGACGTAGAGCGTCTGGATCTGGTCGGGGTCGTAGGACAGAAGCTGGCGCAGGCCGCGAACGAGGTCGCGGTCGGTCTCCTCCTCGAAGCCGACCACCCAGGTCGCCATCGAGAGGATGTCGTGCCGGCGCAGCAGGCGGATCGCCTCGCGATCCTTTACGGTGCCGCCGCCCTTGCGGATCAGGTTTAGCGTCGCCTCGTCGGTGTTCTCCATGCCCATGAGAAAGCGCTCGAAGCCGGCACGCTTGTAGAGATGCAGGATGTCGGCGTCGCGCACGATGTCGTCGGCGCGGGTCGAGCCGACGAGCGTGAGCTCGACGTTCTCGGCGATCAGCGCCTCGAGGAAGGCACGCCACGCCTTGCGCGCGGCGCTCGGGTTCTCGTCGGCGAAGTTGATCACCTCGACGCCGTGCTCGCGATGCAGCCGGGCGATCTCGGCCGCGAACTTCTTCGGATCGCGGTGGCGAAAGCGCGTCCAGAAGCCGCGCTGGCCGCAATAGGTGCAGGGATGCGGACAGCCGCGCGAGAACTGCACCACCACGGCGCGCTTGCCGCCCCAGTAGCTGTAGCGGGCGTGATCGATCAGCTCCCAACCGACGCGACAGGCGTCGAGATCGGCGATCATCGGCGCCGGCGGCGTGCCGATGACGACGCCCTTGTCGCGGAACGCGATGCCGCGCACGGCAAGCAGCGGCCGTCCGCTTTCGAGGGCGGCGATCAGGCGCGGCGCGGTCTCCTCGCCCTCGCCGCGCACGATGATGTCGATCTGCGGCTCCTCGCTGAGGATCTCGCGCCAGTGATAGGTCGGAAACACGCCGCCATAGATGACCCAGGCCTCGGGCAGCGCCTCGCGCAGCGCGCAGGTGAGCCGGCAGACGACCGGGTGGCCCGAGGTCGAGCCCGAGTGGCCGAGCAGCACCGCGTCGGGCCGGCGCGCGCGGGCCTGCGCGACGATGTTGGCAATGCGCATGGGGCCGAACTCGGCGTCGATCAGCTCGACGTGGTGCCCGGCGTCGATCAGCGGCCCGCCGATCGACAGAAGCCCGAGGGGCGGCAGCTGCTCGCGCGGGATGCGGCTGCCGATCGAAGGGTGCGGCGGGTTGATGAGCAGGATGCGCATCATCGCTGCTTCGGCAGGACCGCCAGCACGATGGGCATTTCCCAGCACTGCGTGCCGAGCACCGGGGTGAGCAGCCGCATCTGCCCGCTGCGCGCCGCGAGTTCCCACTGGCCGCAGTAGCGCCGGTGATAGCCGTTGAGCGCGATGCCCTGCGAGGCAATCGGGCCGCCGTCGAGGTTGAGCGCGAGCGCAAGGTCGAGCGGCGCCTTGGCGAGGAAATCGGCGAAGCGGTCGAGCGCGAAGAACGCATCCGTCGTGGTGCCGAGCACGATGCGGCCGGCGCGGTCCTGCCCGACGAAGCTGCGGTTGGCGAGGCGGCGCCAATCGGCCTTGACGCGGTTCGCGCCGTCGGCCGTGACCAGCATCGGGAACGACACCATGGCGTCATCCGCGCCCCGCAAGGCTGCGCGCCAGTCCTCCTTGGCGAGATCGTGCACGCCCACGGACGCAGACGAGGCGACGAACGCGCCGTGCCGGGCCGAATAGTCCTGTGGGCCGAGCGCGACGCCGGCGCTCACCAGCGGCGTGTCCGGGCTGCCCTCACGGGTGAAATAGCTGCCGTTGATGACGAGCGTGGCGCCGAGCGCCGTCATCCAATCGTCGAGGTTGCGGTTGCCCGCCGAGGCGGTGCGGACGACGAAGCGGAAGCGCGCTGGATCGACGCGCGCGAGCAGGATCTGATCGACTGCGGCGCCGTTGGCGATGACAGGCAGCTCGGCAACATCGAAGCCCGGCGCGATCGGGCGCCACGCGCAGCCGCCGGCCGTGGCCTCAACGGAGCGATCGCGCAGCGCAAGCTGCATCGAGCTGGAGAGACGCGGGTCGTTCGTGGCCACCGGCAGCCATAGGGAGCCGCCGCGATGGATCACGATGTTGATCCCGTAGGTACCGGCGACCGCATAGACGCAGGCGAGCGCGACCGCCGCGACGCCAAGCAGAGCCACGGCAGGGCGCACGAGCCGGCGCAAGACGCCGGTGAAGCCGGATTGGCGCGTCATCGTTCGACCCGTTCGGACATCGCAGGGGAAGCGGCCGCCGCGGTGGGGACGCGCGGCGGCCGCCGAAATGTCGACGCGGGGGAAGGGGAAGCGCCGACATCAAGTCCTCACCTCGCCTACCCGATACCCAAGCGGCCGAGGAGGAGGATGTTCAAACCGATGACCATGCCGAGGGCTAGTGTCCCGATTCCGAAGTTCGCAAGCCCTTGCGGCGAACTCTGAGCGAACTTCGGAATCGACAAGGACACTAGCAGGGTTATGATTTTAGTGCCGCTTTTGAACCCAAAGTTCGCAACCGTGCTCGCCGAGAAGTCGTGCGAACTTCGGGTTCGCGGCACTAGCGGCACGGCAGCCAAAATTGCCGCAATTGGCAGCACAATCAGACCGATGACGCGGATCGCGGCGGCCCGGGGCCACGCGGCGATCGACACGCGGTTCACCGACAGGCGTTGACGTGCACGTGGCCCGGCCGCGGCAGGATTTTGAATCGGACCGGCCATGAGCTGCCCTCCTCCATGTACCCACCCGCATCGCCCGCCTTGATTTGTCGCCGGAAACGCCGCTTAGCGCGAGCGCCTAGTTTCGGCTTGTTCAGCACCGCCCCGTCGCGTTGCGCCTTGCCGAATCCGTCGCGGTGCGGATATGTGAGGACTTGTACGGACTCGATCCATCGAAGGCTGGGAGCCGAGGGGCGATGCAGCTCAGTCCCGAGACGAAGCTGACGGACGAGCAGAGTCGGCTGGTTGCGACGCAGATCCGCGAGGAGCTGGCGCGCCGCCACAGCAGGTGCGCCTGGCGTTCGGTGCGCCCGGCAAGCCGTTCGGCCAGCCCCAGTGCCCCGAGCGCGAGCGCCAGCCCGAGAAGCACCGCGTTCCCAAAGGGCACCGCGGCTCGCGGAGCACTCCCGCGAGGAACACGACGAACACGACGACGGCAAGCACGAGCGCGATCACTCTTTAAAACTATCCATAACTGCTGAGCGATCACTGAGAACAGCCTCTGTGTGGTGGCTTTCCCAACGGCGGCTTTATTCGGCTGCTTCGCCCGCCTCTCTGATCCGGGCAACGTCCGTTCCGCCTCTCCCTCGCTAATCGGGACGAAGTCGTTTGCCAGGTCACCTCGCTCGGCTGAATACATCAGCGGCGAGAACTCCCAGCTCACGTTGCGGGAAAAGATCTCATCGACCGCTCCCTCGTCGTTTCTGACACGGCGCAGAACCGTCCGGGGTGGTCCCGACTGGTAAATTCGTCAATCATTGCAAAATATGTGATATTCTCAGTCATTCCTTTTCTCCGGATAATCCTTGATCTTGGTGATATCCTCCGGGGTGACGAGGAAAGCGTTAACCCGGCGCTGGAAGCCCTCAAGCTCCGCCCGTTCGGTGACCGAGACCGGGCCGCGAATCCGCTCGTAAGCTTCGTGCGTAAACTCCTTTGCCTCCAGGCTTTCCTGCGTATGGGACTGTACCTCAAGCGCAGCCCCGTTTCTGCCTGCGCCATTGGCTGTTGATCCCCTTGTACTGCTCTTCCGCCCAGAGGTTCTTCAGCTTCATCAGCTCGGATCCCTCGGCCTTGAGCCGCACGACGTCTGCAGGGATGCCGTCAGCGTAACGCTGCGGGCTGTA
>CAVPGG010000021.1:0-9278 GCA_963703755.1 uncultured Pseudomonadota bacterium
TCTCGGCACCGCCCGCTACTTGCAACACCTCGGCTTCAAAGCGCTCGCATCGACCAGCGCGGGCTTCGCTTTCGCGGAGGGCTTTGCCGACAACGCGATCACGCGCGACATGGCGCTCACACATCTGCGCGAGCTGGTCGCCGCGACGGACATTCCGGTCAACGCTGACTTCGAGGGCGGCTTTGCCGACGCGCCCGACGGCGTCGCCGAGAGCGTGACGCTTGCGGTCGCGACTGGCGTCGCGGGCCTCTCGATCGAGGATTTCGACCGGCGACAAGGACAACCCGCTTTACGAGTTCGACCTTTCCGTCGCCCGCATCCGTGCGGCGCGCGCCGCGATCGACAAGGCGGGAGGCGAGGTGATGCTGACGGCGCGCAGCGAGGGCTTCCTAGTCGGCCGGCCCGATCTCGACGAGACCATCCGCCGGCTGAAAGCCTTCGCGGCGGCGGGCGCCGACTGCCTCTATGCGCCGGGCCTGCGCACCCGCGAGCTGATCGGCGCCGTGATCAGCGCAGTCGCGCCCAAGCCGGTCAACATCATCATGTCCGGCCCGCTCGGCATCACGGTCGCCGAACTCGCGGGGCTGGGAGCACGCCGCATCAGCGTCGGCAGCGCGCTCTCGCGCGTCGCATGGGGCGCCTTCATCCGCGCCGCCAAGCAGATCGCCACCGAGGGGCGCTTCGATGCCTTCGCGGACGGCGCGCCGCACGTCGAGCTCAACGCCTTCTTCCGCGACGACCTGAAGAAGCGGCCGCGATGAGCGGGGCGGACGTTGACGCCTTCGGCGCGCCGATCGGGCCGAAGGTCGACGCACGGCCGGCCGAACGTCCGGGGCCGGTCGCGCTCGCGGGCCGCTTCGGCTCGGTCGTACGGCTCGATGCGTCGCGTCACGGCGAAGCGTTGTGGCGGGAGTTCGAGGGACACGATCGTCTGTGGACCTACATGTCCGACGGGCCGTTCGCGGATCGCACCGCGTTCCTGACGTGGCTTGCGGCACGTGAGGGGCTCACCGATCCCTACTACTACGCGGTCCTCGATCGCGAAGGACACGCGGTCGGGGTGGAGACGCTGATGTCGATCCGGCCCGAGATGCGTGTCATCGAGGTCGGCAACATCGTGCTCGGGCCGTCGCTGCAGCGCTCGCCGCTCGCGACCGAGACGCAGTACCTGCTCGCCCGCTATGCGATCGAGACCATGCGCTATCGCCGCTATGAATGGAAATGCTACTCGCTCAACCAACCGTCGCGCAACGCGGCCTCTCGCTTCGGATTCAAGTTCGAAGGCATCTTTCGCAATCACATGATCATCAAGGCGCGCAGCCGCGACACTGCCTGGTTCGCGATCACAGAGGAGGATTGGCCCGCCCGCAAGGCCGCCTTCGCGCGCTGGCTCGACCCGGCGAATTTCGACGCGCAGGGGACGCAAAGGCGCAGCTTGCGGGAGCTGAACGAGTTGCGTTGAGGAATGCTTGTCGTATAAGACCGCTGCCCCTATGACTTCGATCTAATCCGCCCTCATCCTGAGGAGCCCGTCCTCGCCCTTGCGAGGGCGGGCGTCTCGAAGGACGAGGGCGGTCACCACGACGAGGTTCGCCTTGCACGTCCTCATCACTGGCGCGGCCGGCATGATCGGCCGCAAACTCACGGCGCGGCTGCTTGCCGACGGCAAGCTCAACGGCCGCGCGATCGAGCGCTTCACGCTGCAGGACGTGGTGCCGTTTCCGGCTGAAACGCTGCCCGCGAGTGCCAAGCCCGCCACGACGATCGTTGCGAGCGATCTCGCGGCTCCCGGTGAGGCCGACAAGCTGATCGCCGCGCGGCCCGACCTGATCTACCACCTTGCCGGCGTCGTCTCGGGCGAGGCCGAACTCGACTTCGACAAGGGCTATCGCGTCAACCTCGAGGGCATGCAGGCCCTGCTCGCCGCGATCCGCAAGGCGGGCGAGAGCTATCACCCCAAGCTCATTTTCACGTCGTCGATCGCGGTCTACGGCGCACCGTTCCCCTTCGCGATCCCCGACGACTTCCATCTCACGCCGCTCACCTCCTACGGCGCGCAGAAAGCCATGTGCGAGCTGCTGCTCGCCGACCATCATCGCCGCGGCATCCTTGAGGGCGTCGGCATCCGCCTGCCGACCATCTGTGTGCGGCCCGGCAAGCCCAACAAGGCGGCATCCGGCTTCTTCTCCGGCATCATTCGCGAGCCGCTCGCGGGCGAGGCAGCGGTGCTGCCGGTCGCCGACACGGTGCGTCACACCCATGCGACGCCGCGCGCCGCGGTCGGGTTTCTGGTTCACGCCGCGGGCCTCACCCGCGAGCAGCTCGGGCCGCGCATCAATCTGGCAATGCCGGGCGTGTGCTGCACGGTGGCGGAGCAGATCGAGGCGCTGCGCCGCGTCGCGGGCGAGAAGGTTGCGGCGCGCATCAAGCACGCGCCCGACGAGCTGATCACGCGCATCGTCGCGGGCTGGCCGCAGCGCATCGAGGCGAAGCGCGCCGCCGCGCTGGGGTTCACGGCGGAAAGCTCGTTCGAGGAAATCATCAAGTATCCACATCGCCGACGAGCTCGGCGGAAAGGTCGCGGCCTGATGCGCTTTGCGACGCCGCTTGTCCCCGCGACGCTGCTTCGCCGCTACAAACGCTTCCTCGCCGACGTGGTGCTGCCGAATAGTGAGGAGGTGACAGTGCACGTCGCCAATCCGGGCGCCATGACGGGGCTTGCGGCGCCAGGCGCGCGCGTGTGGCTGTCGAAGTCCGACAACCCCAAGCGCAAGCTGCCGTGGTCGTGGGAGCTGGTGGAGGTCGACTTCGGCGGCGGCCGCGAGCTGGTCGGCGTCAATACGGCGCATCCGAACGGGATCGTCGCCGCGGCCCTCGCGGCCGGCCAGATCCCTGACCTTGCCGGCTACGCCACCCTTCGCCGGGAAGTGCGCTACGGCAAGAACTCGCGCGTCGACGTGCTGCTCGAAGACCCGGCGCGTCCGCCCTGCTACGTCGAGATCAAGAACGTGCACCTGATGCGCCGGCAGGGTCTCGCCGAGTTTCCCGACGCCGTGACGGCGCGCGGCGCCAAGCACCTCGACGAGCTCGCCGCCATGGTGGCGGCCGGCAATCGCGCCGTGATGCTGTATCTGATCCAGATCGGCTCGGCCGCGCGCTTCGCGCTCGCCGCCGATATCGATCCGACCTACGCGGCCGCCTTCGCGCGCGCGCGCGCCGCCGGCGTCGAGGCGATCGCCTGGCGCTGCGCCATCACGGCCGACGGCATCGACTGCGCAGGCACCGTGCCGATGGAAGAGGGCGTTGTGCCCATGGCGGCGTCGGCGCGGTCGCGCCTGCGCGCGGCGGCACGGAGCCGCTGATGGCCTCGCCGGCTGCGCTCGGCGACCTCGCGATCGACGCCGTCTTCGTGCTGTCGGTCAAGACCTTCGCGGACCGCATCGCGCATGCGACGCGCGAGCTCGGCCGCGCCGGCATCCCGCTCGAGCTCGTCTTCGATTTCGACGCGGCTGACCTCGACGACGCGACGATCGCCCAACACTTCGTCGGTGGCGCGCCGCCGATGAAGCGGCAGGCCTCGCTGTCGCTCAAGCACGCGCAAGCGTGGCGGCTCGCGGCGGCGCGTGGCGCGCGCCGCGTCATGGTGTTCGAGGACGACGTGGTGCTGCTGCCGCGGTTCGCCGACCGCCTCGCCGCGGTCATGCGCGCCGCCGATGCGCTGGCGCCGGGCTGGCACATCTTCCTCGGCGGCGCCGACGCCAAGGTGCCGGATGCGTTCTTTCTGCACCCGGGTCCGCTGGTGCCGCTGGCGAGCACGACCGCCGAGGGCTACGTCACCGACCTCGAGGCCTGCCGGCGCCGGCTCGCTTGGCTCGCGGCGAACAAGATCGGGCTGCCCGCCGACCAGCTGATCACCCATGTCGATCGCGAGCAGCGCATCGCCCAGTACTGGCCGTCCGAGCCGCTGGTCGAGCAGGGCAGCGTGATCGGCCTGTTCGATTCGGTGCTCGATGCGTCGCGGCTCAAGCACACCCGGTTCTACAATGTCGTGCGTCACCGCTGGACCAAGTGGCGCCGCCGCACCCTGCGCCGCCATTGGGTGCGCGCGGTCAGCGCGGTGCGCGCCACCGTCAAGCCGCGCGATCAAGGTTGAGAAAATCCGCCCGCCGGATTACCTAAGGGGGGCGGGCCGTGAGGATCGAGCAGAAAGATGATGAGCTACGTCGAGGCGTCGAGCGCGCCCCTGCGCAAGACCGGGCAGATCAAGCTGTACGGCTCCGAGGCCTTTGCGGGCATGCGCAAGGCCGGCCGCCTGGTCGCCGAGTGTCTCGACATGCTGGTTCCCGCGATCAAGCCCGGCATGCCGACCGATGCGATCGACCGAATGGTGTTCGAGTTTGCCATGGACCACGGCGCGCGGCCGGCGACGCTGATGTACCGCGGCTACACCAGGTCGACCTGCACGTCGATCAACCATGTGGTCTGCCACGGCATCCCCAACGAGAAGCCGCTCAAGGACGGCGACATCGTCAACGTCGACGTGACGCTGATCCTCGACGGCTGGCACGGCAACTCGAGCCGCATGTACACGGTCGGCGAGATCCCGCGCCGCGCCGAGCGGCTCATCGAGGTGACCTACGAGGCGATGATGCGCGGCATCGCGGTGATCAAGCCGGGCGCCACCACCGGCGACATCGGTCACGCGATCCAGACCTATGTGGAGGGCCAGCACATGAGCGTGGTGCGCGATTTTTGCGGCCACGGTCTCGGCCGGCTCTTCCACGACGAGCCCAACATCGTCCATGTCGGCCGCCCGGGCGAGGGCGTGGTGCTCAAGCCCGGCATGCTGTTCACGGTCGAGCCGATGATCAATCTCGGACGTTCCGCACGTGAAGGTGCTCTCCGATGGCTGGACCGCGGTGACGCGCGACCGCTCGCTCTCGGCCCAGTTCGAGCACACCGTCGGCGTGACCCAGACGGGCGTCGAGATCTTCACGCTGTCGCCCAAGGGCCTCGACAAGCCGCCTTATGCGGCGGGGTGAAACCGTCGATCGTTCCCTCTTGACTTGTGTTCGCTCTTTGTTCTCAAATTGCCGCATGGGAGCGCGGACCTTTGGCGAGGCATCGCGGCCCGGCTGGCGCATCGGCGACAGCGAGCCGCTCGAACAGCCGCATTATCTCGGCCACCGCGGGCGGCTGCGCGAGCGGCTGCTCGCTGGCGGCGGCGATGCGCTGCCCGACTACGAGCTCTTGGAAATGGTTCTGCTCGGGGCGCACGCGCGGCACGACATGAAGCCGCTGGCGAAGACCCTGATCGCAAAATTCGGCTCATTCACCGATGTGATTGCGGCGCCGGCCGCGCGGCTCAAGGAGGTGAAGGGCGTGGGGGACGCGGTCGTCGCCGCGCTCAAGGTCGTGCACGCGGCCGCCAATCGCTTTGCTCGCGGCGAGGTCAACCGCCGCGCCCCGCTCTCGTCGTGGTCCGCCGTGCTCGACTATTGCCGCACCGCGCAGGCGTTCGCCGACGTCGAGCAGTTCCGCATCCTCTTCCTCGACAAGCGCAACCAGCTCATCGCCGACGAGGTGCAGCAGACCGGCACCGTTGACCACACGCCGGTCTACCCGCGCGAGGTGGTCAAGCGCGCGCTCGAATTGTCGGCGACCGCCGTCGTGCTGGTGCACAACCATCCGTCCGGCGACCCGACGCCCTCGCGCGCCGACATCCAGATGACGCAGCAGATCATCGACATTTCCAAGCCGCTCGGCATCGCGGTGCATGATCACATCATCGTCGGCAAGGACGGGCATGCGAGCATGAAGGGGCTCAAGTTGATATAGACGCCTCCGTCGAATTCATCGTGGCCTTGACGTCACGGCGGCGCCGGATTGTACGCCGTCACGAACCAGCTGCTTGAGCCGACCCACACGCCGTCGGTGCGCGCATGCTCGGCGAGCGTCCGGTGCAAGGCGGCAACGACGTCGGGTCTGAGCTTTTGTCCGGCATCGCCGGCAAGTCGGATGATCTCGCCGGCTGGCCCCAGCGCCATCGCGAATTCGACGGCGTCTGCGAGCGTCCGACCGATGCATATGTCGGTGTCGTACCGCTCGAAGCCGATACGTTCGAACCCGGCAATCCGCAGCAGGTCGCTCACCAGGTCGGCGCCGGCCATGGAGAACGGGCCCGGCCCGCAATGCACCTGATCCGTCTCCTCATGGGAGACCACCGGCACGATCTGCTTCACCGCGAGCTCGGCCTTGTGCACCCACGGATTATCCTCACGCTTTCTCCAGACGATCATGGTGAGCTCGCCGCCGGCTTCAGCGCTTTGCGGATGTTGCACAACGCGGCGACCGGCAGGTTGAAGAACATGGTGCCGAACCGCGAGAATGCGTTGTCGTAAGGTCCGTGCAGATCGTCCGCCTGCACGTCGGCCACGACGAATTCGACGTTTCTCGCCCCCGCATCGCGAGCCTCGCGGCGCGCGTCGGCGATGAAGTTCGGCGCGCAGTCGACCCCGACCGCTCGGCCGGCCGGGCCGACCTGTTGCGCCATCAACTGCGTCGTGTCACCGAAACCGCAGCCGATATCGAGGACACAGGCACCTGCGGGAAACGGGCGGCGCCACAAGAGCTCATCGCTGTGGTCTGCGAGGCCCTGGGTCAGCACGTAGCGGAAGCGGCAGAACTTTTCGAACAGAACCGTATTCCAGGCCGCTATCGGGATCGTGTTGTCGGCGGCAGGCGGCCATTCTGCCGGGCTGTCGGTCCTCGACGCCTCGACGGTGGTGCTCATTGGCGATCTCCCTTTGTTTCATGGAACGTCCGACGAAGACCGGAACCTCGCTGGACCGGGCGACGTGACTCGGTCGGCACGGGGGGCGGGCATGCTCGACATCCGCGACAGCATGACCCGCCCGTGCCGCTGCGGTTACTTGCTTGCGGACCGCGACCTCTCGGCGGCGAGCTTGAGGACCGTGTCGGTCTCTCGCTTGAATGCCGCGAGATCGATCTCCATGCCGTTGAGCACGGTACTCCAGTGCCTCGTCATCGCCGCCATGGCGACGGCCTCGCTGATCTCGTCCTCGGTCGCCCCGTTGGCCCTGGCGACGGCGGCATGGAAGTAGATGCAGTACTGGCAGGGAATCTGCGCCGAGACGGCAAGCCCGATCAGTTGCTTGGTCTTGACGTCGAGCTTGGTGGTCGGACTGAGCTGCAGCGACTTGAACTCGCTCCACGCGCCGGCGATTCCGGATCGCGGGAACGCCTTGAAGAAACCGGGCACCAGTCCGAGCGTTTGCTCGATGTCGCGATAGGCAGCCTGCGCGCTTGCGTCTTGCGCGGAGGCGGGCGTTGCCAGCGCGAGACTTGCGCTGATCGCGACCGAGGCCGCGAGCGTCTTGAGCAGTCGGGTTGAATTGCGCATGTCTTCCTCCTGAGTGGATTGTTCACCACAGCCGGCCCGAATGACCTCGTTCCGACCGTCATGAGCCTGCCAGCAGCCAACCGCTCCCGCTTATTCGTGGCCTTACTTTTTCCTTATCGTTTCTTGATTTTTGCCGCGCCAAGGCGTTGCATGCGGATACCGATGTCGGTTTGGCACGAGGCGGGCGACATTGCTCTATCGCTTCGAGGACTACGCTCTCGACACGGACCGGCGCGAGCTTCGGCGCGGGACGGTGCTGCTGCCGGCCGCGCCGCAGGTCTTCGACCTCATCGAATTCCTGATCCGCAGCCGCGACCACGTGGTCAGCAAGGACGATCTCGTCGCCGCCGTCTGGGGCGGCCGCATCGTGTCGGACGCCGCGCTCACGACGCGCATCAATGCGGCGCGCGCGGTGCTCGGCGATGACGGCAAGACGCAGCGCTTCATCCACACGCTGCCGCGCAAGGGGGTGCGTTTCGTCGGCGAGGTGCGGGAAGAGCCGAAAGCGGTTGCTTCCGCGCAACGCGAAAGCGGCGACGGCGCAGCGCTGCGCCAGGATATCCGCTACTGCCGCGCCGCCGATGGCGTCCGGCTCGCGTATGCGAGCGCCGGCCGCGGCCTGAGGCTGTTCAAGGCCGCGAATTACCTCAACCACCTCGAATACGACTGGGAGAGCCCGATCACACGGCACCTGCTGCGCGCGCTCGCGGGCAACTTCAGGCTGGTTCGCTACGATGCCCGCGGTAACGGTCTTTCCGATTGGGAGGTCGAGAATGTTTCATTCGAGGCCTGGGTTTCCGATCTCGAGACCGTGGCCGACGCGGTCGGATGGGATCGCTTTCCCCTGATGGGTCAGTCCCAGGGTTGCGCGGTCTCGATTGCGTACGCGGCACGGCATCCCGAGCGCGTCTCACACCTGATTCTCTTCGGCAGCTTCGCGCGCGGGCGCATGGTGCGCGCGACAAGCGAGGCCGAGCGCGACAAGATCAGGGCCATGGAGACGCTGATTCGACTCGGATGGGGGGAGGAGAACGCGGCGTTCCGGCAGATGTTCACCTCACTGTTCGTTCCCGAAGGGAGCAAGGAGCAGCTCGACTGGTTCAATGAGCTGCAGCGCCGGACCACGTCGCCTGCGTGCGCCGCCAAGTATTTCCACGTCGTCAATGACATCGACGTGCGCCCGCTTCTCTCTCAGGTCAAAGCGCCGACGCTGGTGATGCACTTGCGGGAGGATGCGGTGCACGCATTCGAATACGGCCGCGAAATCGCAGCTGGAATTCCGGACGCGCATTTCGTTCCGCTGCCGGGAAAGAACCACATGCCGCTGGAGCACGATCCGGCTTCATCGTGCATCCTGGACGAGATCAAGCGGTTTCTCTGCGTTCCATCGCTGGCATGATCGGACGACTGACCTGATGGCGGCAGGCGCAAGCAAGGGGGAGATCGTGACGACGGCATCTGACGATCGCGGGCTGGTCCGGCTCGCACTGTGGGCGAGCATGATGATGCCCATCCGGGAGGCCGGGATGTCCTGGCCGGGATTCTCCTACACCGATGCCGAATGGAAGCAGATGGCGGCACTCGCCGAGGTGGTCGAGCCGGGCGTCACGTTCCGCTTCAAGGTGGTCAACGCCATCGTGTTCATCGCGTTGGCGGCGGTTCTCGTCGTCGGCGGCTTCCTGCCCTTGCTCACCGCGCTCTATCCCAACCCGGCCGACACGCGCCCGCTGCCCTTCGCGTTGTTGCTGGCGGCGACGGCGCTGCTCGCCCTGGGCATCGGCCTGCCGCTGTCGATGCGCGTCGCGGCCGCGCTCGTCGCCGGCGGGCTGCGATCGCGCCTTGCACATACCCGGAA
>CAVPGG010000022.1:0-9801 GCA_963703755.1 uncultured Pseudomonadota bacterium
CCTGACGGCGGTGCGCTCGGCTAGCTGCTGTCGTAAGCCCCACTATCGGAAAGTGCCGATGCCCCAGATGCGAATGTCTGACCTTTGGAGCCAGAACTCAGAAAATAATTCAGCGGCGCGCATTTGATGCTGAACAAAATCCTATCCAGAAACGGTCCAAGTGGCCTACCTTTCTCGATATGACTAGACCCCGGCGTTCGAGGGAACGTCGACGCCCCGCCAAATGCGCCGCCCGATGGACACACGCAGTTGTTCGGCGGGCCGAATTACCATGGGAGCATCTTTAGGAGGCTCAGCAACGTACTTGAGAAATTACCCCGATCTCCGGGGTCGTGCGTTTCCAAATTTGATGTTACGCCGTCGTTACCGGTAAACACCGTTTGATTCCCGCGTTGACCGACTTGCTCAGCGTCTCGTGCGCCCGGGGCGCGCCTACCGGGCCGCGGAGGGCCCGAATTCTTTCGCCTAATCCGGTTTTAGGGCATCGGGTCGAGGGAGTTAGAGCATGGGGGCGAGCGGGGCGCGGTAGGGTGCGGCGGCCGCCTTGGACCAGAGGGTCGCCGCGTTGCCACCACCGGGCTGGCAACCGCACTGACCCCAAACAGACAGTGATTCGACGCTGATCACCGGTGCGACATTCGGCGATCGGCCGGGCATTTCCGCCCGAACGAACCCAAAAATGCAAAACAAAGCTAACTGGGATAACAGCAGGAATTGCAACGGGTTTGCGCGGGTAATGACTTAGCAGCGCCGCTACCCCGCCTTGAGTACCGGCATCATCGCGACCGCATTGCCGTTGTCGATCGCGGCAACGTCGGCGGCGCTGAAGCCGTAGTCGCGTAGCCCTTCGACCGCCTCCACGCCCTCGCGATAGGGAAAGTCCGTGCCGAATAGCACCTGCGACACGGAGACGAGCTTCATCAGCGCGGCGAGCTGGCCCGGCGTATTGCCCTGCGCGACCTCGTAGTGGTAGCGGCGCAGGATCGGCAGCGGGCCGTCCGGCATGCGCGGATCCTTGCGCTCCTTGGCGAGACGGATCAGCCGGCCGGTGAGGAACGGCAGCGTGCCACCCGAGTGCGACCAGATCCAGCGGATGTCGGGAAAGCGGAGCGCGCTGCCGGCCTCGCCGAAGATCAGGCTCGCGATCGTGCGCGTCGTGTCGGTCGCGTATTCGATGACGGCGGGCGAGATGCCTTTGATCAGGCCGCCGCAGCAGGCGGGCGTGACCGGGTGGACGTAGACCACGGCCTTGCGCCGGTTGAGCTCCTCGAGCACCGGCACGAACGCCGGATCGCCGAGGTACTTGTCCCGGTAGCTGGTGAACAGGCCGATGCCCGGCGCGTGCAGGGTGTCGAGCGCGTATTCGATTTCCTTGAGGCTGCCCTCCGGGTCGGGCAGCGGGATCGCGGCGAAGAGGCCGAAGCGGCCCTTGTGGTCGGCGGCGAGCTTTGCGCCGTAGTCGTTGACGTCGCGCGCGAGCTTGCGCGCCGCCATGTTGTCGCCGAACCAGACGCCGGGCTGCACCGCCGAGATCACCGCCGTCGCGATGCCGGCCTGGTCCATGTCGGCGAGCGATTTGTCGACCGTCCAGTCGGGCAGACCGGCGGCGGCGCGGTTCGCCAGGAGCACCGGCCGCAGGACCGGCGGCAGATAATGATGGTGCACGTCGATGCGCGTGCGCGCCGGTTGCGCCCGCGCAGGCCGGCTCGCCGCGGTCGCGCCGAGGCCGAGCGCCGCGACGCCGCCGGCGACGAAGTTGCGGCGGCTCACGCGCGCGTCCGCGTGCGTCAGCGGGCCGTTGCAGCAGAAGCAGCCGGAGAGGCGGCGGAGCGATGCGGTCATGGCGTTCCCTCGGATTTTGTTCTCGCGCGGAACGTGGCAAGCCGCGCGGGCGCAGGTCAAGTGTCGTGTCAAGTGTCGCTTCTGCCTGCAATATTCGCTAGTTAGGCTAGACTGATCCCAACAGACCGCAGGGACGAGGGGAAGCGCCGTGTCAGCGAACCAGTCGGACGATTTCCGCCTCAGCGCGCTCGCCTATCACCGCCTGCCGCGGCCCGGAAAGCTCGAGATCCAGGCGACCAAGCCGCTCGGCACCCAGCACGACCTCGCGCTCGCCTATACGCCCGGCGTCGCGGTCGCCTGCGAGGCGATCGCGGCCGATCCGCGGCAGGCCGCCGAGCTCACCGCGCGCTCCAACCTCGTCGCCGTGGTGACCAACGGCACGGCCGTGCTCGGCCTCGGCAATATCGGCCCGCTCGCCGGCAAGCCCGTGATGGAGGGCAAGGCGGTCCTGTTCAAGAAATTCGCCGGCATCGACGTGTTCGACATCGAGCTTGACGCGAACGAGATCGATCGCCTGGTCGAGGTGGTGGCGGCGCTCGAGCCGACCTTCGGCGGCATCAACCTCGAGGACATCAAGGGCCCGGACTGCTTCGAGGTCGAGGACCGCCTCAAGGCGCGCATGAAGATCCCGGTCTTCCACGACGACCAGCACGGCACCGCCATCATCGTGGCGGCCGCCATCCAGAACGGGCTCGCGCTCACCGGCAAGCGCATCGCCGACGTGAAGATCGTCGTCTCGGGCGCCGGCGCCGCCGCGCTCGCCTGCCTCAACCTGCTGGTCTCGCTTGGCATGCGGCGCGAAAACATCTGGGTCAGCGATCTCGCCGGCGTCGTCCACAAGGGCCGGCAGCAACTCATGGACCGCTGGAAGGCGATCTATGCCCAGGAGACGGACAAGCGCTCGCTCGCTGAGGTGATCGACGGCGCCGACATCTTCCTCGGCCTGTCCGCCCCCGGCGTGCTCAGGCCCGAGATGGCCAAGCGCATGGCGCCGCGCCCGCTGATCATGGCGCTCGCCAATCCGGTCCCCGAGATCATGCCCGAGGAGGCGCTGGCGGCGCGGCCGGATGCGCTGATCTGCAGCGGCCGCTCCGACTACCCGAACCAGGTCAACAACGTGCTGTGCTTCCCCTACATCTTCCGTGGCGCGCTCGACGTCGGCGCGACCACCATCAACGAGGAGATGAAGCGCGCCGCCGTCGACGCCATCGCGGCGCTCGCCCGCGAGGCGCCCTCCGAGGTGGCGGCGCGCGCCTATGGCGGCGAGGCGCGCACGTTCGGGCCGGGCTCGCTCATTCCCAGCCCGTTCGATCCGCGCTTGATCCTGCGCATCGCGCCGGCCGTCGCCCGCGCCGCGATGGCGTCCGGGGTCGCGACGCGGCCGATCGCCGACTTCGACGCCTACGCGGAGCGGCTCAACCGCTTCGTCTTCCGCTCCGGCTTCGTGATGAAGCCGGTGTTCGCCGCCGCCAAGGCGGCGCCGCTGCGCGTCGTCTACGCCGAAGGCGAGGACGAGCGCATCCTGCGCGCGACGCAGGTGATCGTGGAGGAGGGGCTCGCGCGGCCGATCCTCATCGGCCGTCCCGGCGTCGTCGAGAAGCGCATCGAGCGCTTCGGCCTGTCGATCCGGCCCGAGCGCGACTTCGTGCTCGTCAATCCGGAGAGCGATCCGCGCTACGACGACTATGTGCGCTCTTATGTCGAGGCGGCGGGCCGCTCCGGCATCACGCCGGAGGCCGCGCGCACGCTGCTGCGCACCAACGCGACCGTCATCGCGGCGCTGATGGTCCACCGCTGCGAGGCCGAGGCCATGATCTGCGGCGTCGAGGGCCGGTTTCTGAGCCACCTGCGCCACGTGCGCGCGATCATCGGCGTGGCGCCCGGCGTGCGCGAGGTCGCGGCGCTCACGCTGGTGATTACCGCCAAGGGCCATATCTTTCTCGCCGACACCCATGTGACGCCGGAGCCGAACGTCGACGAGATCGTCGACATGGCGGTGCTCGCCGCCGCGCATGTGCGCCGCTTCGGCATCGAGCCCAAGATCGCGCTCTTGTCGCACTCCAACTTCGGCAGCTACGACACGGAGACGGCGCGCAAGATGCGGCGCGCGACCGAGATCCTCAACGACCGCCATCCCGATCTCGAGGTCGACGGCGAGATGCAGGGCGACGCGGCGCTGAGCCCGCTGTTTCGCGAGCGCGTGCTGCCCAATGCGCGCCTCAAGGGCGAGGCCAACGTGCTGATCATGCCCAACCTCGACGCCGCCAACATCGCGTATCAGATGATCATGGTGCTGGCGGACGGGCTGACCGTCGGTCCGATCCTGATCGGCGCCGCGCGGCCCGCGCACATCCTCACGCCGTCCGTGACGGCGCGCGGCGTCGTCAACATGACGGCGGTCGCGGTGGTCGAGGCGCAGGCCTGCGCGGGGCGCTGAGGTATCTGCGACGATTGAAAATTGCCTTGAATGCTCAATGCGATATGCTTTATTTGGCGACTACGGCGCAAGGTGCGACCGGCGGATACTTGGACGCGATACCAGGACATGAGCGGTCCGGAACTGATCCCTTTGGGCGTGCGGCGGGACCACTCGGTGGTCCGCGACGGCGTACGCTGCGCCGGAGTCCATCTCATCATCGACCTGTACGAGGCGCAGCGCCTCGACGACCTCGACCATATCGAGGCGGTGTTGCGCCGCTGCGCCGAGGCCTCCCGCGCAATGCTGCTTCATATCCACGTTCACCGTTTCGATCCGAACGGGGTGTCCGGTGTCGCCGTGCTGGCCGAAAGCCACATCTCGATCCACACGTGGCCTTATTCCGGCTACGCGGCGGTCGACGTTTTCATGTGCGGCGACGCCGATCCGGACCAGTGCGTGCCGGTGCTACGTGAAATGCTGGCCGCCGGACGCGTCGAGGTGAACGAGCTGCGGCGCGGGCAAAGCGCGGCCGTGGAGCCCGTTTGAGTTCATTGCGGCTTGCCATCCCCATGGACACCCATGAGCCCTGACCCGATCGACATTTTCTGGTGCCGAGATGCGAACGAGGCTGCGGAGCTCGCCCGCTTCTTTGCCGCCAACATTTCGCCCGAGTACATCTCGCATTCCGAGTTGCAGGGACCGCGCGCCCTCGGCCCCGGCCGATGGCGTCCGGATATCGTCAACGTCTTCACGCGTGAGATAGCCGAGCGGATTGCCAAGACGGCCGGCGGCCTGCCGGCCGCAACCGCGAGCTACCCGGTGCTGGCGGCGCGTCAAAGCCGTAGCCTGTGCGGGTTTGCGCTCGTCTCGCTGCTGCCGCGGGCGCCCGTCCCCTACGGCATTGTCGAGGACATTGTGGTCGACGAAGCGAGCCGGCATCGCGGCCTCGGCAAGGCGATCATGGGCTGGATCGAGTGCGAGGTGGCGGCGCTCGGCTGCATGCGCCTCTTCCTCGAAAGCGGCGTCACCAACGATCATGCGCATCACTTCTTCGAGCGGGAGGGTTTCGCCACCTGCTCGATCGTGATGATGAAGGATATCAAGCGTTGAGTTGATTGCGCTTGCGTTCCTCGATTTGGAGCAGGAAGACCTTGCGGGACGCGCTGCCCCAGTCCGAAATCCCATCAAGCAGGTATGGCGTGCCGGCGCCGAACAGCGACCCGCAATCGTAGCCGTCACGCGCGAGGGTCCGGAGCAGGCGAAAAACATGCTGCAGGACCCAGCTGTCGTCGTCGTTGAGCCAGCGCGCAATGGGGCCGGCGAATCTCTTGAGGTAGCCTTCGCGCAGGCGCCGCGGGCGATCGATGATGTGGGCGATGAGGTTCTCGGCGCATAGCGCGCGCACGCGCGAATTGGGATCGCCGTAGAACCGGTTCACGGCCTCTTCGAACAACGCCATATTGTCCGCGGGGACCAGTTGGTAGGCCGCCTCGATCGCACCAAACCGTACGCGCCAATACGCGTCTTCGAATAGATTTTTGACGATCTTGCGTTTCTCGCCTTCGTCGTCCTGGCTGATCTCGTTTTCGATCAGGGATGTGAGCACGGTGGCGGCCGCTTCGGCGACGTTCCACAGCGGATGGGCGAACAGGAGCCGCATCACGTCTGCGAGCACTGGACTCGCGCCGAGTTCGGATTCGGCCCTTCCGATTTGATCTGGGTCGAGCCCGAGGCCGTTAAATCCGGAGACGATCGACGAGATGAACGTCATCGTCGCGGACGTCCGGGACCTCCAGGAGCCGCCGTCGCAACGCTTCAGTGTCGACAAAATGTCGATACGCGACGCGCGTTCCGGCGTCGGCGTCATCGGGCGTCGGCCGGCCCGCCAGAAATGCCGACGCGGCTCGCAGGTCCCAAACGTCGAGGCGGTTGTGGTCCCAGATCGGCTCCCAGAAACGCCGGCTTTTCAGTGCGGCGGCGCGCGGGATTCCTTGGAAGGTCAGATTACAGCAGATCGCCGAGGGCGCTGCGCGCCGGGTATGTCTCGCTCTCGCCCATGCGTTCGAGATCGTCCATGCGGCTGTTCGTCGGGTTCGTCGCGTAGAATCGCCGCAACGCGTAGGCGCCAAGCTCATGTACGTTGATGTCGTCGTCGACGAACAGCTTGCGAAACGCCTCGAGCTCGCCGCCGGCGCTCACCAGCATGTCGGACATGCGCACGCGCAACACGTAGTTGTCGCCATCGAGCAGATATTTCATGATCTTCGGCCAGGCGGCCGCGTGCTGGCTGATCAGGATGTCGAGCGCCGGACCCAGTGGGTCGACTTGGTAAAAATCCCTGATCAGGGCGGCCAGATGTTCCGGGTTGATCGCGCGCCGCTGCGCATTGCCGCAATCGGCGAGCGCCAGCAACAGGGTGCGTCGCATGCGCTCGGGCGATACCGACGCGAAGCTCGACCGCAGGGCCTTCTCCTGGTCCCAGCCTTGCCAGATGAAATGCAGCAGCTCGATCGCGAGCGCGAACTCGCCGGCCGCCAGACAGTGCGTGATGCCGTGCCGCACGGCGAATTCGCGCGCCTCGTCGTCGTCGAACACGGCGATGTCGAATTTGCCGGGCATGTCGGCCACCAACCTCCCGCAGAACTGCGCGAGGCGCTTGTGGCCGTCCTTTTCGTTGAGCGCGTAGCTGCGGGCCCGCTCGCGATCGAGCAGCCAGTCGTCGAACGATTTGTGGAAGGCCGAGTACTTTCCGGCGCTCTCGGGAAGATAGGCGGCGAGCTTTTCGAGGGCGGCAACAACGTCCGCCGGATCGAGATCGATCACCTCGCCGACGAGCTCGGCGGACAGCCGTTCGCTTGACGTGAGGATCACCGCCAGCAACGGCCGCATGCGCCGGTAGGCTTCGCCGTCTGGCGCGGGAAACCAGCGGGAAAAGTCCTCGCGGTAGAACTCGTCGAGACCGGGCGGAGCGCGCGCAACGTCGGCCTCCGTCCATTGCCCTGCCAGCAGACGGTCGAGGAGCAGTTTGAGATAAAGAAAGTTGTTGCCGCAGCGCTGCTCGATCAGCAGCGCGAGCGCTCGGCTCGGCGGGCTCTGGCCGGCGGCCTCGAACCTCTCTTTGATGCAATCGCGCACGTCGTCGGCGGCCGAATGTTCATCGAGGGCCACCTTGCGGATGAGCCCCTGTCCGCCCTCGACGCGCCCGCTCAGGTCCTTCTCGGCGCCGCCGGGACGGCAAGTGACCAACAACCGAAGCCACGCTGGCAGGCGATGGACATGGCCGGCGATGAGAGCCGCGATCGAGGTCTCGCTCTCGGCGTCGGACGCCTCGTCGACCGCATCGATCACAATCCAACCCGGATGATCGCGCGCGTCGAGCGGCGGCTCAATCGAATGCAGCGGATCGAGGATGACCCGGTCGAAGAAGATGCTCGCCGGCAGCTCCCTGAGCTCCTGGCTTCCAGGCAGCCGTTCGAGCGCCGCGCCATAGCTCGGAAGCCTCTGGGCCAGCATGTAGCTGAGGTTACGGACGAACGAGAGGGAGTTGGTCGTCTTTTGGCGGATGGAGAAATGATAGGCAAACACCGGTCCGCAGGGGCAGTCCTCGGCGGTGAGCCGCACGGCGACCGCGGATTTCCCTGTGCCGGAGTGCCGGTGATCAGAAATAGCCGCTCGCGCGAGGGCTTTCGACGCCAGGCGTCTATCTCGTCGAGCAGCCATCGACGGCCGTAGAATTCGCCGCGCTCTCGCCTGAGCCACTGGAAATGCGGCGACAACGACCAATCGTCGAGAATGATCCCCTTGCGCGGGACAGGCTTGCCGTGGAGGACATCGTCGATCTCCGCTCGCAGCGCCTTGAGGGCGGTCGCATATCCCAAGTCCTCGAAGTCGATGCAGTGCAGTTCGTTGAGCAGCAGGGGCGAGCGGCACCGCTTGTACATTGCGGCGATGATCGGCAAGTTCACGTCGCGGGCACGCTGCAATTCGTTATGGCAGACGCTGTCGCGTCCATCAGGTGACTCGGCCTCCGCGCTGCGCCTGACGGAAAACGGCGACAAGACCGCGATCAGCATCCGCGACGTGTCGATCGAAATCTCGATTTGATCCGCCCATGGCCCCGACGCGGCCTGCATGAACCTCCTGTCGAGGACGATCTCGTAGTCGCCTTCGAGATCGCTCGCGAGGCGATCGACGAATTCGCTCGCGTCGGCGCGCGCGTAGCTTATGAACATGCGCGGCTTTGGGAGGGCAGGGCGGTCGTCGCCGATCGTTTCGTTGCCCGCCGACAATGTATCGTGCCTCTGGAGGTTTGCTCTTTCGAATGGCTTCTCGCGCGACCGTATCAGCGCGACGGCTCGATTCAAGAGGCATCGAGATACCCGAGGAGACGGGATCGGTCCGCGGGTTGGGTTAATCGCAACTTAACGCCGCCAGGACACAAATGACGCCTTACGTGCGGGGTCTCAGGTGGTTCGGGCGGGGAACAAGAAAGTCATCGCGGCGGTGGTCGGCGTCTTGCTCGCAGGACTGCCGCTCGCCGCGTTCGACATCTGGCTCGACCAACTGATCGAGCGGCAAAGCAGCGAGGACATCTTCGGCAGCGCGCGGCGCACGATCGCGACGGTCGATGCGCGGCTCGTCGCCGTCACGGCGGCGCTCGACGGCCTCGCGGCGAAAGGCGTGATGTCGTGTGCGCCGGCCGACCTCGACAAGCTCCGCCGCGCCGCGTTCGCGACCTCGCCCATCAAGGAGATCGGCGTAGTCGGCCTCAACGGCCAGACCCGCGGAAAACTTCTGACTCCGAAGTATCTATATATTTCCAATTGACTTTATAGGAATCTTGACCGAGGATGATGACGGCAGCCAACCTCTCGCGCGGCGCCCGGTGTACGTGGACCTCCTGGTGCAGGCCAGCGCGACGTGCCCGCTTCTCCTGTTGCTCAGGCTCAGTTCCGCTCACCACCAGCACGCGCTGGCCGGGTCGAGGTCGACCCTCTCCATCCACCCCTCATCTCCAGCTGCTCCGTCCGCTCCCAGCCGCTCCGCTGCTCGGCGGCCACCAGCGAGCGGCCCCGCCGCCGCCGCGAGGTCTGCCTGTTCCACCGACACCACACTGCTCCAGCAGGACCCCGGCATCATCGCCAAGCGCCGCCTGGCCGACCTGCTCCCATCGCCGGGCCAGGCCCATTCCATATCGCCGGGCGAGGCCCATTCCGATCACCGGCGAGGCCCTGCGCCACGCCCGGTGCCGCGGCCCCTACCCTGGCCGCCTGCAGCGGCGGCGCTCGCAGTGGGTCGAGCTGGCAGCGGCTGATCTACCTGCTGCTGTCCCGGCCATCTGGCAGCCGGCCAGCGTTCGGCCTGATCTCCGAGCAGCAGCCTCGCCGCCACAGATCTGTACACTGCGTCTGCGATCACGTCGAGCTTGCCCGCCAGCGACGTTGCAGGTCCTGACTCGTCTCACTGAGAGCGGCGGCCACTGCAGCCGTTAACCAGTCGCTGATCGAGCAAGAGGAAACTTGAGGAAGAACAGAACATAA
>CAVPGG010000023.1:0-4535 GCA_963703755.1 uncultured Pseudomonadota bacterium
TGCGCCTCGCTCGCGCATCTGTATTTCGTGTGCATCCATCCGTTCGAGGACGGCAATGGCCGCATCGGGCGCGCGCTCGCCGAAAAGTCCCTCGCGCAGAACCTCGGCCAGCCCAGCCTCATCGCGCTTGCCTACACGATCGAGCGCAAGCGCAAGGATTACTACGCCGCGCTGGAGCACAACAACAAAGACCTCGAAATCACGTCGTGGATGAAGTACTTCGCCGGTACGATCATCGAGGCGCAGACCAACACGATCAAGCGGGTGGACTTCTACGTCGCCAAAGCCAAATTCCATGAGAAATTCCGCGACCACCTCAATGACCGCCAAGCGAAGGTCGTCGCCCGCATGTTCCGCGAGGGAGTCGATGGATTCAAGGGCGGCCTGAGCGCCGAAAACTACATCACCATCAGCAGGACGTCACGCGCGACTGCCACGCGCGACCTGCAGGACCTGGTCGAAAAGGGCGCGCTCACCAAGACGGGGGCGCTGCGGCACACCCGATACTTTCTGAATTTGGGGCAAGATCAGGGATGACTTGGTCATGAAATCAATTCGGCGGCACGTCGATGTAGTCGTCCGCGCTCAGCGGTGGATTTGTCATTCCATGTCCTCGGGCGCGATGTCGAGGTAACCACTGA
Organism: uncultured Pseudomonadota bacterium; assembly: GCA_963703755.1. Classification (GTDB taxonomy): domain Bacteria; phylum Pseudomonadota; class Alphaproteobacteria; order Rhizobiales; family Xanthobacteraceae; genus JAVDCA01. The sequence goes on from CAVPGG010000023.1 coordinate 642, forward strand.
GGATGCGGACCACCTCGATGCCGTCGTCCAGCGGCAAGTAGAAGACGATGTAATTCCCAGCTGGGAACGAACGCAGCCCGGACGCCAGCTCCGGCCGCTGTCGGCCCGCCAGCGGGTTGCGGATGAGCATGTCCAGCACTTCGCCGATGCGATCGAGAACCCGATCGGCCGCGGTGGGATTATCGTCGGCGATGAAGTCCCAAATCGAGTCGAGGTCGAGGTCTACCTGGGGGCGCTTGCAGAGCCTACGAGCCATGCCGCGCCGAGGCGCGGCGTTGCCGGCCGCGCGCCTTCACGTTGCCGATGATCTCGGCAATACCCGATTCCTGGGCCGGTCCGCTATCGAGGCCTTTGCGGATTTCCGCGCGAAGGCCTTCGAGCTTGGCCTTGCGAAGGGTCTCGCGCTCCTCGACCAGGCGCAGCCCGTCACGAATCACCTCACTGGCGGTGCTGTAACGCCCACCCTTCAGCAGACGCTGAATGAGGGCCTCGAAGTGGGAGCCAATGGTGTAGCTGGTCGGCATGGTCTGATCCTGTCTGCTATATCACATTATGCTATTTCATGATATCCCGCAACGCGCGCCTCATCCTTGAAGTGCAACGCTTTTTTCTGATGAGCTGCGGTCCGATGCTGGTGCGGGTGAGCCCGAAGGTGCGCGGCGCGATCGAGCGCGAGGCGCAGCGCAGCGGGCGCTCGCTGTCGGCGCAGGCCGAGGCGATCCTGCTGGAGGCGGCGCTGGAGCGCTCGCGCGGCGAGCGCAAGGCGCGCGCGCTCGCCTACCTGATCACCCAGGCCGGCAAGGTGATGGAGGCCGCGGCGCGCAACGAGGGCGCGGAGCTCGACTGGCAGACCAGCCGGTTCGACTTCGAGGCGCTGGCGGCCGCGATCACGCGCCTGCTCGAGCGGATCGGACCGCAGGGCGCGGCCGAGCCGTCACGCTACGCGCAATATCCGACGCCGGCCGACCTCGGCCGGACCGCCGCCGAAACCGTGCTGGCGATCGCGACGCTGGACAAGGCGCGGGCGCACGAGCTCGCGGCCTTGCGCAATGCGCCGATCGGGTCGCCGTTCTATGGGTTGCCGCAGGTGGCGGAGGATCTGGGGTTGGGGTGAGGGGGGGCGGAGAAGAGGGTGGAGAACTCGGCGCCGAACTCAGCGATAGAAGCCGAGCGCTGATAGGAACATCAGTCGCCGTGGCGCGGGCTGCTGCATCATAGGGCCACGGCCATCTTCGTCGACTGCGGCTCGCCAGGGCCGACGAAGATGGGCACTACTCCTTCGCCGTTTCCCTATGATGCCATACCCAGCCACGCGCTCCAGTCGGCAAGTCTGCGACGTCCCGCGAGTAGCTTGCCTGATTATGGTCAAGGGCTAGGCCCATCCCAGAATTAGGCCTCGGCCATCGTCATTCAACGGGGCAGTCACGGTATGCATGGAGACTTGCTTGGCATGACCTAATGTCAGCTACTCGAACGTCCCGCCTGTCGCGCGTGCTTCTTCTTGCTCACTCTTCCTTTCCGCATCGATCCACCTTTGCAGCGAGGATCTGGCTTCGGCCACTGCAGTCGCAAGTGCGGGGGCATTGCTACCGGGCAGGGTGTCGAGGAGCCTGAGCCGGCCCTCAAGCTTGGTCGCGAGTGAGCCGCTCCAACTTGACGGCTTGAGGCGGTCCGAAATCCCCTTCAGCACGACAACTGGACTCGGGGCGTTTGCGAGCAACTTGCCGGCCAACGGCAGCCATTCGTGAGGTTCGCCCTCATTCGGGCGCTTGAATAGCGTCGCCACAGAAGCCACGAGAGGATAGCGGGCGGCAGGATCGCGGTCGCACCACGCCAGCACCACTTCGTCGGGAACAACCTCCAGCACGCCTTTATGGAAATGCAGAAGATTGTTGAGGAGCTGCACGATCTCTTTCTGCGATTTGGCGTCGCCCGAAAAGAGCTCATCCAGGATCTCCAGCGGATGAACCCGCAGCAGGGCTCTCGAAGAGGTCGTCGTTATCGTAGTCACTGATGTCGTGTTTTGCGGCAGCGATCATGAAACGGCGGCACAGCCTGCGCGCCAACGCTGCTCCGTCCGGTCCCGCGAGCGAGGCCTTCGCGACGATGCCGAGTTCATGATCTTCGCGCGTCGCGCGGCCATCCTTGCGGTGGAATTCAAACGCATCGAGGATGATGCGCCCGGCTTCCGGCACTTCCGGGGCGGGCTGACGCTTCGCTTCGCGATCGGAGTGCAAGCGCATTGAGATGATCTCAAGCCCAACCGGACACCCGCCCGGCTTGCGGACGATCGCGCGGACCAGTTCGCGGAGTTCCGGGCCGGGCACGTTTTCACAGGCCCTCCCCCAAGCAAGATTGTAGTACCTTGCGATCGGCGCCCGGCCGAGCGCGAGCGCCCGATGCAGGCGGCCAAGCGCATTTTTGTCGAATCGCCGCCCCCGCTTGCACCATGGGATACCACTCGCCGAGAGCGGGGTGCTCCACTAACCCATCAAGGAGCTCATCGGCCAACGCCGCATCCCGCTTCTGCAGTCCGATCAGGAAGCCGGCCAACAGCCCTAAGCCCGCATTCGCGGTGGCCGCGACCTGCGCCACCATCGCATCCCACATCCCGCGAGGCTCCTCTGCGGCGTCGGCGAGCGCCTCACCAAATGCCAAGACCTTTGAATTCCCGTGCATCAGCTCCGGGAGGACCGCCTTGAACGTCCCCTCATGAGCGGCGACGTCACGTCCCAACTCTCGTACGTTTGCGGCGGCACGCGCGGCTCGCGCGGCGTAGTTGGCGGGACGGCTAGCGCCATCACCGGTTGCCTCGTCCTCGTCGTCATCGTCGAAGTCGTCAAGGTCCAGGCTTCCAGCGGGCGCGCCGACGATGAGACCGCGCACTTTGCTGACGAGGTCCTTTGGCCGGAGGAATTCCTCGAGCGCCGTCAATTGCTCGCGAAGCTCTGCCGTCATCCCCTTGCCGTCATAGGTTCGGGTCTGGCGCGCCGCAATCCAGCCATCGCGCCAGAACGACTTCTCTGCGGCTGCGCGCGCAAATTGGTTCAAGTCTTCGGCCCGACCCGCGTGCCAGAGGCCTCGAAACTTTCGCGCGATGGCCTGTCGCACCTCGCCAGCGACGGGACTGGCCGAGAGCGCGACCCGAGTTGCAATCTTCATCACGGCGTCGAACCATTCGCGCACGTCTTTGCCGGTCTTTGGGTGAAATCCGTAGTCCCGCGAACGCGCACCAAAATCAAAATCGTAGTGCGACGTGAAATTGCTGGTCTTCATCAGCGCGCCGAGTGCCCTGACGCCCAGCAGGCGCGTTCCCGCGTCCTTGGAGGTGAGCAGTCCCTCGGCCACCTTCACCCGCATCGCGACGGGCGCATGCGTGCCCGACAGCGTGATGTGGAAGAGTGACTCCACCACGCCCATTGCTTCGTTGTCTTTCTCGTGGGCGCCTGACAGCAGCGCAAACTTCGCAAGGAGCGCGAGCGCCCGTTCGAACAGAGCTGGCTTATAGGCCAGGGAGCGCAATAGGCGCACGAAATGGGTGCAGCGGCGCAGCGGCGCCTCATCGGCGCCGGAGAAAGCTGTTTCCAGAGCCGAGAGCACGGCTTCAGGCGCCACCGGAGCGACGTTAGCGAACATGGCCCTGCCAAGTTCATTGAAGTTCGTTACGTTGCTCAGCAGCCCACCCGGCGCGAGCCACACCTCGATAATCGTTTTGGCTTCCTTGCTGTCGTCGAGGTAACCGAGCCGCCGCGAGAATGAGCGGAGGATGCGCTCCGAGGCTCTGTCGACCAGGAGCGACCGCACGGTCGCCGAGGGGATGTTCTGCAGCGCCAGCTTCGCAAGGCGATCGGCGATGGCGTGGAACAGCACGATGTAGTCGAGCACGTACATAAC
>CAVPGG010000024.1:0-11259 GCA_963703755.1 uncultured Pseudomonadota bacterium
GAAGAAGATCTGCCTCCCAATCCGAAACAGGCTAAGCTTGGGTCTCAAGGAACCTGCTTCAGGATCGCTCGCCCATCATAAGGGTATGGGCTAGCATAATCGGTGGCAAAACGACCAAAGACGAAGGAAGCAACGCGTACAGCATTCGAGTCGAAAGCAGCCATGAAAAGCGGCGATGCCAACGAGATATCCGACGAATTGACTGCGATCTGTGAGTGTGAATAGCTTGGATAATATTATGTTCATTGTGTGGGAAAACCACGAGGAGGGGCGGCATATCCAAGGGAGGCACCGACGGCAGGAGGAGACGTCGCAAAACCACCGCAGTAATTAAGATGTCCACGAAGTCCAGCGGAGCAACAATCAAATACTTAGCTACATAGGATCTATCTCACGCACCGGAGTACGGAGGAGGCATAGCGCCGGAGGAAGGCAATCCACCAAAAGTACGACCAGTACAACATGGAATTCCACGCTGCTCTGGGTTACCCTTATAGCGAGAACTTCCTGCATCAACGAGAACAGCGGCGAGACCAGCGCGAACAATTGGAGGAAGAACGACGCGATCAGCACCTCGCTTAAGATGCGGCGATACTTGTGGATCGCCTGCAGGAACCAGCCGATGTTGAACTCGCGCGCGAGGCTGCCGAGCGAGGCGCGCCGCGCGATCAGGACCAGGCGGCCGCTCCAGCGCGCCGCGAACTCCTCCTGCCCGACGAGCTGCGGCCGCCCCACCGCCGGGTCCTGGATCAGCGCCTTGCCGTCGACGACCTTGCCGAGAATGATGAAGCTGCCGTCATGGCATTCGGCGAGCGCCGGCAGCGGCGTGCGCGCCAGGCGCTCCCAGTCCGACACGACCGCGCGCGCCTTGAGCCGCAGCCCCTTGGCGCAACGCAGGATTTCCGGCACGCCGAACGCCGCGGTGCCGAGCTGATGGCGGATCTGCGCCGGGTCAAGCGCGATCTCATGAAAGCGCAGCAGCAGAACGAAGGCGTCGATGCTCGACGTCCCACCCGGCTCGCCGTCTCCACCCAGCATGCAAATCGCCCCACAGCACTCACTCGCCGACGCCGAGCGCTCACCGCGAATGCCGGCCCCCAAGCCAATGCGGCGAACCGTCGGTTGCGGACCGTGATCGCGGAGGTTGTCGCGGTCAACGGACCATACCGCCGTTTTCCCCAGATTTCGCCCGCCTGTGCACAACCTCCATTTGTCACGCCGTTTTCGCATTGCCGTCTTGAACTATTAGTTGTTTGCTGCTGCGTCATTGCGAGCGAAGCGAAGCAATCTCTCTTCGCTCGCTCATGCGTTTGCCGACCGAGCTTGCTTCGTCGCGCTGACGCGCTCCTCGCAATGACGCAGTAAGACCCGCCTGGGACTCGATCGCTCATGGACAACGGCATTCACTTCATCTCCGGCCTGCCGCGCTCGGGCTCGACCCTGCTGTCGGCGATCCTGCGGCAAAATCCGAAATTTCACGCCGGCATGTCGAGCCCGGTCGCGGCGCTGTGGAGTGCGGTGGTCGGAACGATGGGCGCGCGCAGCGAATGGGCCGACCTGGTCGACGACGAGCAGCGCGAGAGCGTGTCGCGCGCGATCTTCGAGGGCTACTATCGCAAGATTCATCCCGCCAGGCTGGTGTTCGACACCAACCGGCTGTGGTGCGCGCGCATGGACGCGGTCGCGAAGCTCTATCCGGACGCCAAGGTCATCGTGTGCGTGCGCGAGCTGCCGTGGATCATGGATTCGTTCGAGCGGCTCTTTCGCAAGCACCCGCTGCTGACCTCGAAGATGTACGCGCCCGACACCGCGCCGACCGTCTACACGCGCACCAGCAGCCTCACGGCGCCGACCGGCACGGTCGGCATGCCGTGGGACGCGGTGCAGGAGGCCTTCTACGGCGAGCACTCGGGCCGGCTGATCGTCGTCGACTACGAGGCGCTGGCGCGCGAGCCGCAGCGCACGCTGCGGCAGATCTACGAGTGGCTAGGCCTGCCCTATTTCGACCACGACTTCGAGAACGTCGCCTATGAGGATGGCGGCGAGTTCGACGCGCGCCTCGGCGTTCCGGGGCTCCACCTCGTGAAGGGCGCGGTGCGCTTCGTCGACCGCCCGACCGTGCTGCCGCCCGACGTGTTTCAGCGTTTCAGCAACCGCGCGTTCTGGCGCAACCCGAAGTCCAATCCGCGCAAGGTGCGCGTGCTGCTTCCCGCCGACGCCGGCGCGACGGTGGTCACATCTGCGGCCTTCGCGCACGCGAAGGCGCAGGCCGGCGGATAGCGCGGCGCGCCGCAAGCTCCGCGCTCGCGTCAAGAACATTTTGCATCAGATTGTTCTTGAGCTCCGGCGGCAATTCTCCTTAATCGGGGAAGTGCAACGTGCGGAGATGCGCCGGCACGCGCAACGGCTCGCGTTTGTTTGTTGCCTCTTCTCGCTTCCCGTCATGCCCGCGAAGGCGGGCATCCACGTCTTGCTGCTTGGCAAGGACGTGGAGGGCCGGGACATAGGCGAGCGATCCGCCTTCCGCCTTCGCTTGCTCCACAAGCGGCGGGCTCGCTCAATGGTCGGGCCTGGGTGGTTCGGGTTCGGATTGTATTTCGATTGCCGCGTGCCCGTCCGACCGCGCACATTTTGGCGGAACGTAACTGCCCAGGTAGGCCGTAGATTTTAGTAGACGCAGGACTCGGTTTCCGATTTAAGGATTCGATAGAATCGGGACGCGCCGGTCGAACCTTCGAGGGATGAGCTCCTTGCGCTGATTGCGGCGCAAGCCGCGCAGATCGCGGCGCAAGCCGAGCAAATAGCGACCTTGAGGGCGCGGATCGCCGAGTTGGAGCGTCGCCTTGGACTGAATAGCTCCAACAGCGGCAAGCCGCCGTCGAGCGACGGGCTCAAGAAGCCTGTGCGGGTGAGGAGCTTGCGCGAGCCGTCCGGCAACCCGTCCGGGGGGCGAAAGGGACATCCTGGCGACACGTTGCGTCAGGCCGAGACGCCCGACGTGGTGGAGAACCACTATCCGCAGGCCTGCGCCGGATGTGGGATGGGGCTGACAGCCGCCATGGCGAGCGGACACGCAGCGCGGCAGATCTTCGACCTGCCCGAGCCAAGTCCTGTGGTCGTGACCGAGCATCGCGCCCATGAGTGTTGTTGTCCGGCATGCGGCAAGCGAACCAAGGCGGCGTTTCCGGCCGGCGTAGCGGCTCCGGTGCAATACGGCCCGCGGATCAGCGCCGTTGTGGTGTATCTGCTGCACGGCCAGTTCGTGCCGGAAGATCGCGTGGCCGAGGTGATGGGCGACCTGTTCGGCGTGCGCCTCGTTGCGGCGACGATTGCCCAGATGAGCCGCAATTGTGCAGATCGGCTGGCGAGCTTCGTGCAGAGCGTGTGCGATCAGGTGGCTGGCGCCAAGGTCAAGCACCTGGACGAGACCGGCTTTCGCATTGGCGGGCAGACACGCTGGCTGCATGTCGCCTCCACGGCCCTGCTGACCATGTATCGGGTCTGCGACAGGCGCGGGCTCGTCTGGGACAACGTGACCGGCATCGCGGTGCATGATCACTGGAAGCCCTACTACACCATGACGGGCGTGTTGCACGCCTTGTGCAACGCTCATCATCTGCGCGAGTTCAAGGCGCTGATCGAGATCGACAAGGAAGACTGGGCGCGCCAAATGCAGATTTTGCTGCGCCGCGCCTGCCACGCGGCCAATCTTGCCGCCGCTCGGGGCGTGCGGCTCAAACCGCGCCTGATTGCCCGCATCGAACGTCGCTATGACGCCATCGTGGCTGCGGGGCTTGCCTTCCACATGAACCTACCGAGGCTTCCCCGCGCACAGCGCCGCGGCTGGAAGCCGAAACGCGTCGGTCACAATCTCCTCGTGCGCCTTCAATTGCGCAGAGATGACGTGTTGCGCTTCCCTCCACGATCCGGACGTCCCGTTCACCAACAATCAGGCCGAACGCGACATCCGCATGATGAAGCTGCGGCAAAAAATCTCCGGCGGGTTCCGCTCCCGCGCCGGCGCCGAAATCTTCGCTGCCATCCGATCCGTTCTCTCAACCGCCAGAAAGCAGGGCTGGGACCTTGTGGCCACCCTCATGCAGCCGCCAGAGACCCTGCTGCGGGCGCTCAAGATCGCTTGAGCCCATCACCTGGGCAGTTACGGCGGAACGAACCTAGGTCAAAAAGTTGAATGATTTCAGCGTATCAGCCACTACATACCATAAGTTGTGTAATTCACCTAATTACAACCGTTTTTGGAATTTGGCAGAACGAACCCGATTCTGCTGAAATTTCAATGGCAGGGCAAAACGCCTCGACATCGTCATGGCCGACCGTCCGCGTCTTTGCCACGCAGCAAGACGCGGATGCCCGCCTCCGCCTTCGCCGGCATGACGCGAGGTGCCCTGGGCAGGCGGACATCGCGCTAGCGCGCGAGGTCGAGCAGATGCCGCCCGCCGCGGTCCTCGGTCTCGACGATCCACACGTCCGGATCGAAGCGCATCTCGCGCGCGAGGTAGGCCTCGACATCGGGCTCGGGCGCGGGCTGCTTCTTGAGCGGCGCGCTGAACGCGCGGTCGGCCGGCTGCGCCTCGTCGAACGCGGCCTGCGGCGCCGGGCCGTAGAGATCGGCGGTGCCGTCGAGCCGGTTGACCTTGATGAAGATCGCGCCCGCCTCGTCGGCGCCGTGGCGGCGGACCGCCGCGAAGATGCCCTCGACCTGGCATCGGCGGACATAGGCCGCGACCCAGATGGCTGATTTCAGACGCATGACGGAACGCCGCTTCGGCTCGCCGGCGGACTCAGCCGACCTTCGCCACGCTGTCACCGCGCGCGGTGCGTCGTCAATCGAGATTGCGGCCCGTGACGGCGGCGAGCTCGCGTCGCACTGCCTCGGTGATCTCCTCGGTGATCGGCAGGTTGCGCGCCTTCTCGAAGCGCTGCACGGCGGCGCGCGTCTCGGCGTCGAGGATGCCGGTCGGGCTGAGCTGGCCATAGCCGAAGTCGCTGAGCGCGTGCTGGATGGCGAGCACCTGGCGCGACGGCCCCGCGAGCGAGCGCGTCACCGCCGGCCGTTGCGGCACCGGCGGCGCCGCCGGGTGCGGCAGCGCGGCGGCAGGGTGCGGTTGGGCGGGCGCCGGGTTCTCGGCAATCAGCTCGGCGATCGGGTCCTTGCGCGCCGCGGCGGGAGCGGAGGCCGGCCGCGCGCGCGGCAGCGTGACCGCGTCGTGATGCGCCGCCGGCAGGTCGGACGCGCGCAGGCGCTGCGCCGGCGCGGCCGCGTCGCGCGAGGCCGCGACCGGCAGCGAATGCACCGCGAAGATCGGCGCCGGATGCGGCCCGTGCTGGAGGTAGATGCCGTTGACCACGATCGTGCTCGCGGCCGCGGCGAGGATCAGGAAGGCAAGCGTATCGAGCGGGCGGCGCAGCAGCAGGCGCCACCACCAGGGACGCGATGCGGCCGGACGAGCGAAGTCCTCGTCGTCCTCGTCGGCCCGCCGGCTTCGCACGGACGCTTTACGCACTTTTCTTCACCACGCTCGCGGTTTCGCGCGCCGCGAGGCCGGCGGCGCTCTCGGCCGCCGCCCGCGGCGTGATCTTCACGGGCCGCGTCGCCGCCCGCGGCTGCGGCCGCGACTGCTCGCAGTCGATCGGCATGCGCACCGTGATGCGCGTGCCCTCGCCCACCCGGCTGCGGATCGCGACGTCGCCGCCGTGCAGCGCCACCAGGCCCTTGACGATGGACAGCCCGAGGCCGGTGCCGTCGTGCCGGCGATCATACGAGCCGCGCGCCTGGAAGAACGGCTTGCCGATGCGCGGCAGGTCCTCCTCGCCGATGCCGATGCCGTTGTCCTCGACCGCGATCGCGAAGGACGCGCCCTCGGTCGCGGCGATCACGCGCACGCGGCCGCCGCGATCGGTGAACTTGATGGCGTTGGAAATGAGGTTGATGAGGTATCTGCTTGAGCGCGCGCTTGTCGGCGACGATCTCGGGCAGGTCCGCCGGCACCTCGGCGACGAGGTCGAGCCCGTGCTCGCGCGCCTTGAGCGCGAGCAGGTCGCAGCAGCCGCCGATCACGGCGGCGAGCCGGAACGGCTCCGGCCTGATCTCGAAGTCGCCGGTGTCGAGCTTCGTCATGTCGAGGATGCCGTTGACCACCGACAGCAGGTGATTGCCGGAGTCGTTGATCAGGCCGGCATACTCGTGCCGCCGGTTGGCGTCGAGGCGCATCTGCGTCTCGTTCATCAGCATCTCGGAGAAGCCGATGATCGCGTTGAGCGGCGTGCGCAGCTCGTGGCTCATGGTGGCGAGGAAGCGGCTCTTGGCGACGTTCGCCTGCTCGGCCTGCGTGCGCGCATCCTGCAGCGCCTGCTCCTGCGCCTTGCGCTCGCTCACGTCGCGCATGACGGCGACGACCTCGCGCTCGTTCGGCTTGACGGCCTCGCCGAGCGCGCGGTCGAGCGGGCGGCAGCGCATCTCGATCCAGATGAAGCGGCTCGCGCTCGGCGCGTCGCCCTCGCCGCGGTCGCGCCGCACGCGGAACTCGACCGAGCGGCTCTCGTCGCGCGCGTCCGCCAGCGCCGTCAGGTAGGCGGGCCGGTCGGCCACGTGCACGCGGTCGAACAGGCCCTGGCCGATGAGCTCGGCGACCGGCGCGCCGAACAGCCGCTCGGCCGCCGGCGAGGCGAAGACCACCGAGCCGTTGCGGCCGTGCCGGGTGATCACGTCGGTCATGTTGCGCGCGAGCAGGCGGTAGCGGTCCTCCTCGGCGTAGAGCAGCCAGAAGCTGGTGCGCGCAAGCGACTCCGCGCCGAGCGCAAGGCCGGTGGCGTAGAGCGCCGCCGAGATGATGCCGAGCGCCGCAAGCGCGCCGTGGCCCTGCTCGGGCGTCGCCGGCGTCGGCAGCAGGTGATGGGCGTCGCAGAACATCAGCAGCCCGGCCGCGCACAGCGCGAGCGTCGAGGCGGTCGCGACCACGCGGCGCGAGGCGGAGAGCGCCGCCTCGAGCGGCACGATGACGAGCCAGATCGCCGCAAACGAGGTGATGCCGCCGGTCTTCGCCGCCACGATGGTGACGAGGCCGGTGAGCGCGAGCGAGGAGAGCACGTGCGCGCTCTGGTAGCGGCCGGTGCGCGAGAGGAAATAGGCGGTGAGGATCGGCGCGATCAGCCAGGCGAAGACCAGCACCTCGAGCGCGCTCGGCACGCCGCGCATCGCGAGATAGACCGGGAACGCGGCGAGCGCCGCCGAGGACCGATCAGGCGCGGCCCGATGAACGCGCGATGACGCGCGGTGGCAAGCGCGTCGCCGTGCGCGGACGGGTGCACCAGCGTGTCGATATATTCGCGGACCAGCTTGAGAAATTTCACTGCCCGTTGCACGCCCGCCCGCGGACGCGCTCCCCTGTCCTTTGTCGCTAGTGCCGCCGATTTGACGTTCCTGTGCCACCTGCAGCAAACTCGGTCAGGAACGTCAAATCGATAAGCGGCACTAGAAACATATACTTGCCAGTGCCCCTTTGCTTCCGAAGTCCGTGTCGGAGATTGCTGCAATGGATCACGGACTTCGGAAGCAGGGCACTGGCCGGATCGTGTCAGAGCGCGCTTAAGCGAACACTAAGGCCGCCTGGCGGCTGGCAATTCGGCATATGCGACGGGCGAATTTGCCGATCCGGACACCGCCATTTGCTCGGCATGGTGAACACAGGTTGAATGGTGAACGATGTGTTGACGCGCGCGATCGCGCCCACTCGCATCGATCGGTGGCGCGGGCGCGTGAATGCCGATGCGTAGTGCGACCCGCCGGCGACCGTTCGCATTTTACGAAAATCGCGCTCTTTCAAATTCGCCTAAAAGTCGCGCTGCCGGGCGAACCGCGTTTTCAAGGCTCATCGCTATGGTGCGCGACCGGGGAAACAGAAACATCAACGGGGACGAGGGGAGCGGAAGAATGTGAAAGGGCAGGATCCATGTTTTTCCTTCTGCGGATGGCGCTGTTCTTGGGCGTCATCCTCGTCCTCTTGCCGAGCGGCGGCGCGAAGCAGACCGCCGCGACGCCGGGCGCCCAGGTCGGCGCCCTGGACGCGGTGTCCGCCGCTTCCGCGACGGTTGCCGACATGCGCCAATTCTGCACGCGCCAGCCGCAGGCTTGCGCGGTCGGCTCGCAAGCCGCCGCCGTGCTCGGCGAACGCGCGCAGGCGGGCGCCCGCATGGTCTATGAGTTCATCAGCGAGCGGGCCGCGCCGCGGGAGACCGGCTCGATCGCCGCCAAGGTGACCAAGCCCGCCGTCAAGTCATCGCAGGACACGCTGACCGCCGCCGACATCGCGCCGCCGTGGCGCGGTCCGCGTCGCGACGCCCACAACAAGCACGGCGCCTGAGCGCCGGCCACCTCCTCCCAGGGGTCTGGCGACGACACCTCCAGCGTCGCCTGAACACGACTGCGGCCCTCTTGGCCGGGCCGCGAGCGGTCGCCTGCCCGATCCGCTCGCGGCTTTTTTCTTTTCCGCGCAGTCCCGAGCCGTGACGCCGCGCGCGCGAGGCCCTATATGGAGGGCGAGCGCCGGAACCCGCGCGAGACGCGTCGCAACGCATGACCATCGACGAGATCATCGAGAACTTCGCCTTCCTCGACGACTGGGATGACCGCTACCGCTATGTCATCGAGCTCGGCCGCGCGCTCGCGCCGCTGCCCGAGGTCGCGCGCACGGAGCACAACAAGGTGCAGGGCTGCGCCAGCCAGGTCTGGCTCGACACCCATGTGGCACCGGACGGCGCCGCCGGTCCGGTGCTCACCTTCGCGGGCGACAGCGACGCGCACATCGTGCGCGGCCTGATCGCGATCCTGTTCGCTATCTATTCGGGCAAGCCGGCCCGCGACATCGTCGCGACCGATGCGGTCGGGGTGTTCGAGCGGCTCGGCCTGCGCGAGCATCTGACGCCGCAGCGCTCGAACGGCTTCCGCTCGATGGTCAGGCGCATCCAGGACGACGCACGCGCCGCGCTCGCGGAAGCCGCATGACGGGACGGCTTCCGCCGTCATTGCGAGGAACCGAAGGCGACGAAGCAATCGCGAGCCGCGCATGCATGATCTCGCCGATCGGGCTTGCTTCGTCGGCCTGCGGCCTCCCTGCAATGACGCGTTGGCGCATCACTTGCGTCGACGCCGCTGCTGGCCGAGCCCCATCTGCTTGGCAAGCTGCGAGCGCGCCGCCGCGTAGTTTGGCGCCACCATCGGATAATCCGGCGGCAGGTCCCACTTCTCGCGATACGCCTCGGGCGTCATGCTGTACTGCGTGCGCAGATGGCGCTTGAGCGACTTGAACTTCTTGCCGTCCTCAGACAGATGATGTAGTCCGGCGTGATCGAGCGCTTGACCGAAACGGCCGGCTTGAGCGGCTCGGACGGGGCCTCGCTGTGGCCGCTCGTCACCCGCGTCAGCGCCGAATGCACCTGATTGATCAGCGCCGGCAGATCGCCGGCCGAGACGCTGTTATGGCTGACATAAGCCGCAACAATCTTCGCGGTCAGCTCGATGAAATTGCTTCCCGATGCACTGTCGCTCATCGCCGGTTCCCATCTTGGCTCGTTGCCGGTCGCCCCACCGTCACGAGAAAATAGTTGCCTCCGTGACATTCCCCGTCATGGAGACGTGTGGCTCACTCTCCTTCGCTCACTCGCAAATTGTTCACTCCTCGCGAATCAAGATCAACAACATCTTATAGTATTACTATTGAGGGTTGATCAACGCAAGAAGAGACTGGATGAATTGTAATGGAGATGCCGGACAAATCCACGTATTTCCTTGGTGCAAGCAAGAAAATCCTGTCGGCGCGCGTCGCCGGCGCCGCGACAATTCAACCAGCGGTAAGGCTACTCGCGCCAACCCAGCCTTGAGCTATTCGGGCGGAGCACTTAGGTCAGGGCGCTACCAACCATCCCGCGAGCCGCGCCATGTCCTGGCGCGCGATCTCGCGCCTCCGCAAGGCCCTTCCATGTTCGCAAAGATCGACGAGCGTCAGGTCCCGCGCGCCGAGAAGCGCCCGACTACCACGCGCCGCCATGGCGTCACGCTGACCGACGACTATGCGTGGCTGAGAGATCCGAACTGGCAGGCCGTGATGCGCGACCCGGCGGTGCTCGACCCGGCGATCCGCGCCTACCTGGAAGCCGAGAACGCGCACACCGAGGCGGCGCTCGCCGGCACGCGCGCGTTGCAGGATCGGCTCTTCGCCGAGATGAAGGGCCGCATCAAGGAGGACGACGCCTCGGTGCCGAGCCCCGACGGCGCATACGCGTATTTCCGGCGCTACCGTACCGGCGGCCAGCATCCCCTCATCTGCCGCATGCCGCGGGAAGGCGGCAGCGAGGAGCTGATGCTCGATGGCGACGCGCTCGGCGCCGGCAAGGCCTTCTTTCGTCTCGGGCCCAGCGCGCACTCGCCGGACCATCGCCGGCTTGCCTGGTCGTGCGACGAGGCGGGCTCCGAGCTCTACGTCGCGCGCGTGCGCGACCTCGCGACCGGTGCCGATCTCGGCGATCGCGTGCCGGACATCGCCAGCGGCATGGTGTGGACCGCGGACGCGAGCGCCTTCTACTACGTGAAGCTCGATGCCCAGCACCGCCCGACCCGTGTCTTTCGCCACCGCCTGGGCAGCGATGCGGCCGATGACGTGCTGGTCTACGAGTCGCAGGATCCCGGATACTTCGTCACCGTCTCGGAGCTGCCGGCGCGTCACTTTGCCGAGATTTCCATCCACGACCTGGAGAGCTCCGAATCCTGGCTCATCGATCTGCGCCACCCCGACGCGCGCCCGACTCTGGTCACGCCGCGGGACAAATCGACATTGTACAACGTCGCGTACCATCCGGACTTCGCCGGCGGGCCGGCGCTATTGATCCACACCAACGCGGATGGCGCGGAAGATTTCAAGATCGTGGTCGCCCCGCTCGCCACCCCTGATCGCAGCCACTGGCGCGATCTCGTGCCGCACCGCCCCGGCGTCTATGTTCTGTGGCTCATCGTCTATGCCGACTGGTTGATCCGGATCGAGCGCGAGGACGGGCTGCCGCGCATCGTCGTCCGCCGCCTCGCCGATGGCGCCGAGCACGCGATCGCGTTTCCCGAGGAGGCGTACGCGCTGTCCATGGACGGCGGCTTCGAGTTCGCCACCGATACGCTGCGCTTCGTCTATTCATCGATGACGACACCCAACGAGACCTGGGACTATGATCTCGCGGCGCACACGCGGACCTTGC
>CAVPGG010000025.1:0-3942 GCA_963703755.1 uncultured Pseudomonadota bacterium
CGCACCTACCCGACGGCAGCGAAACCTCCATTTATGAAGCGGCCATGCAGTACGCCGACGAGGGTGTGCCCCTGATCGTCCTGGCCGGGCGTGAGTACGGGACCGTCCTCAGTCGGACCTGGGCTGCCAAGGGCACCGCACTGCTCGGCGTCCGGGCCGTGATCGCCCAGAGCTACGAGCGCATTCACCGCTCCAACCTTGTGGGCATGGGTGTGATCGTGGAGCGACAAAGGCGATTCAGCCGAGGGACTCGCACTGCGCGGCACCGAGAAGTTCAGCATTGCCGGCATCGACGTCCTCAACCAGGGCGAGCTTCCCAAGGAGCTCACGGTGGTCGCCACCGCCGACGATGGCGCGGTCACCGAGTTCCGCGTGATCGTCCGTATCGACACCCCCATGGAAGCCGAGTACTTCCGACACGGGGGGATCCTCCCCTATGTCCTGCGGCAGTTGGCCGGGCCAAT
Organism: uncultured Pseudomonadota bacterium; assembly: GCA_963703755.1. GTDB lineage: Bacteria > Pseudomonadota > Alphaproteobacteria > Rhizobiales > Xanthobacteraceae > JAVDCA01. Next base: position 465 of record CAVPGG010000025.1, read on the forward strand.
TTGAAGGACAATCAGGGTATGCGGGTGATCCGGAAGAGCTCGGCCGTGCCCGGCGTCAGCAGCGGCCGGCCTTCGAGCCTGGCGACGATATTGTCGATGACGAGCCGACCGACCGCCTCGCGGGTCTCGATGGTGCCGCCGGCGTGATGCGGCTGGACGATGACGTTCGGCAGCGCGAGCAACTCGGGCGCGAGGTTCGGCTCGTTGGCGAACACGTCGAGCGCCGCAAAGCCGAGCCGTTTCTCGCGCAGTGCCGCGATCAACGCCGGCTCGTCGACCACCGAGCCGCGCGCCACGTTGATGAGCTGCCGGCCGGGCCGAGCGCGTCGATGACGGCGGCGGACACCAGATGACGCGTGTCCGCTCCGCCCTTGCACGAGAGCATGAGGAAATCGCTCTGCCGCGCCAGCGCGACCGGATCGGCCACGTACTCGTACGGCACATCCGCTTTCCGCCGCGGCCCGCAATAGCGGATCGTCATCCGGAAGCCGGCCGCGCGCGCGGCGATCGCGCGGCCGATGGCGCCCAGGCCGACGATACCGAGGCGGGCGCCCGTCACCTTGTGGGCGAATCCGATCGGCCCCTTCGCCCAGGCGCCGTCGCGCACGAAGCGGTCGCCCTCGACGATGCGCCGCGAGGAAGCGAGCATGAGGCCGATCGCGAGATCCGCCACATCGTCGGCGATCACGCCCGGCGTATTGGTGACCGCGATGCCGCGCTCGCGCGCCGCCGCAAGGTCGAGGAGATCGGTGCCGACCCCGAAGCAGGCGATGATCTCGAGCCGCGGCAGCTTTTCCATCAGCGCGCGGCTCGCGCCGCGGTTCGCTTCGGTCGCGAGCAGGCGGATGCGGCCGGCGACCTCGGGCGAGAGCGCGCCGTCCGGCAGCGGGTAGGCGATGAAGTGATGCAGCGTGAAGCGCTCGACGAGCGCCGCCATCATGCCGGGCGGGAAGTTGCCGAGGGCGAGAAGGTCGGGCTTCATGCAAGATCCGGGGGCGCGTCCATGACAATGACTTGCCGCCCGGATGAGCTAACATATGGCCGGCCGGCGCGACAGGCGCCGCAGGCAGCGCAGGGGCCAGGGAGCATCGCATGCACGTCTTCGACCTCAAGCAGGAGCAGGAGTGGAATCCGCAGCATCATGTCGAGAAGATCCTCGGCAAGGTGGGCGAAGGCGACGTGACGGTCGCGTGCTGGGAGCCGGGCCAGATCAGCCCCTACCACTGCCATCCGCACGCGACCGAGATCTATTTCTGCTACCAGGGCGGCGGCAAGATGCGCACGCCGACGCGCACCATCGACGTGGTGCCGGGCTCGTTCGTGGTGCATCCCAAGGGCGAGTTGCACGAATACATCAACGGGCCGCAGCGCACCCTGCTCTTTCGCGTGCGCTACGGCGACGACATGTCGACGCGGCACATGGAGAACCGCCACCACAAGGACTGGACGCAGAAACCCGAGGATGCGGCGTTCTTCCGCGCCAATCCGACGCTGGTGACGGCCGAGGTACCGTGAGCGACCGGCGGCGCGCGATTAGCCGGCCTTGCGCGTCGCGGCGGCGTCGAGATCGGTGAACTGGGCGCCGATCTCGAAGCCGAGGCGCCAGACGACCCGGCAGGACCGGCGCGGCCGCTCTGCGTCGGCAATCACCAGGGTGAAATCGTTTGGAAGCTCGGCAAACTCCGAATGCAGCCGCACCCCGGTTTCGGACATGTTGACGATCAGGCAATCGCGCGACGGACCGGCGAGCTCCGCCTGGACGCGCGCATAGCGATTGAATGTGTAGCGCACTGCCTTGCGCCGCTCGGTGTACATCGTCGATCCTCGTGAGCCGATCCCGTGCTGCCCGCAGGTACGGCATAACCTGCGAAAGCTTGCGGACGGCCAAACGGCGAGGCCGTGTTTTTCCGCGCATTTTCACGAAAATTAGCCGCAAATCAGAGCGATCGAGGCATGACTTTCATCTACAAGATCTGCCCGCGAACCCTGTGGGCCGAGGCCGAGCGCGAGCAGGTCTTTCGCGGCGCGCCGGTCGATCTCGCCGACGGCTACATCCACTTTTCCACTGCCGACCAAGTGCGCGAGACGGCGGCGAAGCATTTCGCCGGCGCGGCCGACCTCGTCCTGGTCGCGGTGGAGGCCGCGCGGCTTGGGCCGGCGCTGCGATGGGAACCCTCGCGCGGCGGCGCCCTGTTTCCGCATCTCTACGGCGACCTGCCGCTCGCGGCGGTGCAATGGGTCGCGCCGCTGCCGCTCGGCTCAGACGGACGGCATCGGTTCCCGGACCTGTGACCTTACGGCTGCAAACATCTCCACCCAACCGCTTATCAAGCGGCCCGCGGTCGTCTAGAAAGGACGACATCGGGGGTCGAGCTCGCCGGGGAGGAGCATGCCGATGCAGTCGCCGTCGACGGCGCGCCGCTTCCAAGTCGCCCTGGTCAAGCCGTCGCACTATGACGACGACGGCTACGTCATCCAGTGGTTCCGCTCCTTCATTCCCTCGAACTCGCTCGCTGCCGTCTACGGCCTGGTCAAGGACGCGCACGACCGTCGCGCGCTGGGCAACAATGTCGAGATCGACATCGACGCCATGGACGAGGTCAACACCCGCATCCGCCCCGCCCGCATCATCGAGCGCTTTCGCCGCCATGGGAACTTCGGCGTTGTGTTCCTGGTCGGCGTGCAGAGCAACCAGTTCCCGCGCGCGCTCGACATCGCGCGCCCGCTGCGCGCCGCCGGCCTGCCGGTCGTGGTCGGCGGCTTCCATGTGTCCGGCTGCCTCGCCATGCTCGACGAGATGCAGGAGGATCTGGAAGTCGCGCTCGACCTCCGCATCACGCTCTATGCCGGCGAGCTCGAGGAGCACTGCGACGATCTCCTGCGCGACGCCGCCAACGGCACGCTCAAGCCGATCTACAACTATCTCAAGGCCCTGCCCGGCCTCGAGGCGATGCCACCGCCGGTGCTGCCCAAGCAATACCTCACGCGCACCTACAACCTGATGACCAGCTTCGACGCCGGTCGCGGCTGCCCGTTCGAATGCTCGTTCTGCACCATCATCAACGTGCAGGGCCGCAAGTCGCGCAAGCGGACGCCCGACGACGTCGAGACGCTGATCCGCATGAACCTCGATCAAGGCGTGAGCTGGTTCTTCATCACCGACGACAACTTCGCCCGCAACAAGGACTGGGAGCCGATCTTCGACCGCATCATCGCGGTGCGCGAGAGCGTGAAGGGCACGCCGCGCGACCTCAAGATCATCATCCAGGTCGACACGCTCTGCCACAAGAACCCGGACTTCATCGCCAAGGCCAAGCGTGCCGGCGTGCGGCGCGTGTTCATCGGGCTCGAGACCATCAACCCCGGCAACCTCGCGGCGGCGAAGAAGCGGCAGAACAAGATCACCGAATATCGCCAGATGCTGCTCGCCTGGAAGGACGCCGGCATCATCACCTATGCGGGCTACATCATCGGCTTC
>CAVPGG010000026.1:0-9127 GCA_963703755.1 uncultured Pseudomonadota bacterium
ATCAGCGCCGGCCCCTGGCCCTTGTACCCGACCGGCAGGGCGTAGCGGTCGAGGATGGTGGCGTCGAGGAAGCGATCCTCCTCGAGATAGAAGATCGGCCGCTGGCGCGGGCCGGCCGTTGCGGCATGGCGATCGCGGTCGGCGAGCCGCGCGAGCTGCGGACGCGCCATGTGCAGCGTCGCGAGCGAGTGCAGCACCACGAGCTGGGCCTCTGCGGCCGCATTGGCGTGCCCGTAGCGGCGCCGATATTCCGCGTCGAACTTTTCCCGCAGCGCCGCCGCGTCGGCGTCCTTGGGCAGCGCGATCTTGAGCGAGTGCTGCTGGCCCTTGTAGCGGATCTCGGCTTCGCGCTCGAACGTGACCGCGCCCTCGCCGAACTCGTGGCGCAGCGCCGCGCCGCCCTCGGCTTCGAGCTCGGCGTAGATGGCGAGCGCGCTGTTCATGCTCGCGTCGTCGAGCCGCGCCACATGGGTGCGCGCCGTGTCGAGCCGCGGGTCGGCGAGCAGCATGCCCATGGCCGAGAAGTTGCCCGGCTCCGGTGGCACGATCACGCGCGGGATCTTCAGGGCGCGCGCCAGCTCGGTGCCGTGCAGCGGCCCGCCGCCGCCGTAGCAGAACAGCGCGAAGTCGCGTGGATCGTAGCCGCGTGCGATCGAGATCTTCTTGATGATCGACGACATCGTCAGGTTGGCGATCGTGAGCACGCCCTTGGCGGCGCGCGTGACGGCGTCCTCGCCCGCATAGCCGAGCGGCACCGCGATGCGCTGCGTCAGCGCGGTCTGCGCCTTGGCGGGCGCGAGCGTCATCTCGCCGCCGAGGAAACGCTGGGCATCGAGCCGGTGCAGCACCAGCTGCGCATCGGTGACGGCGGGCTCGCTGCCGCCGCGGTCGTAGCAGGCCGGCCCCGGCATCGAGCCCGCGCTCTTCGGCCCGACATTGAGCCTTTTCAGGTCGTCGAGCCACGCGATCGAGCCGCCGCCGATGCCGACCTCGAGAATGTCGATCACGTTGCCGCGGATCGGGAAGCCGGCATCCGGTCCGCCGACGTAGTAGATCGAACTCGACCGCATAGCGGCCGCGCTCGACCATGGCGCATTTCGCCGTGGTGCCGCCCATGTCGAAGGCGACCAGGTTGTCGCTGCCGAGCGCGCTGCCGAACGAGGCGGCGCCGATGCAGCCGCCGACGGGACCCGATTCGACCAGCGTGATCGGCTCGCGGCAGCCGCGCTCGGCCGAGATCACGCCGCCATGCGAGCCCATCAGCAGCAGCGCGCCGGGAAAGCCGCCGGCGCGCAGCTCGGCGTCGAAGTCGGCGATGTAGCGGCTCACCTGCGGCCCCACATAGGCATTGGCGGCCGCGGTCGCGGTGCGCTCGAACTCGTGCCACTCGCGCGTGAGCTCGGAGCCGGTGGTGATGAACACGCCGGGCATGAGCTTGCGCAGCGCCTCGGCCGCCGCCTGCTCGTGCGCCGGATTGACGTAGGCGTTGAGGAAGCTGATCGCCACCGCCTCGATCTTTTCGCCGCGCAGCGTGTCCGCGATTCCCGCGAGGGCCTCGGTCGCGAGCGGCACGCGGGCGTTGCCGGACGCCTCCATCCGCTCCTCGGCCTCGAAGCGCAGCTCGCGCGGGATCAGCGGCGGCTCGCGCCGGAAGCGCAGGTTGAACGGCTGCGTGCGGTTGCCGCGGCCGATTTCCAGGATGTCGCGGAAGCCTTTGGTCGCGACGAGCGCCGTCTTCGCCCCGGCGCGCTGCAGCAGCGCATTGATGACGAGGGTCGTGCCGTGCTTGACGAAGCTCGCCTCGCGCGCGTCGAGCCGCGCCTTGCGGATGCAGTCGAAGATCGCGGCGCCGAGATTGCCGTAGGTGGTCGGGCTCTTGGTGAACGCGACCGCGCCGCTCTCGACGTTGCAGGCGACCAGGTCCGTGAACGTGCCGCCGATGTCGACCGCGATGATGTAGGGCACGGGGTGGCTGCTCCGCTGCGGCGGCGCCTCACCGCCCCTCGGCCCTGATTCCGGCGCTCTTGATCACCTCGGCCCATTGCGGGGTCCGCTCCTCGAGCATGGCCTTGGCCTGGGCGGGCGATCCGATCTTCGGCTCGACCCCGGCGGTACGCAGCTTCTGCTGCACCTCGGCGGAATTCGAGCGCCTTGCTGATCGCTTCGTGCATCTTGTCGACGATATCCGTCGGCGTGCCGGCCGGTCCGAACAGCGCGTAGGTGGTCGACGCATCGAAATGGCCGAACCCGGTCTCCTCGACGGTCGGGACGCCGGGCAAGTCGCGCGAGCGCGCGTCGCCCGCGACCGCGAGCGCGCGCACCTGTCCGGCATTGATCTGCTGCAGCAGTCCGGGGATCGGCACGATCCAGAACGAGACGCGCCCCGCGATCATGTCGGTCACGGCCTGCGACATCACCCGGTAGGGCACGTGCACCGCCTTGATGCCGACGAGGCGGCTGAACATCTCGCCGTTGAGATGGCCGGGCGTGCCGTTGCCGACCGACACATAGGTCAATTCGCCCGGCTTCTGCTTTCCGAGCTCGACCAGTTCCTTGAGCGTCTTGACCGGCGACGACGCCGGAACCGTTACGGCGGCACCGGTTGTCCCGACGATCGCGACCGGCGCCAAATCCTTGCGCGGGTCGTATTTGAGCGTGGGATAAAGCGTGATGTTGGCCGGCAGCGAGCCCGATGGGTCGGCCATGATGAAGGTGTAGCCGTCCGGCGCCGCATGCACCGCGAGGTCGACCGCAATGGTGCCGCCGGCGCCCGGCCGGTTGTCGACGATCATCTGCTGGCCGAGCTGCTGGCCCACCTTGTCGAATACGATGCGGGTCACGATGTCGGTGACACCCGACGCGCCGAACGGAACGATGATGCGGATCGGCCGGGTCGGCCAGTCGGCCGCGCGCGCCGCGCCGAGCGGCAGCAGAAGCAGCGGTGCGGCGAGGAGCGAAGCCGAGACCGATCGTCGTGTCGTGTGCATGGCATTTCCCCGCGTCGAACAGGTCGCTTTTGCGGCTGAATTTACCGCCCGTGGGCGAGCGATCAACCCGCATTTGCGGATGAGCGCCGCGCCAATATGCCCTGTCTTTGCCGTGGCGGCTCGGATAGATTCGTCCCAAAGACAACAATCATCCCGAGGATCGGCGCGCGATGAAATCATACGTGGTGGGACGCCTCGACGAGTTCGCCGAAGGCAGCCGCAAGGTGATCTCCTGCGACGGCACCGAGGTCGGCGTGTTCAAGATCGACGGCGAGCTGGTCGCCTGGCACAACCAGTGCGCCCACCTGCAGGGCCCGGTGTGCCAGGGCCGCATCTACGGCAAGGTCGAGGAGCCGATCGACGCCAATGGGCACACCCGCATGATGCAATACAGCGAAACCGAAAAGCACATCGTCTGCCCCTGGCGCGGCTGGGAGTACAGCCTAGACCGGCAAGCATCCCGGCAATCCCAAGGCGGGCCTGCGCAAGGCGACGCTCGAGGTGACCGACGGCCATGTCTATGTCGTCGTCTGACGCAACGCTGGCGAACGATCCGCACGCGTGGATCGACCGCTACGCGGCCGACCTGCATCAGGCGGCGCGCACGCTCGCGCGTGACGGGGAGGCCGCCCGCGTCTCCGACGAGGCGGTGGCGCAGCTGCTCACCGCGGCGATCCGCCTCTACTACATGAAGTCCGATGTCGAGGAGCGCACCTTCACGCCCGTCGTTCGCGAACAGACCGATCCGTTGACCGCGACCGAGGTGCTGACCGCGGTGTCGGAGCTCTTGCGTGCGCTGCGTCTCGGACCGATGGAGCTGGCGCTCTGGTTCCGGCGCCGGCCCGACGAGAAGCTTTATGATCTGGAGGAAAAGCCATGAATGCGCCCACGGCTTCCGTCCCGCAACTCCTGTCGCCGCAGGAGGCGAGCGTCTTTGCCGACACCCGCGAGATCCTCGCGCACGCCAAGCGCGACGCGCGCCGGCGCAATTTCCAGGACGTGCTGATCTGCGACATCGACGCCCACCACGTCGAAACCGTGTCGTGGAAGGAGATCGTCCGCTTCATCGAGGATCCGGTGGTCCGCGAGCAGGCGATCCACTTCATGAACGAGCGCGTCGGCGCGCCGCCCTATGGGCTCAGCGGCGATCTCGGCCTGCGCTACCAGAGCGTCGGCGGCCGCATCCCGCACCAGGACGGCCAGCGCGAGACCGTCACCGAGACCGACGTGCATCGCGACGTGACGCTCACGCGCCGCGCCATGGAGTCGCTGGCGATCGACTACATGGTGGTGTTCCCGACGCCGATGCTCATGCTCGGCATGCATCCGCAGCCCGAGATGGAGGTGTGGCTCGCGCGCGCCTACAACAGATGGCTGATCGAAAACGTGCTGTCCGCCGACGACCGCATCAAGACGCTGGTCTATGTCCCGTTCAACACGCCGGTCGAGGCCGAGCGCGTCGTCAAGGAGTTCGCCGATCAGACCGGCGTCATCGGCTTCTGCATCACGTCGACGCGCTACAAGCCCGTGCACCACAACGACTACATGCGGCTCTACGCGATGATCCAGGAGACCGGCAAGCCGATCGCGTTCCACGCGGGCTATCACTGGAACGATCCTTCGCTCGCCACCATCAACCGCTTCGTCGGCATGCATGCGCTCGGCTTCGTGTGGTGCAACCTCGTGCACATGACCAACTGGATCCTCAACGGCATCCCGGAGCGCTTCCCCAAGCTCAAGTCGATCTGGGTCGAGAGCGGGCTCGCCTGGGTGCCGTTCCTGATGCAGCGGCTCGACGACCAGTACTTGATGCGCCCGTCCGAGGCGCCACAGCTCAAGCGGCTGCCGAGCGAGTACATGCGCGAGCACTGCTGGTACACGACCCAGCCGATGGAGATCAGCAACCGCAAAGCGTTGCAATGCACGCTCGAGATGATCAACGCCGAGACGCAGCTGCTGTTCGCGTCCGACTGGCCGCATTTCGACTTCGACCTGCCGTCGACCATCTACGACCTGCCGTTCCTCTCCGAGCAGGCCAAGCGCAACATCCTCGGCCTCAACGCCGCCCGCATCTTCGGCCTCGACCCCACCCCGCGGAAGAAGCTGTGATCCTCTTTCTTCACCCTCCCCTGCAGGGGAGGATCGCCGATCTACGCGAACGCGTAGATCGGCGGGGTGGGGTGTGTCCGCCAGCGCTGCCACCCCACCCCGGCTTCGCTCACTTCGTTCGCTGCGCCGACCCTCCCCCTGCAGGGGAGGGTGAAGCGTGCTCGCGGCCAGTGCATGAGCATAACGACTCCGCCCGTGGGCCCGCCCCTCCTCGCCGGCCTGCGCGTCCTCGAAATGACGCAAGTGCTGTCCGGCCCGTTCGGCGGGCAGATCCTCGCCGACCTCGGCGCCGACGTGATCAAGCTCGAGCCGCCGGCCGGCGACTTGGCGCGCGCCATGCAGCCGCACTTCGTCGGCGACGACAGCGTCTATTTCATCTCGCTCAATCGCAACAAGCGCAGCGTCGCGGTCGATCTCAAGCGCCCCGAAGGCGTCGAGCTCGTGCGCAAGCTGGCGGCGCGCTGCGATGTCGTGCTCGAGAATAACCGGCCCGGCGTGCTCGACCGGCTCGGCCTCAGCGCCGCCGATATCCGCCAGGCAAACCCGCGGCTCATCTGGTGCGCGATCACCGGCTTCGGCCAGGGCGGCCCGTATCGCGACAAGCCGGCCTACGACATGATCGTGCAGGCGCTGTCGGGCGGGATGAGCCTCACGGGCGAACCGGGCGGTCCGCCGGTGCGCGCCGGCATCCCGGTCGGCGACATCGCGGCCGGCATGTATGCGGTGATCGCGATCCTGGCGGCGCTCAATCGCCGCAACGCGACCGGGCAGGGCGAGACGATCGACATCTCGATGCTCGACTGCCAGGCCGCCATGCTCACCTATCAGGCCGCGTACTTCCTTCATTCCGGCAAGGGGCCGGGGCGCCAGGGCAGCGGCCACGACTCGATTCCGGTCTATCGCGCCTTCACGGGCGGCGACGGCCAGGATTTCGTGATCTGCGCCGTGACCGAGGCCAACTGGCAGGCGGTCTGCCGCGTGCTCGGCGAGCCGGCGCTCGCCGCCGATCCGCGCTTCGCCACGGCGCGCGCCCGCTACGACAATCGTCTGCCGCTGTGGGCGCATCTCGAGGAGGCGTTCAAGGCGCGCCCGGCCGCCGACTGGGTGGCGCGGCTCGAGGCCGACAGCGTCCCGGTCGCCGTGGTCAACACGCTCGGCCAGGTCGTCGCCGATCCGCAGATTCGCCATCGCGGCATGGTGACGGAGCTTTCGACGCCGGACGGCCGTCATGCGCGGGTGATGGGCAGTCCGATGAAGTTCGCCGACGCGCCGGCAGTGCGCACGCGCTTTGCGCCGCGGCTCGGCGAGGATGCGGCGGCAGTCCTGGGCGAGGTGCTCGGCCTGTCGGAAGGCGAGATCGATGAACTGGAGCGCAAGCGCGTCCTCTCTTCACCCTCCCCTGCAGGGGGAGGATCGGCGCAGCGAACGAAGTGAGCGGAGCCGGGGTGGGGTGGCGGCGCGTCAGCTCACCCCAACCGCCTTCGCTACGCTACGGCGAGTGACCTCCCCCTGCAGGGGCCCTGAGGGGAGGGTGACGCGCATCACCTCTTCTTCTCCCGCGCCGCCGCGATCAGATCGCCGAGCCGCGGCGCCTTCATCGGCAGGCTGTTGACCACAATGCCGAGCGGCTTGAGCGCATCGTTGACGCCGCTCGCGATCGCGGCCGGCGCGCCGAGGTAGCCCGACTCGCCCGAGCCCTTCTGCCCGAACACCGTGTGCGGCGAGGGCGTCTCGTGCTCGACGATGTCGATCTCGGGCACCTCGTGCGCGGAGGGCAGCAGGTAGTCCATGAAGCTCTGCGCCACCATCTGGCCCTGCGCGTCGTAGGCGAATTCCTCGTAGAGCGCGGCGCCGATGCCGTGCGCGATGCCGCCGAGCGTCATGCCGCGCACGATCTTCGGGTTGATCACCGTGCCGCAGTCGTGCCCGACCACGTAGCGCCGGATTTCCGGCTTGCCGAGGTCGGGATCGATCGCGAGCAGCAGCAGGTGGAACTCGAACGCGTAGCACGGATACATCTGCACGCGCCCGTCCGCGGTCGGCAGCGTGCCGCCGGTCGGCACCTGCATGATGTGCGAGACCGCAAGGCCCGGCTCGACGCCGGGCGGCAGCCGATCGAAATAGCGGTGCGCGATCGTGACGAGCTCGCTCCAGGTCCGCCGCGTGTCGGGCGCCGAGCGGTCGAACACGTCGCCGTCGCGGTAGACCGCGCGCTCCGGCGGAATGCCGAGGTCATGCGCCGCGATCGCGACCAGCCGCGCTTTGAGCTTCTCGGCCGCGTGGAACGCAGCACCGCCGAGCATGATCGCCATGCGGCTGCCGACCGGCGTATTGCTCGGCAGCGACGCGATCGAGTCCGGCCGGATGACGCGCACGCGTTCCGGGTCCACCTCCAGCACCTCGCCGACCACGGTGCCGACCATCGTCTCGTGCCCCTGGCCCGACGAGGTCGTGTGCATCGCGGCCGTGATGGCGCCGCCGAGGTCGACGCTGATGCGGCACGAGTTCATCCACGTGGTCGTGACGTTCTTCGGGTTGAGCAGCGGCTCGAACGACGAGTTGCCGCCGCTCGGCTCGAGGCAGGCCGCAATGCCGATGCCGGCGAGCAGGCCCTGCGCGCGCAGCCGGTCGCGCTCGGCGACGAGCTTGGCGTAATCGGCGCGCGCCAGCACCTTGTCGATCACGGCGTGATAGTCGCCGCTGTCGTAAGTGCTGCCGCTCGGGATCAGGTAGGGAAACTCCTCGTGCCGGATCAGGTTGCGCCGGCGCACCTCCAGCCGGTCGAGCCCGAGCGCGTTCGCGACCGCCTCGATGGTGGACTTGATCGCGTAGTTGGTCGGCGCCTGGCCGAACGCGCGCACCGCCTCCTGCACGGTCTTGTTGCTCATCACCGCGATCGCCCGATAGGCGACGCTCTTGATGCGATAGGGCCCGACGATGGCGCTGACCGGCTTGCCGAGCTGGAACGGCGAGCGGCCCGCATAGGCGCCGACATTGTCGAGCGCGCGCATCTTCATCGCGCGGATCACGCCGCGCTCGTCGAACGCGGCCTCGACGTTGAAATTGCGCTCCGGCCCGTGCGCGTCGCCGCCGCGCATGTTCTCCAGGCGATCCTCGATGATGCGCACCGGAAAGCCGAGCCGGCGCGCGAGGTAACCGACGACGACCGTATGCTTTATCCCGCGCTTGACCCCGTAGCTGCCGCCCACGTCAACGTCGTGATGCACGCGCACGCCCGAGCCGGGGATCTTGAGCGCCGCCGCGATCTGATCGGGATATTTCGGCATCTGGATCGACGCGTAGACGTTGAGTATCTCGCGCCACGGGTCCCACGCCGCGACCACGCCGAAGGTCTCGATCGGCACCGTCGAGCTGCGCCCCCATTTCACCTGAAGCGAGAGATGATGCGGGCTGTCGGCGAAATCCCTGTCGACCTCGCCCCAAACGAAGCTTCTGTCGAGCAGGACCCGCGACGCTCGAAGCCAGGCGTATGGCGCAGTTCGATGCCTGGGCCGCGAATTTCGGCGAGGACGTATCGTGCCTCGAACTGTCGCCGACCGGCGCCGGCTATCGCATGAACACACGCTTCGCCAAATTCTCGAACCTGCCCGAGCTCCTCGGCATGTTCTACGAATTCGCCGACGTCAGAACTCAGGTCCAAGCTGCCGATCCCGCGTCCCGCCATCGCCGGCGGAAAGCCACTCGTCATCTCGTCGCCCGCCAGCCCCGTGCTGAAGAACTACATCCGGGGCCTGCTTGCCCGCGCCTCGAACCTGAAGCACGTGTCGCCGCGCGACGACAACATGCTGAAAATCGTGTCGGAGGGTCAAAAGGCGGCGCTCGATATGCGCCTTGTCGAGTTCTGGTACAAGGCCGCCGAGGATGACAAGGTCGCGAAGGCCGCGGGGAAGATCTTCGACACCTGGCAGCGAACGGCAGCGGGACGCCTCACGCAGATGGTCTTCTGCGATCTCTCGACGCCGACGACCGAGACCTTCAACGTCTATCACGAAATCAAGCGCCTGCTCGTG